>CAKTIN010000045.1 GCA_934565775.1 uncultured Oscillospiraceae bacterium
ACACCATCGCAGTCTCCGGCCTGGATATTCTGTTCGGCTATACCGGCCAGATCTCCTTCGGCCACGCGGCGTTCTTTGCCGTCGGCGCATACACAAGCGCCTATTTCTCCATCAATCTGGGCTGGAGCCCCATTCTCACCATGCTCATCGGCGTGGTATTCTCCATGGTGGTCGGCGCGATCATCGCCATCCCGGCGACCAAGCTGGTCAAGCACTTCCTGTCGCTTCTGACCATTGCCTTCGGCCAACTGGTCTATACCTTTGCAAACTCCACCCGGCCGATCACCGGCGGCGCTTCCGGTCTGAAGGACATTCCGAGCATCTCCATCTTCGGCTTCTCCTTCGACAGCTACGCCAAGAGCTTTGTCCTGATCTTCGTTCTGGTCGTTCTGCTGACGATCGTCAAGCAGAACATCGTGAAGTCCCGCACCGGCCGCGCCTTCCTTGCGATCCGCGAAAACACGCAGGCGGCCTATTCCTCCGGCATCAATGTGCGGATGTATAAGACCCTTGCCTTTGTGATCAGCGCGGCCTACGCCGGTCTTGCCGGCGGCCTGTATGCCCACCTGATCAACTTCATCAGCCCCGATACCTTCAGCAGCACCCAGTCCACCCTGTTCATGACCATCCTGCTCTTCGGCGGTATGGCGAATCTGGCCGGGCCGCTGGTGGGCTCCGTGGTCCTGCTGAGCATCAAGGAGTTTCTCCAGAGCTTCTCCACCTATCAGATGATGGTCTATGCGCTGCTGATCCTCATTGTGCTGTTCCTGCTGCCCAACGGAATCTCCGGCGAGTGCAAGGTCCTGTTCCAAAAGGCGGCTGCGCGGATCAAAGGGAGGAAAGAACATGCTTAAGCTGGAAAATTTAACGATCCGCTTCGGCGGCCTGACGGCGGTGGACAACGTCACCACCCATGTGGAAAAGGGCGAGATCTTCGGCCTGGTGGGCCCCAACGGCGCGGGCAAGACCACGACCTTTAATATGATCAGCGGCTACTATGCCCCCACCAGCGGCAAGGTCATCTTTGACGGCCGGGAGATTCAGGGCAAGCCCCAGTATGAGATCAACCGCCTGGGCGTGGCCCGGACCTATCAGAATATCAACCTGTTCAATAAAATGACCGTGCTGGAAAACTGCATGATCGGCTGCCATCCCAGAATGAAGGCCAACCTCTTCGATGCGATCTTCGACACCGGCCGGAAGCGCCGGGAGGACGAGGCCGCCCGGGAGAAATGCCGGAAGATTCTGGCGTTTATGGACCTGGCCCACCGGGAGGACCACCTGGCCAAGAGCCTGTCCTACGGCGAGCAGCGCCGCCTGGAGATTGCCCGGGCCCTGGTCAGCGATCCCAAGCTCCTGCTGCTGGACGAGCCCGCCGCCGGTATGAACAACACGGAAAAGGACGAGCTCACCGGCATGATCCGGAGCATCCGGGACATGGGCATCACCATTTTGCTGGTGGAGCACAATATGAAGCTGGTTATGGGCGTGTGCGATCGGATCTGCGTGCTGAACTTCGGCGAGAAGCTGGCCGAGGGCACCCCGTCGTACATCCAGAGCCATGAGGGCGTCATCGCCGCGTATCTGGGAGGTGGAGACATTGGCTGAGAGCATTCTGCAAGTAAAGGACCTGCATTTCTGGTACGGCGAGATCCATGCCCTGAAGGGCATCTCCCTGGAGGTGGGGCAGAGCGGCGTCGTGACCCTGCTGGGCGCCAACGGCGCGGGCAAAACCACCACCCTGCAATGTATCTCCGGCCTGGTCAAGGGCCGCCACACCGGCGAGATCTGGTATATGGGCCAGCGGGTGGACGGGAAGTCCCCCCACGCCCTGTCGAAAATGGGCATTGCCCAGTGCATTGAGGGCCGCCGCATTTTCTCCCAGCTGACGGTAAGGGAGAACCTGATGATGGGCGCGTACCTGTGCAAGGACAATGCAAAGATCAAAAAGAATCTGGAGTATGTGTTTTCCCTGTTTCCCCGGCTCCTGGAGCGGGAGAAGCAGATGGGCGGCACCCTGTCCGGCGGCGAGCAGCAGATGCTGGCCGTGGGCCGGGCGCTGATGCAGGACCCGAAGCTGCTCATGATGGACGAGCCCTCCCTGGGCCTGGCGCCCCTGCTGATCGAGGAGGTGTTCCGGGCCATCCGCAAGATCAAGGAGGACGGCCTGCCCATCCTTCTGGTGGAGCAGAACTCCAAGGCGGCCCTTCAGGTTGCGGACCGGGGCTATGTCCTGGAGGTCGGCGAGGTGGTCCTGGCCGATTCGGCGGAAAACCTGCTGCATAACGAAGCCATTAAGAAGAGCTATCTCGGTATGGGTTAAAAAGGAGGAACGACCTATGAAAGCACTTGTTTACGAAGGACCCCATAAAATGGAGATCTTGGACTACCCCATGTGCGAGCCCAAGGCCGGTCAGGTCAAGATCAAGGTAAAATACTGCGGCATCTGCGGCTCCGACATCCACGGCTACACCGGCGCGTCCGGCCGGAAGATCCCGCCCATGGTCATGGGCCATGAGTTCTCCGGCGTGGTCACGGAGCTGGGCGAGGGCGTGGAGCATTTCAAGGTGGGCGACCGGGTCTCGGTGCTCCCCGTGGAATACTGCTGCCAGTGCGAGTTCTGTAAGCGCGGGGCCATGAACATCTGCGCCAACCGCCGGAATCTGGGCGTGCTGGATGTGGACGGCGCCTTTACGGAATACATCTGCATGAACGAGAAGTTCGTGTATCATCTGCCCGAGACCGTGTCCGACGAGGAGGGCGCCCTGCTGGAGCCCCTGGCCGTGGCCCATCATGCGGTGAGCCTGGCGGAGCCCCTTGCGGGCAACAACGTGCTTATTGCCGGCACCGGCACCATCGGCCTGCTGATCGTCATGCTGGTGAAGGCCGCCGGGGCGGGGAAGATCATTGTCACCGACCTGAGCGAGGACCGGCTGGCCCTGGCCCGGCAGTTCGGCGCGGACATCACCGTGAATCCCGCTGCCCAGGATCTGGACGCGGTGCTCACCGAGGCGGGCATCCGCAAGAACGTGCACGTGGCCATCGAGTGCGTGGGCGCGACGCCTACCTGCCAGACCACGGTGGACTATGTGAAGATCCAGGGCCGGATCGTCTGGGTGGGCAACGCCGCGAAGATGGTAACGGTCAACATGCAGAATATCGTCACCCAGGAGCTCTCCATCCGGGGCAGCTATGCCTTTACGGCGGACGACTTTGCCGGTTCCCTGAAGCTCCTGGCCGAGGGCAAGCTCCCCGCCAAGGAGATCATTACCCGCATTGTGCCGCTGGAGAAGGCGACGGAAACCTTTGAGGAGCTGGTCAAGGGCGGCGGCAAGGACATCAAGGTCCTTGTGGACGTAAACGGCTGAGGCCTATGAAGCTGGGCATCTGCGAATGGGTCACGCCCATTCAGGGACCGGCCATCTTTCCCCGGCTGAAGGCCCTGGGGATCGACGGCGTCCAGCTGGACGACTGGGGTGGCGGGGCGCAGAACAACCCCCTGACCCAGAGCTATGTGCAGAAGCTCTACCGCTATGCGGCGGAGGAGACCGGGATCTCCCTGATCGGCATGGCGGGCAACGCCCTGGGCAAGGCCGGGGGCATGATTTGCCCCATGGAGACCTCCCAGGGGCAGGAATGCTGGAGCACCTTCACCGCCGGGCTGGACGCCTGCGCGGCTATGGGCCTGCCGGTATACCTGGCCCCGGCGTTCTTCGCCGGCTTCCCCCGGACCCAGGCGGACCGGCGGCGCATCGGCGAGAGAATGAAGGAGGCCTGCGCTTATGCCCTGGGGACCCCGGTGCGCGTTACGCTGGAGAGCGTCTTTCCCGCCCGGGAGCTGCTGGAGCTGTGGCAGGAGATCGATCTGCCCAATTTTGGAATCTATTATGACACCCAGAACCCCGTGACCTATGCGGGGCTGAAGGTCCCCGAGGACATTCGGGCCATCGGCCCGGGGAAAATTGCCCAGGTCCATGTAAAGGACGGCCTGGACAGCGTCCAGGGCAGCGTCCATCTGGGGCTGGGGGAGACGGATTTCTTCGGCGCGGCCCAGGCCCTGCGGGAGATCGGCTATGACGGGTGGATCGTTCTGGAGAACTATTATTCCCGGCCCTGCTTCCGGTCGGAGTACCGGGACCCCTGGGACCGGATTGCCCGGGATGTGGAGATCGCCAAACAGGCGTTTGGCATGAATTGAGGGAGGAACGCGATGCGCTACGGAAGCAGCGGCAATCTGACCGCGACACAGCCGGATAAAACCGGCATCGAGACCATTGAAAAGCTGAAGGCCTTCGGCTACGACTATATCGAGCTGCCCCTGAGCGAGATCATGGATCTGCCCCCGGAGCAGCGGGAGCAGATCGTCCGGCGGGTGGAGCGCTCCGGGATCAAAAGCGAGGTGCTCAATAACCTCTTCCCCCGGCGGATGAAGCTCACGGGCCCCCAGGTGGACCGGGCGGCCATTGCCCGGTATTACCGGGAGGCGCTGCCCCTGGCCAAGCGCCTGGGCGCGGAGTATGTGGTGTTCGGCAGCCCCTTTGCCAAGTCCTACCCGCTGGGCTTTGACAAGGCCGAGGCCATGAAGCAGCTGGAGGACCTTCACCTGGAGCTGGACGCCTATGCCCCCACGGTAGGCCTGCGGATCCTTATTGAGCCCATCCACTCCTTTGAGAGCAATCTGATCAACACCTTTGCCGAGGGCGTGGCTATGAAGCAGCGCCTGGGGCTGAAGCACACGGACGTGCTCCTGGATTACTATCATATGACCCGGGACCATGAGGACCCCAAGGTCCTGCTGACCCTGGGCAGGGAAAACCTGCGGCACATCCATTTTGCCTGCCCCTTCCTGCCGGGAGAGGGCGAGCGGGTGTTCCCCTTGTATGAGAACGAATGGCCGCCCTATCGGGAGTTCGCCGCCATTCTGAAGCAGATCGGCTACAACGGGCGCATCAGCCTGGAGGCCCGCACCAGCGACTTTGACGATCATGCCCCCCGGTCTCTCCGGGTGCTGCATACGCTTTTTGACGAAGGGAGTCAGAAATGAGAAATAAAGCCCTGTATATGAACGGCAAGCTGCACCTTGCCTTTAAAGAAATGGAAATTCCCCAGCCCAAGGCCGGGGAGGTCCTGATCCGGGTGGAATACTGCGGCGTCTGCGGCAGCGACGTGCACTTCTACGAGACCGGCTGCATCGGCACGACCCCCATCGAGGGCGACCTGATCCTGGGCCATGAGGCCGCAGGCGTGGTGGAGTCCCTGGGGGAGGGCGTGACCCATTTGCAGGTGGGCGACCGGGTGGTCCTGGAGCCGGGAATCGGCTGCGGCCACTGCGAATACTGCAAGTCCGGCCGGTATAACCTCTGCCCGGATATGCAGTTCATCTCCTGCCCGCCCTATCAGGGGGCCATGCGCAACTATCTCACCCATCCGGCCCATCTGGTGTACAAGCTCCCCGACAATGTGAGCACCCTGGAAGGGGCTCTGGTGGAGCCCCTGAGCGTGGGCGTCCATGCGGCGCGCCTGGGGGGCGTGAAGCTGGGGGACACCGTGGTGATTCTGGGAGCAGGCTGCATCGGCCTGACTACCCTGGCGGCCTGCAAGGCCATGAGCGCCTCGAAGATCATTGTGACGGACCTGTTCCAGAACCGTCTGGACAAGGCCCTGGAAATGGGCGCGGATTATGTCATCAACGGCCGGGAGGAGGACACCGTGGCCCGGGTCCTGGAGCTCACCGGCGGCCAGGGCGCCCACATCACATTTGAGACGGCGGGCAACCGGGTCACGGCGGCCCAGACCGAGTCCCTCACCCGCCGGGGCGGGACCATCGTCATTGTGGGCAACGTCATGGGCGACACACCCATGAATTTCTACAAGATCGCCCATAAAGAGCTGGTCATTAAGACCGTCCACCGGTACCGCAACGTATTTCCTCTGGCGGTGCAGGCCATTTCCGACGGCAAGATCGACATTCAGAAGATCGCCACGGACTGCTTTGACTTTGACGACGGCATCGCCGCCTTTGAGAAATCTCTGAAGGAGAAGCAGACGGTGGTCAAGGCCATTTTGAAAATGTAAAATGTAACAATCCGATTCCCCTGCCAGCCTGCGGCGGTTTGAAAAAACCACAGATCTTCCCGCAGGCTGGCTTTTTTATGAGGTACAACATGGAAAAAGCGGAACAAGTGCAAAAAATGACCCGGCAGGTGGCGGCCTTTCTCGCCCATGTCAGCAAGGTCCTGCCGGACGATGTGGCGGAAAAGCTGGCCCGGCTCCGGCAGGAGGAGCAGGATCCGCTGCCCCGGCTGATCTATGATACCATGGCCAAGAATCAGGCCCTGGCCCGGGAGCTGGACCGGCCGTGCTGCCAGGATACCGGCGTGATCCAGTTCTGGGCCCGGTGCGGCGCAGGCTTCCCCCTGCTGGGGGAGCTGGAGGGGCTGCTCCGGGAGGCGGTCCGGCAGGCGACCGCCGCAGCGCCCCTGCGGCACAACAGCGTGGAGACCTTCCGGGAGTTCAACACCGGAGACAATACCGGCAGGGGGGTGCCCACGATATTCTGGGAGATCGTCCCGGATTGGGACGGCTGCGAGCTGGGTGTTTATATGGCCGGGGGCGGCTGCACCCTGCCCGGCAAGGCCATGGCCCTGATGCCCGGGGCGGGCTATGAGGGCGTGGCGAAATTCGTGCTGGATCAGATGACCACCTACGGCCTGAACGCCTGCCCGCCGCTGCTGGTGGGAGTCGGGGTGGCGACCAGCGCGGAGACGGCGGCGCTGCTGTCGAAGAAGGCCCTGCTGCGCCCGCTGGGCAGCGTCAATCCCGAGCCCCGTGCGGCGGAGCTGGAGCGGCTGCTCACCCGGGGCATCGACGCCATCGGCCTGGGCCCCCAGGGCCTGGGAGGCCGGCGCTCCGTGCTGGGGGTCCATGTGGAGCACGCGGCCCGGCACCCCTCCGTCATCGGGGTGGGGCTGAGCGTGGGCTGCTGGTCCCATCGCCGGGGCCGGGTGTGCTTTGACCGGGCGCTGAACGCCCGGGTTCTGACCCACAAGGGGGTGACGCTGGAATGATCGAGCTGAGAGACGGAAAGAAAGTGCTCGTTACGCCGGTCTCCGCCCGGGATCTGGAGCAGATCGCGGTGGGGGACATTGTGTATCTGGACGGGGACCTGGTGACCTGCCGGGATGTGGCTCACCGCCGCCTGGTGGAGGGGGGCCGGCCCCTGCCCGTGGAGGTCCGGGACCGGGCCATTTTCCACGCCGGGCCCATCGTCCGGCAGACGGGGGAGGACCGCTTTGAGATGGTCTCCGTGGGGCCCACCACCAGTATGCGCATGGAGCGATTCGAAAAGGAGTTCGTGGAGCGGACCGGGGTCCGGGTGATCGTGGGCAAGGGGGGCATGGGCCCCCGGACCCAGGAGGCCTGCCGCCGGTTCGGGGCGATCCACTGCGTGTTCCCGGCGGGCTGCGCGGTTCTGGCCGCCGCCGAGGTGGAGCGCATTGCCGGGCGGTACTGGGAGGAGCTGGGAATGCCGGAGACCCTGTGGTGGTGCAAGGTCCGGGCGTTCGGCCCGCTGATCGTGTCCATCGATGCCCAGGGCCGGAACCTGTTTGAGGAGAACAAGGCCCGATTTGAGGAGCGGAAGAACGCAGCGCTGGAGGAGATTTATCCCCAGGTGCGGTTTATCCGTTGAGCAAAACGAAAAACAGGCCCCCGGGCGCAATGCCTGGGGGCCTGTGTCTTTGGAATGGGGGGTCAGATTTCGATCAGCTCATAGTCCTTGGTGCCGAAGCCCAGAGCGGCCGCGGCGTCGATGGTATGCCGCCCATGGCGGCTCTCCACCCGCTCGATGAAGTGATCCCGGCCGGGGTCGTCCGACTGGTACACCAGATCGATGCAGGCCTGATCCAGGGCCACGGGGTCTGCGGAGGCCAGAATGCCGATGTCCTTCATACAGGGGTCCTCCGCCACGGCGCAGCAGTCGCAGTCCACGGACAGGTTGCACATGACGTTCACGAAGGAGATCTTCCCGTCAAAATACCGGACCACGCTGGAGGCGGCGTCCGCCATGGCCTCGCAGAAGGCATCCTGCTCGCAGGTGTTGGACCAGATCTGCCCGGGGTCCTTCACCGCGCCGCCGGAGTGGATCCAGCATTTGCCCGCCGTGGAGGCGCAGCCGATGGACAGCTGCTTCAGCGCTCCGCCGTAGCCGCCCATGGGGTGGCCCTTGAAATGGGACAGCACCAGCATGGAGTTATAGTTGGCCAGGTCCTTGCCCACGAAATTCTTCTTGAGCACCTTCCCCTCCGGGATCTCCAGCTCCAGGTCCGGCCCCTCGGCGTCCAGAATGTCCACGTCGAACACCTCGGACCAGCCGTGCTTCTTCATAAGCTGCCAGTGCCGGGCGGTGGTATTCCGGGCGCCGGCATAGGCGGTGTTGCATTCCACCACGGTGCCGTGGACAAAGTCGATCATGGGCTTCATGAATTCCGGGCGGAGGTAATTCTGGTTCCCGTCCTCCCCGGAGTGGACCTTTACCGCGACCTTGCCGGGCAGGGCGACGCCCACCTTCCGGAACATCTGCACCACGGCCTCGGGGGTGAGGGCGCGGGTGAAATAAACCTTTGCTTTTTCCATATTTGCAGCCTCCTAACAGAAAGATGACACCTATAGTATACCAGATTCCGTCAAAAAATCAATCCTCCGAAAAAACGCCGGTTTTCCCCCCAATGTCCGGGGTTTCCCGGAAATAGGCCTTTACTTTCTGCGCCCCTTGCGTTATAATGACAAGTGGATCAATTCGCATATACACCAATCGTATCCCATTCTGATGTAAGGAGAGAAACAGCAGATATGTATAAGATCGTATGCAAAAGAGAGCTGAACGCTTCCGTCACCTATATGGAGATTGAGGCTCCCTTCGTTGCGAAGAAGGCGAAGGCCGGTCAGTTCATTATTTTCCGCCTGGACGAGCAGGGCGAGCGCGTGCCGCTGACCATTGCCGGTTACGACCGGGAGAAGGGCACCGTCGCCATTATTTTCCAGAAGGTCGGCTTCTCCACGAAGGCCCTGGGCGCGCTGAATGAGGGCGACTCTATCCGGGACTTTGTGGGCCCCCTGGGCAAGCCCACGGAGGTTGAGGGTAAGAAGCGGGTCTGCGTCGTCGGCGGCGGCGTGGGCTGCGCCATTGCGCTGCCCGCCGCCCGGGCCTTTAAGGAGGCCGGGGCTGAGGTGGACGTGATCATCGGCTTCCGGAATAAGGACATCGTGATCCTGGAGGACGAGTTCCGCGCCTGCGCAGATCACCTGTATCTCATGACCGACGACGGCTCCTACGGCGAGAAGGGCTTCGGCACTGTGAAGCTCCAGGCCCTGCTGGAGTCCGGCGTGCAGTATGACGAGGTCCTGGCCATCGGCCCCGTGCCCATGATGAAGTTCGTCTGCAAGACCACCGAGCCCTTCGGCGTCAAGACCATGGTGTCCCTGAACCCCATCATGGTGGACGGCACCGGTATGTGCGGCGGCTGCCGTGTGACCGTGGGCGGCGAGGTGAAGTTCGCCTGCGTGGATGGCCCCGAGTTTGACGGCCACAAGGTGGATTATGAGGAACTCATGAAGCGCAACAGCGTCTACCGGGACCGGGAGGCTGAGGTTGCCGAGAAGCACGTCTGCCGCATGGAAGCCATGGGCAAGGCGCTGATTCAGTAAGGAGGAAGCTGCAATGGCAAATATGACTCTGACGAAAACCCCCATGCCCGAGCAGGATCCCCAGATCCGCGCCCGGAACTTTAAGGAAGTGGCCCTGGGCTATACCCCCGAGATGGCCATGGAAGAGGCAAAGCGCTGCCTGCACTGCAAGAACCCCAAGTGCGTGGAAGGCTGCCCCGTGAATATCCATATTCCCGATTTCATCGCCAAGGTAGGCGAGGGCGACTTCAAGGCCGCCTATGAGATCATCACCTCTACCAACTCCCTGCCTGCGCTGTCCGGCCGGGTCTGCCCCCAGGAGAGCCAGTGCGAGAGCAAGTGCGTCCGGGGCGTGAAGGGCGAGCCCGTGGCAATCGGCCGCCTGGAGCGGTTCGTGGCGGACTGGTACCGGGAGAACGTGAACGCCATGCCCGAGAAGGTCCCCTCCAACGGCATCAAGGTCGCCGTGGTGGGCTCCGGCCCTGCCGGCCTGACCTGCGCCTCCAACCTGGCCAAGAAGGGCTATGAGGTCACGGTGTTTGAGGCTCTGCATACCGCCGGCGGCGTGCTGGTGTACGGCATTCCCGAGTTCCGTCTGCCCAAGGCGATCGTGGCCAACGAGGTCAAGAAGCTGGAGGCCCAGGGCGTGAACGTCATGACCAATATGGTCATCGGCCGGGTCCTGTCCATTGACGAGCTCTTTGAGATGGGCTTCAAGGCCGTGTTCGTGGGCTCCGGCGCGGGCCTGCCCATGTTCATGCACATTCCCGGCGAGGCGCTGAAGGGCGTGTACTCCGCCAACGAGTACCTCACCCGGACCAACCTCATGAAGGCCTACACCGAGGAGGCCGACACCCCCATTATGCACTCCAAGGCCGTGGCCGTGGTCGGCGGCGGCAACGTGGCCATGGACGGCGCCCGCTGCGCCATGCGTCTGGGCGCGGAGAAGGTGTACATCGTTTACCGCCGGGGCGAGGCGGAGATGCCTGCCCGGAAGGAAGAGCAGCATCACGCCAAGGAAGAGGGCATTGAGTTCATGACTCTGTGCAACCCCACTGGGATCCTGGGCGATGAGGATGGCCGGGTGAAGGGCATCCGCTGCATCCGCATGGAGCTGGGCGAGCCCGACGCTTCCGGCCGCCGCCGTCCGGTGGAGATCCCCGGCAGCGAGTTTGTGCTGGATGTGGATACGGTCATCATGGCGCTGGGCACCAGCCCGAATCCCCTGATCCGCTCCACCACTCCTGGCCTGGAGGTCAACCGCAAGGGCTGCCTGGTGGTCAACGAGGAAGAGATGACCACCCGGGACGGCGTGTTCGCCGGCGGCGACGCCGTGACCGGCGCGGCTACGGTCATTCTGGCCATGGGCGCCGGCAAGAAGGCTGCCGAGTCCATCGACGCGTATCTCCAGAAGAAGTAAATTCCAAAATGTAAAATTGCCCGGGCAGGAGGTCCTGCCCGGGCAATTTTTGTAGGAAGAAGGCCGCCGGTCCCACGCCGAAAAGGCCCCGATTTTCCGGGAGCCTGTAGCATTCCGAACGTTTCGGCAATGATTTAAGGACGCTTCAACGATGGCTTTGAGGCTTTGTGCAGCTTTCGGCATGATCTGCCTGGCGCATTTTGCGCATGGGCGCAGCTGCGTGCTGATGCAAACCGGGAGAAGCGCCTTAGCCTGCCTCGCTGCCGGAGCCCTGGGCTGCCGGGGCTTCATACAGCAGCGGGAACCGCTTCCGGTCGGACAGATTCAGAGCCGCGGCCAGGAAAATGACCAGCGCCCCCAGAATGCCCACCGCCAGCCAGGCGGCGTCAAAGCCCCGGCTGTCCAGCAGACGCCCCAGCAGAAGATTGCCCACGCTGGTGCACAGGCCGCTGACGATGGACACAAAGGAGTTGACCCGTCCCCAGTGAGTGGAGGGGATCCGCCGGGTCATATAGGGCTGGTGCCCCAGGGTGTTGAACACCTCTCCCAGGGTGAAGACCACCATGAGCACGAAATACAGCGCCTTCTGCATCTGCACGAAGCGGTAGCTGAACAGGCCCAGGACAATCAGCACCTCGCCGATGAAGATCTTCCGCACATCCCGGATCCCTCCCAGGAAGGTGGTGACCAGCGGCGTGGCGATAATCACCGTCAGGGCGTTGACGCTGGTGAGCAGACCGAAGATTTCCGCGCCCTGCTCTCCGTACAGAGCCTCCATATTCAGCGGCAGCAGATAGTTGAATTGCCCGTAGACCAGACCCCCCAGTCCGCCCAGGAGGGCGTACACGATCAGGGTTTTCCGCTCCCGCAGGATGGCCAGCACGCTTACGCCGTCCTGCTTCTGCTCATATTGACTGACGTGGGTTTTCTCCACGCTGAGCCGCTTGATGAACAGGAGAATGAGCAGCGTGGAGGAGAAGGTGGCCCCGGCGGTGATGAGGAAGGCCAGCCAAAGGTAGTCCTTGAAGAGCATTCCGCCCAGGGTGGGGGCCAGGACCAGCCCCAGATTCATGCCCAGGTATTGCAGGCTGTAGGCCTTCTCCCGGGTGTCGCTGTCGCTGAGGTCGGCCACCAGGGCGTCATAGGACGGACCCTCGATGGTGGCGAACACACCGGCGATATAAAACAGGCCGATGCTGTAGGCGGACAGGGGGATCAGCCCGGCGATGACGTAGCACACCACGGTGACCAGATCGCACAGGATGATGACGTGCTTGCGGTTGCGGCTGTCCGCCAGCTTGCCGCCCAGAAGGAGCATGGGAAACTGCAAAATGCCCATGACCATGGTGATCGCGGCGATGGTGGTGGCGCTGTAGCCCAGCTTGTTTTTCAGGATCAGGGTCAGCAGGGGCCAGATCAGCGAGCCCATGCTGGTGACGATGCGCCCCCAGAACAGGATGTAGATCTCCTTGCCCAGGTGGCGGTATTGCTCCAGGAAAATGGATGGATGTTTCATACTTTGCCGGCAAAGCCGGACCGTCCCTTCTGTTTTTCCCCATTATACCACGGGGAGAGGCGGAATGCCACCCTTCGGAGGAAAAACGGGAAATCCTCTCTTTACCCCGGAGGCCGGGTGTGGTACAATAGAAAGAAAAATGCAATTTTTTGAGGGTTTCAGATCATGAGAAAGGTTCTATTTGTCTGCCACGGCAACATTTGCCGGAGCCCCATGGGGGAGTATATTCTGAAGGAGCTGGTCCGGGCCCGGGGGCTGGAGGACCGGTATTTCATCGAAAGCGCCGCCGTCTCCCGGGAGGAGCTGGGCAATCCCGTCTACCCTCCGGCCCGGGCGGAGCTGGCCCGGCACGGAATCGACTGCCGGGGCCATGCCGCCCGGCAGATCACGGCGGAGGACTACGGGCGCTTTGACGACATTCTGTATATGGACGGCAGCAATCTGCGCCGCCTGCTTCGGCTTTTCCCCGGAGACCCGGCGGGAAAGCTCCACCGGTTGACGGATTTCGGCTCGGACCGGCGGGATGTGGAGGACCCCTGGTACACCGGGGACTTCTCCGGGGTGTACCGGCAAATCGCCGCCGCCTGTGCGGACTACCTGGCGGCAAGGGAGGCGGAGTGATGGACCGGGCCCTGCTGGAGCGGCAGCTGGCGGAGCTGCCCCTGTACTGCTATTTCTTCATCCGGCCGGAGGAGCTGGAGTTTTCCCGGCGGGTGCGGTATATCTGCGAGCACGAGTGCCAGATGTACGGCAAGACCTGGGCCTGCCCCCCGGGGGTGGGGTCTGTGGAGGCCTGCAAGGCAAAATGCCTGTCCTATCCCCAGTGCCTGATGATCGCTACGGTGACGGAGGTGCCGGATATTGCGGACATTGCCGGGACGCTGGCCACCCGCCCGGCCCACGAGGCGGTGACGGATCAGGTGGCGGACCTGCTCCGGGCCCAGGGGGCGGAGGTCTATACCCTGTCCACGGAGGCCTGCGCCATTTGCGGCCGCTGCGCCTATCCGGAGGGCCCCTGCCGGTTCCCGGAGCGGATGCACCCCTGCGTGGAGAGCCAGGGCATCGTCCTGACCCAGATGGCGGAGCGCTGCGGCGTGCCCTTCCAGTATGGGGACAACGTGGTCACCTGGTTTTCCCTCCTGTTCTTCCGGGAAAGGAATGAAACTGCCTAAGAAAAATGCACGAAAGGCTCCCTTCCCAAGGGAGCCTTTCAGTCTGTCAAAAAACTACCCAAAGGCCCCTGTTTCTGCTATAATAGAGGAAACGGGGGTGTTTTCATGGAAG
>CAKTIN010000046.1 GCA_934565775.1 uncultured Oscillospiraceae bacterium
CCGCCGGGTGCTGCACCGGGCAGAAATCCCAGATTTCGTTCTCCTGGGGGATGACCACCAGGCCGCCGGGGTGCTGGCCTGTGGTGCGGCGCACGCCCACGCAGCCCGCCGCCAGACGGTTCTCCTCCGCCCGGGGGACGACCTTATTCCGCTCGGACAGATACTTCTTCACATAGCCGTAGGCGGTCTTTTCCGCCACGGTGCCGATGGTGCCCGCCCGGAACACGTGGGATTTTCCGAACATCTCCACGCAGTAGGCGTGGGCCTTGGCCTGGTACTCGCCGGAGAAGTTCAGGTCAATATCCGGAACCTTGTCGCCGCCGAAGCCCAGGAAGGTCTCAAAGGGGATGTTAAAGCCGTCCTTCTGGAATTGAGTGCCGCATTTGGGGCAGACGGCGTCCGGCAGGTCCGCGCCGCAGCCGTAGCCCTTGGGCACGTCGAAGGTGGTGAATTTGCACGCCGGATTGGGGCAGCGGTAATGGGGCGGGAAGGAGTTGACCTCGGTGATCCCGGCCATGTAGGCCACGATGGAGGAGCCCACGGAGCCCCGGGAGCCCACCAGATAGCCGTGCTCCAGAGAGTTCTGCACCAGCTTCTGAGCCGACATATAGATCACGTCGTAATGGCAGGAGATGATGTCGTGAAGCTCGGTCTCCACCCGCTTGGTAATGAGCTCCGGGGGATTTTCCCCGTAGAGCCGGTGGAGCTTGCCGTAAACCAGCGATTTCAGGTCCTCCACGGAGTTTTCAATGGAGGGGGCAAAGAGGTTGTGGGGCACCGGGCGGAGGGTCTCGCACATATCCGCAATGAGGTTGGTGTTCTTTACTACGACCTCATAGGCCTTCTCGGCGCCCAGATAGCTGAATTCCTTCAGCATTTCGTCCGTGGTGTGGAAATACAGGGGATTGCTCCGGTCGCAGTCCGGGAAGCCCTTGGTGGCCAGGAGGATATGCCGGTAAATTTCATCCTCCGGGTTCAGGAAGTGCACGTCTCCCGTAGCCACCACGGGCTTGCCCAGCTTTTCGCCCAGGCGGACCACGGTGCGGTTGTAGTTCCGCAGGTCCTCCTCGCTTTCGGCGATGGGGGGCTTGCCGTCCTTCCCCTCCAGAAGCAGGAAGCGGTTGTTGTCCAGGGGCTGAATTTCCAGGAAATCATAGAACGAGGCGATGCGCAGGAGCTCCTCCTCGCTTTTGTTGGACAAAATCGCCTGGAACAGCTCGCCCGCCTCGCAGGCGGAGCCGATGATCAGCCCCTCCCGCCATTGCAGCAGCTCGGATTTGGGAATGCGAGGATTCCGGTGGAAGTATTTCAGGTTGCTGTAGGAGATCAGCCGGTACAGATTCCGCAGACCGGTCTGATTCTTGGCAAAGAGAATGATGTGCCGGGCGTGGCGGTCGGAGATTTTTCCCTTGGCCCGGAGCTCGGGCATAATGGGATTGATCTGGTTCAGACGCGTCAGGCCCCGTTCCCGGAGCATGGCAAAAAAGCGGTCCATAATCAGCCCGCAGGTCACGGCGTCGTCCGCCGCCCGGTGGTGGTTGAAATCCGGCAGGCTCAGGGCGTTGGAGACGATGTCCAGCTTGAATTTTGTCAGATGGGGCATGAGGTTCTGGGCCAGGATCAGGGTGTCGGCATAGGTGGGGTGGAAGGGAATGTCCAGCCGGCGGCAGGCGGCGGTGATGAAGCCCACGTCGAAATCCGCATTGTGGGCGACCAGGGGGCGATTGCCGCAGAAGGCCAGAAAATCCGGGAGGATCTCCCCAATTTTTGGCGCGCCCCGCAGCATGCCGTCGTTGATGCCCGTGAGATCGATGATCTTCTGGCTGAGGGCGCGGCCGGGGTCCACAAAGGTCTGGAACCGGGCCAGCTCCTTGCCCTGCTTCAGAATGACGGCGCCGATCTCAATGATCTCGTCGTGCTGAGAGGACAGGCCGGTGGTCTCCAGGTCAAAGGCCACGAATTCGTCGGAAAAGTCCATGTCGCCTGCGCCGTGGACCACGATGCGGTCGTCCACATCATTGACATAATACCCTTCGCAGCCATACAGAATTTTGATATTCTGGTCGGTGCCCGCCACCTTGGCTTTGGTGGCGGCCTTCATGGCGTCCGGGAAGGACTGGGCCACACCGTGGTCCGTAATGGCGATGGCCCGGTGGCCCCAGGCGGCGGCCTGCTTGACCGCGGCACCGGTATCCGTCAGGGCGTCCATGTTGCTCATGGTGGTATGCAGGTGGAGCTCCACCCGCTTATCCGGGGCGGTATCCAGCCGCTTTGGAGCGGCCCCGGCCATAATGGCAATGGGCTCAATGGTCAGCTCATTGTCCAGACGGCTGGGCTTGGGCTTGCCCAGGACCCGGACCCAGGCCCCCGGCCCGGGGATGGCGGTCATGATGGCCTTGGCCTTCTCCGTGTCCTTTTCCATAAAATACCGGTTGACCCGGACGGAGCTGGTGTAGTCCGTCATGTCAAAGCTGACCACCCAGGCGTTGCGCTTTTTCAGTTCCTTGTAGTCTGTGGCGAACACCTTGCCCTCCACGCAGATCACGCCCATGTCAAAGCTGAGCGTATCCAGCGGCACGGCCTTATCCCGGAAGGGGCGGCCGTAAATGGCCTCGGGCTGGGGCTGAGAAGCCTTGGCCGGGGCTCCGGCAGGCTTGGCGGGGGCCTTCTGGTCCTGGGGAAGCCGGGCAATCAGTGCCTCCTTGTGCTTCTCCATAGCCTGGAACAGAGCTTGACCCTCCAGCTCCGCGCCGGCCTGAATTTCAATCTCCACCCGGCGGCCGAAGCGCTCCAGCAGATACCGCTGGACACCGGGGACGCACTCCAGCAGCTTGGCCTTGCCGTTGGCCTTCAGGCGGACCGTAAGCGTGTCTCCCTCCCAGCTCCAGGCAGCCCCGGCCAGACTGGCCCAGGCGGGGGAGTATTGGGCGGCGAAGCGCTCCGTCAGCTCCTGGGGCTCCACCCGCTCCAGCTCCTCCGGCAGAAAATGGGGGAGAATGGTCATGCGCCGCAGGCCGTACAGCCCGGCCAGCTGCTCCTGGACCTGCTCCAGGACCCGGGCGGGAAGATAGGCGGAGGGGGCGGTCTCCACCAGAATGCGCCCCTCGCCGGGATCGATCTGGGCGTCTGCGATCTCCAGAGCCTCCAGAAGAGGCCGGAGGCTCTCCTCCGGCCGGTAGGCGGAGAAGAGCTCCAGAAAATGTACCGTTTCACTCATGGCGGCACCTGCTTACAGCTTGTCCACATAGGAAAGCAGGGCGGGGAGCAGGGCGTCATAGGGCAGCCGCTGGACCTCCTTGCCCTTTACGAAGAGCACGCCGAAGCCGTTGCCCCCGGCGACGCCCACGTCGGCCTCCCGGGCCTCCCCGGGGCCGTTGACCACACAGCCCATGACCGCAACGGTGATGGGCTTTTCGCAGTCCTTCAGCGCCGCATGGACCTGGTTTACCAGGCCGATCAGGTCGATATTCGTCCGGCCGCAGGTGGGGCAGGAGATGAGATTCACCCCGGACTGCCGGAGCCCGGCGGCCTGGAGGATCTCCTTGGCGGTGATGACCTCCTCCACCGGGTCTGCGGTGAGGCTCACCCGGAGGGTATCGCCGATGCCCTCCAGCAGAAGGGTCCCTACGCCCACGGCAGATTTGATAATGCCCATATCCCGGTAGCCGGTCTCCGTTACGCCAATGTGCAGGGGGTAGTCACACTGCTTCCGGAACAGGCGGCAGGCCTCCACCATCACCGGCACATGGGAGGACTTCATGGACACGCAGGCGTCGTAAAACCCGCACTTTTCCAGAAGCTCCAGGTGGGAAAAGGCGCTCTCCACCAGGGCCTCGGCGGTGGGGTGACCGTATTTTTCCAGAAGGGCCTTGTCCAGGCTGCCGCCGTTGACCCCGATGCGGATGGGAATGTGCTTTTCCTTGCACACGTCCACCACGGCCTGGACCCGCTCGGGGCCGCCGATGTTGCCGGGGTTGATGCGGATTTTGGCCGCGCCCCCCTGAGCCGCCAGAATGGCAAGCTGGTAATCAAAGTGAATATCTGCCACCAGGGGCAGAGGGGACTGGGCGGCGATCTCCGAAAAGCCTCGGGCGGCCTCCCGGTTGGGCACCGCCAGCCGGGCAATCTGGCACCCGGCGGCCTTCAGCGCCCGGAGCTGCCGGAGGCTGCCCTCTACATCTGTGGTTTTTGTATTGAGCATGGACTGAATGGACACCGGCGCGCCTCCGCCGATGGCCACATCGCCCACCATGATCTGTCTAGTCATTGCGTTCTCCTATCGAAACAGGTAAAAAATGTCCTTAAAAGCGATCACTGCCATGAGAATCAGAAGCAGGATCATGCCGATGCCATGCACATAGGCCTCGATTTTGGGGTTGACCTTCTTTTTGGTAAGGGCCTCAATGGCGGTGATGATCAGCAGGCCGAACAGCCGCCCGCCGTCCAGGGCGGGAATGGGCAGCAGATTCATGGCCCCCAGGTTGATGGCCACCAGGGCCCCGATGTTGAGAATGTTCAAAAGGCCGGAGCCGACGGTCTCGGCGGCGTTTCCCGCCTCGGCCATGAGATCCACGACCCGGACGGGTCCGGCGGTATCCGCAAGGCTGGCCTGGCCCTTTGCAATCATCTCCACGGACAGGGGAATGGAGCGCACATAGTCCTTGGTGAGATTCCAGGCGTAGCGGAGGGTCCGGGGAAAGGTATTCTCCTCCACGGAAAAGACCATGCCATACAGACGGACGACCTCGCCGTCCACTTCAAAGTCCCGCTTTTCCATGGGGAAGTCCTTGAGCTCGACCTTTTTCCCGTCCCGGATAACCACCAGGTCAAAGCGGCCGGTCTGGTTGAGCCCCATAATGAGATTGACGTCCGTTTGGGTGTAGATGCGGTGATTGTCAATTTTGTACAGGGTATCTCCCGCCTGGAGGCCCTGGGCGGATTCCAGAGGGCACCCCTCATAAAAGTGGTCGATGGTGGGGGTGATGAACCCGGCTGCGGAGCTGTACAGCGCCACCAGGATCAGAAAGCCTGTGAGGAAGTTCATGGCCGCTCCGGAGATCAGAATGATTGCCCGCTTCCACCAGGCGGCGGAGGCGAAGCTCCGGGGGTCCTGCGAATCGCCGTCCTCTCCCTCCAGGGCGCAGTAGCCACCGATGGGCAGCCAGCGCAGGGCGTATTTGGTCTCCCCCTTGCCCCACTGGACGATGGCGGGACCCATGCCGATGGAGTATTCGTTGACCCGGACGCCGAAAAGCTTTGCGGCGGTAAAATGCCCCAGCTCATGGGTGGCGATGAGTACGCCGAAAATGAAAATACCGAAGAGAATATAGAGAATCGTGGTCAATGTCAAAAAAATCGCCTCACAGGTGGGCCAGAACGGCGGCGCGGGCCAGCCGGTCGGCCTCAAGAATCTCCTCCAGCCCGGGCTTTGCCAGGAAGGGCACGGCCTCCATGGCGCTGCTTACCAGGCGGTAAATGTCGTAAAATCCGATTTTGTCCTCCAGGAACAGGGCCACGGCGGCCTCGTTCGCCCCGGAGAGCACGGCGCCCGCCGTGCCGCCCAGATCCGCCGCCTCCATGGCCAGCTTCAGGCAGGGGAAGGCCTCGGGGTCCGGGGCCTGGAAGGTCAGAGGGCCGCAGGTCAGCAGGTCCAGAGGCTCCACCGGGCTGGGGGCCCGGTCCGGATAGGTCAGAGCCAGCTGAATGGGCAGACGCATATCCGGCGTGCCCAGCTGGGCCAGCACCGCCCCGTCCGTCAGCTCCACCAGGGAGTGGACCACGCTCTGCCGGTGGATGACGATCTGCACCTGCTCCCGGGGCAGGCGGTACAGCCGCATGGCCTCAATGAGCTCCAGGCCCTTGTTCATAAGGGTGGCGCAGTCTACGGTGATCTTGGGGCCCATTTTCCAGTTGGGATGCTTCAGGGCATCCGCCTTGGTCACATGGGCAAGCTGCTCCGGGGCCATGCCGAAAAATGGCCCGCCGGAACAGGTGAGAATGAGCTTCTTGATCTGGCTTCTGTCCCGGACGCCCATGAGGCACTGGAAGATAGCCGAGTGCTCCGAATCCACCGGCACGATCTCCGCACCCCAGCGGTCCGCCTCGTCCATGACCAGGGCCCCGGCACAGACCAGGGTCTCCTTATTGGCCAGGCCGATGCGCTTTCCCGCCCGGATGGCGGCGAGGGTGGGCTCCAGTCCCACCATGCCCACCACGGCGGTGATGACCGTATCCGCCTGGGGCAGAGTCGCGGCGGCCAGCAGCCCCTCCCGGCCGGAGAGAATGGTAAGCTTTTGGCCGCCCAGAGCCGCCCGCAGGGCCTCGGCCCCCTCGGGGGTCTCCATTACGGCCAGGGCGGGGCGGAAGGTCCGGCACTGCTCCGCCATACGCTCCACGTTTTTCCCGGCGGTGAGGGCCGCCACGGGGATCCCCAGCCGGGCCGCCACATCCAGACTCTGACGGCCGATGGAGCCGGTGGAGCCCAGCACGCTGATGCAACGCTTCATACCGGCCACCTCAGCTTTGCCCGCCGGGAACGGCGAAGGGCAGCACGTGGAGCAGGATTTCCACCAGGGGGGCGACGGTGACCATGCTGTCAAACCGGTCCAGAATGCCGCCGTGGCCGGGGATCAGATTGCTGTAGTCCTTGATCCCCACCTGCCGCTTGATAACGGAGAAGGTGAGATCGCCCACAATGGAGACCACCGCGCCCAGCAGGCCGTAAACGATCCCGTACCAGTAGGTTACATGATACCGGAAGAAGTGGGACAAAATTAGGCCATAGAGCTCCAGCACCACAATGGCGGAGAGAATGCCGCCGATGGCGCCCTCCACCGTCTTTTTCGGGCTGATGACCGGGGCCAGCTTATGCTTGCCCCAGGCTCTCCCCACAAAATATGCGCCGGTGTCAGCGGAAAATGCCAGAATAAAGCAGATGAGAATGTAGAATTTTCCCACGGAGGTCTCCCCGGCGGGGCCGGTCATGGCCCGGATGCGCACCAGAGCGGAGAGCAGATACGGCACGAGAAGCCCGGCGACCGCCGTGGCGCAGAGCTTCAGGAAGGGGAGCTTGGCGTGGCTGTACAGCAGCTCGCCGAAGAGCACGAAGCTGAACAGGGCCAGGCCGATCCTGGCCAGGGTTCCGTCCTGGCTCAGCCCCCACAGGCCGGTAAGGAAGGCGGCGGCCATGGCGTAGACCACCAGGCGGGTCTCCTGGACCAGCTTGGTCCGGTACAGAAGCTCATAGGCCCCCAGGGCGCAGGCGGCGGCAAAGAGAACGGCGGTGCCCCAGGCGGGGAGCGCCAGCACGATCACCAGCAGCACGGGCAGCAGCACCGCCGCGGAAAGAACTCTTGTTTTCATCTTTATCTACCTCCGAACCGGCGGCTGCGCCGGTGGTATTCTGCAATGGCAAGGTCCAGGTCCTTGGGGCCAAAATCCGGCCACAGCACATCCTGAAACACAAATTCGGAATAAACCGTCTGCCAGGGCAGGAAGTTGCTGGTCCGCTTTTCCCCGGAGGGGCGGATGACCAGCTCCGGATCCGGCACCCCGGCGGAGTAAAGGTACTGGGAGAACAGGTCCTCGGTCAGATCCTCCGGGCGCTTCTCCCCCCGGGCGACCGCCTGGGCAAAGGTCTGGGCGGCCCGGACGATCTCATCCCGGCCCCCGTAGTTGAGGCAAAAGTTCACCTGGACCTCGTGATAGTCCCGGGAGCGCTCCGCCGCCCGGGCGGCCAGAGCCTGAAGCGCGGGGCTCAGCCGGGAGAGGTCGCCGAAAAAGACAAAGCGCACATGGTTTTTCTCCATATCCCGGATGGCCTCAGTGAGATACTTCTCCAGCAGCCCCATGATCCCGGAGATTTCCTCCTGGGAGCGCTTCCAGTTTTCCGTGGAGAAGGCGTAGACCGTCAGATATTTTACGCCGATGCTCCGGCAGTAGTTGGCAATGGTGCGGAAGGCCTCCGCCCCTGCGGCGTGCCCGGCGGTCTGGGGCAGGCCCCGCTTCTTTGCCCAGCGGCCATTCCCATCCATGATGATGGCGATGTGCCGGGGCGGGGGAAGGACCGCCTGTTCTTTTTTTCGAAATAGGGCCATGTTATGCTCCTCTGCTGTGAAATCTACATGAAATTCCGGCTGCGGCGCTGAAGCCGCAGCCGGAACGATTCAGATCGCCATGAGTTCCTTTTCCTTCGCGGCACAGGCGTCGTCGATCTTTTTGATGTATTTATCCGTGATGTCCTGAAGATCCTTCTCGGCCTTCTTCTGGTCGTCCTCGGTGATCTCGCTCTTCTTCTTCAGACCCTTTACATAGTCCATGGCCTCCCGGCGGATGTTCCGCAGGGCAACCTTGCCGTCCTCGGCGTACTTCCGGACCTGCTTGGTCAGCTCCTTCCGGCGCTCCTCCGTGAGCTGGGGGAACACCAGGCGGATGACCCGGCCGTCATTCTGGGGGTTGATGCCCAGGTCGGAGACCTGAATGGCCTTCTGGATGTCCTTGAGCAGCTTGGTGTCCCAGGGCTGGATGACCAGGGTCCGGGGATCGGGAGAGGAGATGGTGCCCACCTGGCCGATGGGGGTCTCCGTGCCGTAATACTCCACGCTGATGCGGTCCAGCACCCGGGCGTTGGCCCGGCCGGCGCGCACGGCACCGAAGTTCTCCTGGAGGACCTCCAAGGTCTTATCCATCTTTCTCGTGTATTCCTTAAAATCTACGCTCATGTTCTATATCCTCCTGTTTATGATTTTCCGTTGTTTGGCTCAGGCTTCCGCAATGACCGTGCCAAGAGTCTCCCCGGCCACGACCCGCAGAATATTTTCCGGGTCCGCCAGGGCAAAGACGATCAGAGGCATATGGTTATCCATGGCCAGGGTCATAGCGGTGGTGTCCGTGGCCTGCAAATGCCGGGCCAGGACCTCGTCATAGGTCAGACGGTCAAATTTAACGGCGGTGGGGTCCTTGTTGGGATCGGCGGAGTACACGCCGTCCACGTTTTTGGCCAGCAGCACCGCGTCCGCCTCAATCTCCACGCCCCGGAGCACCGCGCCGGTGTCGGTAGAGAAGTAGGGATTGCCCGTGCCGCAGGCGAAAAGCACGACCTTGCCCTCACTTAAGTACCGCTCGGCCAGATCCCGGGTAAAGTATTCGGCAAATTTCGGCATTTCCACGGCGGAGAGCACCCGGGCGTCGATCCCCATGTGCTCCAGCACATCCGCCACGGCAATGCAGTTCATCACCGTTCCCAGCATCCCCATATGGTCCGCATGGCTGCGCTGCATTTTGTCTGCGCCGTCCTTCACGCCCCGCCAGAAATTCCCGGCGCCGATGACGACGCCGACCTGCACGCCCTGCCGGGTGCACTGGGCGATCACGGAGGCGACCTTCCGGAGAATGTCGAAATCCAGCCCCCGGTGCGCGTCCCCCGCCAGGGCCTCGCCGCTGACCTTCAGGAGAATGCGCTTATATTTGACTGTGGACATTGGAACCCACTCCTTCTTTCCTTATCTTCCCCTATTCTATAATAAAGCAGACGGAAACACAACTGCAATTTTGCAAAATCTAAAAAGGTTTTCCGTTTTTTCACATTTTGCCCAAAGTCCCGGTCTCTTGACAGGGCCCCGTGCTCCGGCTATAATGAGCACAGACGGCCATGGGGCCGCATCTGCCTGGAAATGAGGATAATAGATTATGAAGAGCGTATTGTTTTCCATCGGCTCGTTTCATATTTACGGCTATGGCCTGATGATCGCCCTGGGTACGCTGCTGGCGTATTTTCTGGCGGAATACCGGGCAAAGCGCTGCGGGCTGAACAGCGATCTGGTGTTCGGCCTGGTGGTGACGGTTCTGATCACCGGCTGGGCCGGGGCGAAGCTGCTGTATTTTATTACGATCTGGAAGGAAATCCTGAAGGATCCTGCCATTATGCTGAATTTCTCCAACGGATTCGTGGTGTACGGCGGGATTATTTGCGGCTTTTTGGGCGCGTTTTTGTATTGCAGAAAAAAGAAAGCCGCCCTGCTGCCCTACAGCGACCTGATTATGCCCTCCGTGGCTTTGGCCCAGGGCTTCGGCCGGGTGGGCTGCCTGCTGGCCGGTTGCTGCTACGGCATTGCCTGGCAGGGCCCTCTGGGGATCACCTTCCCCGCCGGGAGCCTGGCGCCCTCCGGCACCCCCCTGTTCCCCACGCAGATCTTCTCTGCGGCCTTTGACATTGCCGTGGGGCTGATTCTGATCGCGGTTTCGAAGAAGCTGCGGAGGGCCGGGCAGATTACGGCGCTGTATCTGACCTGCTACAGCGTGGGCCGGTTTATCATTGAGTTCTTCCGGGGGGACCTGGAGCGGGGGGCCGTGGGCCCGCTGTCCACCTCCCAGTTTATCGGGATCTTTACCATGGCGGCGGGGGCCGTGGGCCTGGTGCTGGCCAGCCGGTACGGGAAGCCCTTTGCGGCGGCGCAGTCTCCTTCCGAAGCGGACCCGGCCCCGGCGGAGCAGCCGGAGGCGGCCGACGGGGAGGAGCCCCGGGCACAATAAAATTTTTCTTGACTTATGGCCATGGCTTTGCTACAATAACTAAGTTGAATGCTACTGTGGCTCAGTCGGTAGAGCAGCTGATTCGTAATCAGCAGGCCGCCGGTTCAAGTCCGGCCAGTAGCTCCACCCAAGCCCCGCTTGCCCTCCGGCAGGCGGGGCTTTCGGTTTGCCCGGGCGTCGATCGAATCGGGAAAACGGGAGCGCCCGCACAGAGCGGCGCTCCCGTTTTTATGGCTTGTCAGGTCTCCCGCAGAGGGCCGAAGGACCAGTTTCCTGCCGCGCCGATGACCCGGCAGCCGCAGTATTGGCAGGTGGTCTGTCCAAAGCCGATGGGCGCGCCGCAGCTGGGACAGGTGAGGGCTACGCCGCTTCCGGCGGCCTGGACGGCGTAAAGATATTGCAGTTCATACCGCTTTTGCAGGAGCTTGCCTCCCTGCCGGAGCTCCAGAGCCGCCTGGAGGAAGATCGTTTTCCGGGCGGGGGTGGAGAGATACCGGGAAAACACCACATTGTGAATGCGCAGCCCCTCCGCCCCGGCCAGAGCCTGGGCCAGATGGGCCCGGGCGGCCTCCTTGACGGCGTTTTCGTCCAAATCCGGGAAATCCTTCCGGATCTTCGGCAGGAGGATGCTGTCACAGCCGTTTAGGGAGCGGGGGCCGGGCTCCTGGGCCAGCTCGCCGCCCTCCCGCAGGAGCTGGCTCAGAAGCCGGAAGGGAATGGCGCCGGCGCGACTGCGCAGCCGCCGCAGGGCCCGGGTGAGCCAGAGAATCAGACAAAGGACGCCCAGGGCCAGAAGGACCCAGGGGAGGTAGGGGAGAAGGGACTTGGAATCCATAGTGCGCCTCCGTTTTTCTTTTATCATAGCGGCTTTCCTTCGGGAAAGCAAGGGCAAATTCCGGTTGCGGGACGGGGCGGGGTGTGGTACAATAGGGCGGAAAGGGGGAGTTGCCATGGAATGGCAGGATGTGCTGGATCAGGACCGGCAGCCCACCGGGCGGCTCCACCGCCGGGGAGAGCCCCTGGCCCCGGGGGACTATGTGACGGTGGCCTGCGCCTGGATCGGAGACAGCCGGGGGCGGCTGCTGCTTACCCGCCGGGCCCCGGAGAAGCTGAGCTGCCCGGGTATGTGGGAAAATTCCGGGGGTGCGGTCCGGGCGGGGGAGACCAGCCGCCAGGGCATCGCCCGGGAGGTCCGGGAGGAGACCGGGATCTCGGCCCGGCCGGAGGAATTCGAATTCTTAGGGACCTTTCGGGGGCAGGACACGTTTTACGATCTGTATTTCCTCCGCAGGACGGTCCCGGTGGAGCAGCTGACCATGCAGCCCGGGGAGACCACCGAGGCCAAATGGGTCACGCCCCGGGAGCTGCGGGAGATGATCGACCGGGGCGTCATGGCGCCGCCCATTGCCCGCCGGTTCCGGATGCAGGAGCGGGAAATTCTGGAGCGGCTGAGCGGGAAAGAATAACCGTCAAAAAAACGGGATGCAGCACAAAAGCGGCATCCCGTTTCGTCATTCTTTCCGAAAATCAAGAAAAGGCATTGACATAAAAAAAGAGATATGGTACAATGACACTCCATACTGCGGAAGTATGGGTGCGCCTCCTGCCCCTATCTTATGGACATATGGTAACACAGGATGCGGGCGCTGTCAAGTGAAAACTTCTTCAAATTTGACAACTTGCCCGGGCGTACGATTTCAAGAGAATACAACACAAATATTCCGGCTTCGGCCGAAAGAAAGGCTGTGATGACGCATATGGCAATGGTCAAGGAGCAGTATTTTGGCAAGACCAAGCGCATGAGCTATGCCAAATACTCCGAAATCCTGGAAATGCCGAATTTGTTGAAGATCCAGAAGGATTCCTATCAGTGGTTCCTGGACGAGGGCCTGCAGGAGGTCTTTAAGGACGTCGGCACAATTACCGATTTCTCCGGCAAGCTGGAGCTCAGCTTCCTGAGCTACTCCATGGACGACAAGCCCAAGTACACGGTGGAAGAGTGCATCGAGCGGGACGCGACCTATGCCAAGCCCATCAAGGTCCGGGTCCGGCTGCGCAACGTGGAGACGGACGTCATTAAAGAGCAGGAGATCTTCATGGGAGATTTCCCCCTGATGACCAACGGCGGCACCTTCGTCATTAACGGCGCGGAGCGTGTCATTATCTCCCAGATCGTCAGAAGCCCCGGTATGTACTTCGGTGACGAGGTGGACAAGGCGGACCAGCACTCCTACACCGCCACCATCATTCCTTACCGCGGCGCCTGGCTGGAGTATGAGACCGACGCGCAGAACGTGTTCTATGTCCGCATCGACAAGAACCGCAAGCTGCCCATTACCTGCCTGATCCGTGCCCTGGGCGTGGACACCGACAGCAAGATCAAGGACCTGTTCGGGGAGGACGCGCTCATTTCCGCGACCCTGGAGAAGGATACCTGCAAGACCCGGGAGGACAGCCTCCTGGAGATCTACCGCCGGCTGCGTCCCGGCGAGCCTCCCACGGTGGAGAACGCCGAGGCCTACCTGGACTCCCTGTTCTTCGATGCCCGCCGGTACGACGTGTCCAAGGTCGGCCGGTATAAGTTCAACAAGAAAATGGACATCTGGACCCGCCTGGCCGGGCAGAAGGTGGCCGAGCCCATCTCCGACCCCATGACCGGCGAGATCCTGGCCATGCCCGGAGACATCCTGACCCGCGCCCAGGCCCAGGCGATTTCCGCCCGGGGCGTGAACGAGGCGGTCGTGGATGTGGAGGGCCGGTCCGTCAAGATCTTCTCCAACCACATGGTGGATATGGCCCAGTTCGTCTCCTTCGACCCCAAGACCTACGGCATCAAGGAGAAGGTGTACTTCCCCGTGCTCCGGGAGATGCTGGAGACCGTGGGCGAGGACGGCTGGGAGGAGGCCATCGAGCTGCGGCGGGATGAGCTGATTCCCAAGCACATCATTGTGGACGATATTCTGGCTACTATCAACTATCTGTGCTGCGTGGCCAACGGCATCGGCACCACGGATGATATTGACCATCTGGGCAACCGCCGCCTGCGCTGCGTGGGCGAGCTGCTGCAGAACCAGTTCCGGGTGGGCTTCACCCGTCTGGAGCGCGTCATCCGCGAGCGCATGACCATCCAGGACCTGGACGCGGTTACGCCCCAGAGCCTGATCAACATCCGCCCGGTGACGGCGGTAATCAAGG
>CAKTIN010000047.1 GCA_934565775.1 uncultured Oscillospiraceae bacterium
CCTGCTGCTTCAGCGCATCCGCGATCTCCTGCGAGGTCACGGAGCCGAACAGACGGCCTGCGCCGCCGCCCTTTGCATAGACGGTGACGGTCATTTCCTTCATCTTCTTGGAAATCTCGAAGGCCTCGGCCCGCTCCCGGGCCTGGCGCTCCTGGGTGGCCTTGTCGTTCATGCGCATGGTGTTCACCGCGTCGGCCGTGGCCTCCATGGCGATCTTCCGGGGGAGCATATAGTTCCGGGCGTAGCCGTCGGAAACCTCGACCATCTGGCCCTTCTTGCCCTTGCCCCGGACGTCTTGCAGTAAAATCACTTTCATGGAAAGTTCCTCCTTATTCTTCGTAATACTTGTTAATGGAATCGATCAGCCGGTCCAGCGCGGTCTTGACGTTGCAGTTTTTGATCTGTGCGCCTGCGGTGGCCGCGTTGCCGCCGCCGCCGAGAGGCTCCAGGATCACCTGCACGTTGCACTCGCCAATGGACCGGGCGGAGATGATGACCTGGTCGTCCTGAGGGTACAGGACAAAGGAGGTCAGGATCCCCTCGATATTCAACAGCTCGTCCGCTGCCTGGGCGGCAATGGTGCGGTCCGTCCCGGTGTTCAGGGCGGCGATGGCGATCTCATTGCGGTACAGGCGGGCAGAGCGGATGATCTGATACCGGGCGACCGTGGACTGGAAGTCGTTTTGCAGCAGCTTCTTGACCTCCACCGTGTCGGCGCCCAGGCGGCGCAGGAAGGCGGCGGCCTCAAAGGTCCGCTCCCCGGTGCGGACATTGAAATTTTTGGTGTCCAGAACGATGCCGGACAGCAGGCCCAGAGCCTCGACCGGCAGCACGTCCGTGCGGTCCACGGCGTATTGCAGCAGCTCCGTTACCAGCTCCGAGGCGGAGGAGGCGTAGGGCTCATGGAAATTCACCACCACGGGGTCGATATAGTCCGCCGCCCGGCGATGATGGTCAATGACGCAGACCTTGGAAATTGCCTCCAGCAGGGGCTTACTCTCCACCTGGTCCGGCCGGTTGGTATCCACAACCACCAGCAGGCTGCGGTTATCCGCCAGGAGCAGGGCGTCCTGATCGGAGAGAATCGCGTCCGCGTATTCCGGCGTCTGATCGATGCGCTCTACCAGGCGTTTGGCGACATTTTTCTCCCGGTCCAGAACGATATAGGCCTTTTTCCCCTTCTTCCGGCACAGACAGCACACGCCCAGGGCGGCGCCCACCGCGTCCAGATCGGCGTTCCGGTGCCCCATGACGAAAACCTGCCCGCAGCCGGCAATTAGCTCGGACAGAGAGTTGGCGGTGACTCGGGAGCGGACCTTGGAGCGGTGATCGGTCTCTTTGGTGCGCCCGCCGAAGAAGGAGAAGTTGAACCGGTCCTTGATGACCGCCTGGTCGCCGCCCCGGGACAGGGCCATTTCAATGCTCAGCGCCGCAAAGTCATAGCTCTCTTCAAAGGTTGCGCCGTCCTTGCCCAGACCCAGGGAAAGGGTCGCGGCCAGACCGGAGGGGTTGGCGACCTTCCGGATCTCGTCCAGAAGGGAGAACTTTCCGGCAATGGCCTTCTCCAGGTCGTGCTCCTCAAAAACGAAGAGGAAGCGGTTCCGCTCCAGACGGCGCAAGAGACCGTGGAATCCGTCGGTCCAGCGGGTGATGGCCTCGTTCAGCGCGGCGTTCAGGTTGGAGATGGAGCTCTCCGGAAGGTTTTTCGTCAGCTCCTCATAGTTATCAATGAGAATGATGCACACCACGGGGCGAGAGCGGATATACTCGTCCCGGACCTGGTACAGCTCCGTCAGATCGGACAGGTACAGGGTCCCGAGCAGGGTGCCGTCCGGATCGTCCGCATGGATGGTGGTGCCGTAAACCCGGTAGCGCCGGCCGCCCACGGAGACGTCGTAGGGGCACTCGCCCTTGCCTGCGGCCAGCCAGTCCGTGGTGAAGGATGGGAACACATCGGTGATCTGCTGCTCCAGCATGGAGTCCTTCAGGCCGGAGACCTGATAGAACTTCTCGTTGCACCAGATAATCTCCCCGTCGCCCAGGCGGATCAGCGCCATGGGGAAGGGCATATTGGCCTTGGTGGCAATATCCAGCGTGTCCGTGGCGGACTGGATATAGGCGGCGATCTCTTTCCGCCGCTGCATTTTTCTGGCCTGGCTGTAGATCAGCAGCAGCAGCGCCAGGCCGCCCTCGACACAGGCGAGAATGGTATTGGAGAAAAAGAAATCCGCAATGGCGAAGGCGAACATGAGGAGAAAGTAAAGCCCCATGCCCGGCTGGATCAACCGGCCCAGCTTTTTGTTCATTTCCGCGCCCCCTTGCAGGCGGCTGTGCCGCCGCATACTATCCCTAGTTTACTTGTTATTATAGCAAACCCCGGAGGACTTATCAACCCAAAACTGCGCGAGTTTTCCAAAATCTCCGCCGCGCAGGCATGGCGCGCAAAATTGGGGTATACAATCGGGTAAAATTGTGCTATACTATAAATGCTTGACCCGGCTATGGCGTGACCGGGCATTCTGTTTGGCATTTGGCGCGACAGTCAGGGCGCGCTTTTCATACGGAAGTTCATAGGCAAGGTAGGCATATGCGGCATTTTCCATCCGGGCGTAACGGGGCCCGGAAAGCAATGCTGCAAATGCCTGGCTTTGGCGTGCGCAGAGCCCTGAAGGCGTGTTTTCTATGCGGAAATCAGTGCAAGTTTATTAGATAGAATGGATATTCAAAGGAGTTGTGATACTTTTTGGCAGAAAAATTGAAAATTATTCCCTTAGGCGGTCTCAATGAGATCGGCAAGAACATTACCGCCCTGGAGTACGGGAAGGATATGATCGTGGTGGACTGCGGCCTGGGCTTCCCGGAGGAGGATATGTACGGCGTGGATCTGGTCATTCCGGATTTCACCTACCTGGTAAAGAACCAGAATAAGCTCCGGGGCTTTTTTATCACCCATGGACATGAGGACCATATCGGATCGATCCCTTACGCCATGCAGCAGGTCCGCTGCCCCATCCATGGAACGGCCATGACCAACGGCCTGATCAAGCTGAAGCTGGAGGAGCACGGCCTGGCGGACCAGGTGAAGCTGGTGACCCATAAGCCCGGCGATACCGTAAAGGCCGGATGCTTCCAGGTGGAGTTTATCCATGTGAACCACTCCATTGCAGACGCCGTGTGCTTCGCCATCCACACCCCGGTGGGCACCGTCATTATGACCGGCGACTTTAAGATCGACCCCACCGCCGAGGGCGGCATGATGGACCTGGCTCGTCTGGGACAGCTGGGGAAGGAGGGCGTCTTGGCGCTGCTGTGCGATTCCACCAATGTGGAGCGGGCGGGGTACACCCCCAGCGAGCAGGTGGTTGCCGAGGGCCTGGACCGGCAGTTTAAGGGCTGCAACCAGCGCATTGTGGTGACAACCTTTGCCTCCAATATGCACCGGATCCAGTGCGTCCTGGCCACGGCCCACCGCTATGGCAGAAAGGTGGCCGTTACCGGGCGGAGCATGGAGAATATGCTGAAGGTGGCGGCGGAGCTGAACTATCTGAAGGTCCCGGCGAATACCATTGTGGACATCAACACCATTAAGTCCCTGCCCAAGGAAAAGGTGGTCATTGTCTCCACCGGCTCTCAGGGCGAGAATATGTCCGCCCTGTACCGCATGGCCTTCTCCACCCACAAGCAGGTGGACATTCAGCCCGGGGACCGGATCATCATCTCCGCCTCCGCCATTCCCGGCAATGAGAAGGCGATCTCCAAGATCATTAACGAGCTATACCGCAAGGGCGCCGAGGTGGTCTATGAGAAGTCCGAGGGGCTCCATGTCTCCGGCCACGCCTGCCAGGAGGAGCTGAAGATCGTGCACGCCCTGTGCCGTCCCAAGTATTTCATCCCGGTTCACGGCGAGCAGCGCCATTTGCAGATCCATGCCAAGCTTGCCAAGCAGATGGGCATGAATCCCAAGAATATTCTGGTGGCGGACATCGGGCAGGTCATTGAATGCACCTCCCGGACCTGCAAGCTTGCAGGGGAGGTCCCTGCAGGCCGGGTGCTGGTGGACGGCACCGGCGTGGGCGACGTGGGCAGCGTGGTGCTCCGGGACCGGAAGCATCTGGCCACGGACGGCATGATCGTGGTCTGCGTGAACCTGTCCAGCCAGGACGGCTCCATTCTCTCCGGCCCGGATATTATTACCCGGGGCTTCGTGTATGTGAAGGAGTCCGAGAACCTGATGGAGGAGCTGCGGCAGATCGCCGAGGATGCCATTTACCGCTGCACCAAGAAAAACGTCCGGGATTGGGCCAGCGTAAAGTCCGCCATTAAAAACGACCTGTCTGGCTATCTCTTCAAAACCACCAAGCGGAACCCCATGATTCTTCCCGTTATCATGGAGATCTAAAGCATCAGTCCCCGGAGGCAGTGCAAAAGCTGCCTCCGGGGATTTTTTTCTTGCTTTTCCAGTCTGTCTGTGATATAGTTAGCAAGCGCTAACTATAAGCGAAGCAGGAGAGTGTCCGAAGTTTTTGACGAATGCTGCAAATAATTTATGGATTTCAACAATTGTCAAGTGGAGTTCAATGTGTTATACTCTCTGTAATGCTATTTGGGTAGTGTGCTGCCGATGCAGCAAATTACCCTTGTATTAGAAAGCGTTCGGAAGCGGACGGATACCAAGAAAGAAGATGGTTTTGTGAAGAAGCTTTGGAAGCGAATCGGCGCATTTCTGCTGATTGCGGCCATGCTGACGGCTCTGTTCCCGGCGGCCTTTGCGGCGCAGCAGGGAAGTGCGGAGCCCCAGGCGGTGACCGCCAAGGACTACGCCGCCGCAGACGCGGTATTTGACCGGCTGGCGCAGGTGGACCGGGCGCAGGATGCGGACCGGATCCCCATGCTCCAAAAGGAGCTGGAGTCCATGGAGGGCGTGGAGCCCGGCTCCGTACATACCTCCGGCGAGAACCGGATCTGCTGGACGACCACCGAGGGAATCAGCTGCGCTTACAGCCTCCGGATCCAGAGCATTCTGGATCATGCGGTCGCCCCGGAGGGGGACTTCGGCCCGGATTTTCAGACCGTGTCCTACCGCACCAAGGGCGGAAAGCACGGCCAGGACGTGTACCTGATCGAGCCCTACTACGGTCTGGACTCCTCCTTTACCACCCAGTACCAGACCGAGGCCAAGCGGACGGCGGAGGCCCTGGGCGGCAATTATTACTTCTATAAGAAGGATGCCGCGACCATTGACGTCGTGGCGGAGGCGGTGGTTTCCGGTGGCGTTGTGATTTTTGACAGCCACGGCTCCACGGACTATGAGGGAGCCAACGAGGACTATACCTCCCTGGCGACCACCTCTTACCTGTGCCTGCAAACGGGCGAGGGCCTGACCAAAGAGGATTATCAGGACGGGCACGCGGTTTACGCCGGCGCCAGCTACAATGATATGCGGATCTACGAGGTGGACGGCACCGCCATTGCCAACCACATGAAGACCACGGCGACCAACGGCCTGGTCTGGATGGCAATCTGCCTGGGCATGGCCACCGACGGCCTGGAGAAGCCCCTGCGGGACCGGGGCGTAGGCGTCGTATACGGCTATAGCCAGTCCGTTTCCTTCGTGGGCGACTACTGCTATGAGGAGGTTTTCTTCAATAACCTGCTGAAGGGCAAGACGGTGGCGGATTCCGTCGCCGCCATGAAGGCCCGCTATGGCTATTGGGATTATTCTCCTGCAATCTGCGCGGCGGGCGGCTTCGATGTGGACCGCTTTGGCGCATCGGATTACTATACCGCCCTTCAGAAGAAGTGCGCCTTCCCCATTGTGGTCTCCGATGAGGACGGTTACCCCGGCCACGGCAAGGTGGACGATTTCCAGACGGTTGCGTCCACCTGGTCTGCCTTTGAGCAGTACCAGGTGACCCTGGCTGCGGATACGGTGGGCGGCACGGCGACCATGCGCGGCCTGATTATTACGGCCGAGCCTCAGGAGGGCTATTATACCGACGGCGCCACCGTCTCCCCGGAGGGGGCGGCGACCGTGACCCAGACGGGAGATACGCTGCGGGTATCCGGCGTGAAGGAGGACTGCACCGTAACCGTCCATTTCTCTGCAAAAACACCGGCGACCATCCATTTCTCCACGCCGGAGGGCGTCACCCAGGCGGATATAACGGCCTATGTGGGCGATGAGATCCTTCTGCCTACGCCTGAGGGCGCACCGAAGGCTGATGGACGGAGCTATACCTTCGTGGGCTGGACGGGTAAGCCCCATGCCCTGAGCCAGGAGACCGGTGCGTTTTATCGGGTGGGGTCCGGCTTCCCCGTGGAGACGGAGGAGACGACCCTGTATGCCATGTATCAGTATCTGTCCGATTCCAAGGGCGGTACGCCGGTATTCCGGAAGGTGGAGGGAGATCTCCAGGATTGGTCCGGGTGCTATGTGATTACCGGCGGGGACCACGCCCTGCTGGCCAATGGCTCTGCCTCCGGTTCGGACCTGGGCAGCGCCCAGGCGGCGGTCTCCTTTGAGATGGCGGGACTGTCCGTGCAGGGCGATACCCTGACGGGCGTCAGCGGAGAGTTTGTGGTCCGGGCGGACGCAATGAACGGCCGGGCCGGGCGGTACAGCCTGCGGCTTTATGCGGCCTTTAGCCCCCTGTATCTGGCCTGCCGCTCCAACAGCGACCAGCTGAATTCTGCGGAGAGCGCCTCCAGCAACTTTGCCCAGTGGACGCTCTCCGGGCAGGACGGTCAAGTGACCATCCAGAATGTGCGGTATTCCGACCGCCGTCTGCAATATTGCCAGAGCGGTGCCTACTTCCGCTGCGTCAAGACCGAGGAAACGCCGCTGACCCTCTACCGCAGTGAGGACTGCGTCATTTGGTACACCACCGAGCTTGCTCACATCCATCAGTATGTGAACGGGGTCTGCACCGGCTGCGGCGATGTGCGGACGGATATGCCCTTCCGGGATGTCCCGGCCGGGACCTATTATTACGATCCGGTGCGGTGGGCTGTGGATTCCGGCATTACCAACGGCACGGAGCCGGGCGTTTTCAGCCCTGGCCAGTCCTGCAACCGCGCCCAGATGGTGACCTTCCTGTGGCGCGCCGCCGGGTCTCCTGAGCCGAAGAGCGACGCCTGCGCCTTTACGGATGTGGCGCCCGACGCCTACTTCAGAAAGGCGGTCCTCTGGGCCGTGGAGAACGGCATTACCAATGGCACCAGCGAGACCACCTTCTCGCCCGGCGATACGCTGACCCGGGGGCAGACCGTGACCTTCCTGTGGCGTGCGGCCGGGTCTCCGGAGCCCGAGAAGGCGGCGCCCTTTACCGATGTGCCCGAGGGCTTCTACTTCACCAAGGCGGTGGCCTGGGCCGTGGAGAACGGCATTACCACCGGAGACACGGAGACGACCTTCAACCCCAACGGGGCCTGTACCCGGGGGATGGTGGTGACCTTCCTGTACCGCCGGTATCATTAAGCTGTGTTTCGTATGAAGCAATTCATTTCAAGTAACAGAGGAGGATTTTTATGAAAAACAAAGGCTTGAACCGGCTGCTGTCTATTGTGCTGGCGGTGGTTTTGGTTCTGTCCTGCACCGCCGTAGCGTTTGCTGCGGAGGGCAACGACAACGGCGGCGTGTTCGCCTCCGGCACCGGAACAAAGGACGATCCCTTCCTGATCAAGACGGTGGAGCAGCTGAAGGCCTTCGCCGCCTCCGTCAACGGCGGGACGACCTATAAGGATCAGTATGTGCGCCTGGAGGCGGACCTGGACATTTCCGGGAGCCAGTGGACGCCCATCGGCGGAGAGACCGCGGACTTCTGCGGCGATTTTGACGGCAGCGGCTACGCGATCTCCGGCCTGACCATCGGCGAGGCCAAGGAGCCTGCCGATCTGGAGTATGTGGGCCTGTTTGGCTCTATCGGCGCCAACGGCGCGGTCCGGAACCTGGGCGTTGCAGATGTGAAGATCATCAACCGGCTCAACGATGTGGACAACCGGCCCATGGTCGGCGCTCTGGCTGCCAGCCTGGGCAAGAATGCGATCGTGGATGCCTGCTGGGCGTCCGGTGCGATTGCCAGCGACGCAAAGACCGATCAGTATTCCTATATCGGCGGCCTGGTCGCCGCTACGGAGCTTTACAGCGTCATCAGCAACAGCTGGACCGATGTGAATATCCTGGGCGCGGGCTACAGCGATAACTTTGTGGGCGGCATTGTGGGCCAGGTGTCCAATAAGTCTCTGGTCGTCAACTGCGCTGCCTTCGGCGCGGTGGAGGATTATGGCAGCACCGGCTCCATGGCTGCAGCCGGCGGCGTAGTGGGCGCCTGCTACGGTGCGACTTATAACTGCTACGCCATGGGCGATGTGTATCAGGATGCCACGGACTGGGGCGACGGCGAGGTCGGCGCAGGCAACGTTGTGGGCAACACCCCCTGGGAGATCGCCGCTTACGACTGCTTCTTCAGCACCGATGCAAAGCTGGCCTGCAATTCCGGCGAGCTGGAGCCCAGAGGCGTGGGCTTTGATACGAACTCCTATTGCCTGGGCGATAACACCTATTGCTATGGTAAGAAGGCGGATTACATGGGCACCGAGAGCTTTGCCGCCGATATGAACAAGGGCCTGGCGGACGGCGAGATCGCCAAGGCGCAGGCTTATTTCGGCAAGGATGTGGACTTCGCGGCGCTGAAGGCGCTGGCTGTGGACGGCTGGCTGACCTGGGAGCTGTGGGAGAACGGCCGGGTGCTGCCCGGCAGCCCCGTGGAGCCCGGCTGCGAGCATGAGTATGAGGTGACGGAGGTTGTGCTGCCCACCTGCACCGCTGCGGGCTATCAGGTTTATACCTGCGCCAAGTGCGCCGACAGCTACCAAGAGGAGCTGGCCGTCATTCCCTGCGCGGCGGACACCTTCCAGGATCTGAACAAGGACAGCTGGTATCACGACGCCGTGGATTATGCGGTGTACGCCGGGCTGTTTAACGGCACCGGCGCGGATACCTTCCATCCGGGCATGACCATGTCCCGTGGGATGCTGGTGACGGTGATCTACCGTATGGCCGGGAGCCCCGAGACGGAGGGGACCCTGCCCTTTGCCGATGTGGATTCCGCGCTGTACTATGCCAACGCCGTAATTTGGGCGGCGGAGAACGGGATCGTAAAGGGCGTGAGCGCTACGGAGTTTGCGCCTGACGCCCCTGTGACCCGGGAGCAGCTGACGGCGATTCTCCTGCGGTATGCGGCTTTTAAGGGCTATGCTGCGGAGGAGCGTGCGGACCTGAGCGGCTACACGGACAGCGGGATTATCTCCCCCTACGCCCTGGAGGCGATGCAGTGGGCGGTCGGCGCCGGACTGGTGAACGGCCGGACGGAGACCACTCTGGAGCCGGGCGGCTATGCCAACCGGGCGGAGGTCGCGGCGATTCTGACCCGTTTCCTTGCGAAGGTCGTTAAGTAATCGATAAGAAAATGGGGCTGCCCCGGGTGGGCAGCCCTATTTTTCACTCTGTCAGGTATTCCCGCTTGTCGCGGAACAGCAGGCTGATGCACCAGACCCCGGCCAGGGCGACCAAGGTATAGATGATCCGGCTCATGACGGCGGTCTGGCCGCCAAAGAGCCAGGCTACCAGGTCAAAACGGAAAATTCCCACCAGGCCCCAGTTGAGACAGCCGATGATGGACAGGATCAATGCGAGCGTATCCATGTTGCAGCTTCCTTTCTATTAAAAGTCACTGCTAGTATGCGCAGCGCAGGGGAAAGCATACGGCGGGAGATTTTTGAAAAAACCGGGAAAAGCGCTTTTCAAATGGGGCGAACTATAGTATACTAAAAAGAAAAAACCGCTGGAGGAGCGAAATATGGAAATTCTTCGTGAGGGCGCCCTTGCAAAGCTCAACCTGACTCTGGATGTGCTGGGCAAGCGGCCTGACGGTTATCACGACCTGCAATCGATTATGCAGACGGTATCGATCCGGGACGATGTGACCCTGGAGCTGGGGACCGGCAAGCCCTGGAGCCTGGTTTGTAATTGGGACACGGTTCCAGCCGATGAGACCAACCTGGCCTGGAAGGCGGCCCGGGCATTTTTTGACGCCACCGGGAAGGACCCGAACGGGCTGACGATCCGAATCGAGAAGCGCATTCCCACTCAGGCGGGCCTGGGCGGCGGCAGCGCGGATGCCGGGGCGGTGCTCCGGGCCTTGGACCGCCATTATGAGATGCCGCTTTCCATCCTGGCCCTGTGCGAGCTGGGGGCCCAGGTGGGCAGCGACGTGCCCTTCTGCACCCTGTGCGGGACGGCCATGGTGGAGGGCCGGGGAGAGCGGCTGCGGAAGCTCCCGGATCTGCCGGAGGCTATTTTTGTGATCTGCAAGCCGGACTTTTCCGTGTCCACGCCGGAGCTTTACCGGAAGCTGGACGAGACAGCCATTGCAAAGCGACCGGATCAGCGGGCCATGGAGGCGGCCATTGCCCGGGGCGACCTGGGGCAGATCGCGGAGAACATCGGCAACGTCTTTGAGCCCGTAGTTACGGCGGAGCACCTGGAGCTCAACTACATCCGCTCCATTTTGAACACCTACGGCTCTCTGGGCCAGCAGATGACCGGCTCCGGCTCTGCGGTGTTCGGCATTTTTGACTCTTTTGAGTATGCGGCGGTGGCCTGCACCATGCTGAAGGAGAATTATCCCCAGGTTTACATTGCCAAAAACGCATAAATCCCCCAACTGCCGTCCATACTGACTAAAACGGTATGGACGGTGAAGTTTATGGGAAAGCGGATCCTGCGCACGACGGCCTTGTCTCTGGCGCTGCTTATGACGTTGTCGGTCTGCGGGGCCTTTGCCCGGAGCGGAGTGCTGGAGCAGTCGCTGCTGCGCATTCACATTCGGGGGAGCCGGGCGGAGGCCATTGCGGAGAGCCTGACACAGAGGCTGGGGCGGGCTCTTGCGGATTCGGAAGATCTGGCGCAGGCACAGCGGTGGGCGGCGGCCCACCTGCCGGACATTGAATGCTGGGCCCGGGAGGCGGCAGGACAGGCGGAGCAGACCGTCCGCGCCGCATTGACCCGGGCGGCTGCGCCGGCAAAGGAATATGCGGGCTTTTCCCTGCCTGCCGGGGTTTACGAGGCCCTGGAGATCACCCTGGGCGCCGGGGAAGGGGAGAGCTTCTGGTGCGTTGCCTTTCCAGGCCTGTGCGCGGGAGAAGCAATCGACTTCCCCGGCTGGGTGCGCGGGGTGCTGACCGGAGAGGGGCCCAAGGGCCTTCGCTTCCGGCTGATGGACGCATTCGGAAGAGTAAAGGGGTATTTTTGGAACAAATAAAGGAGAGAACTATGGTAAAACTCATTCTTTCTCCCGACTGGCAGGCAAACCGCCGGGCGCTTTTCGACGATCTGCGCCGGGAGATTGGCCGTGGGCAGGGGGGAAATCTTCTGCTGGTGCCGGAGCAGATCTCCCATGATACCGAGCGGGCGCTGTGCGCCCTGGCGGGTGATTCCGCCAGCCGCTATGCGGAGGTGCTGTCCTTTAGCCGCCTGGCCAGCCGGGTCTTTGCCCTGTACGGAGGCGCGGCCCGGCAGACCATGGACCAGGGCGGCAGACTGATCGCCATGGCGGCCGCCGTGGAGCAGCTTCGCCCCAGGCTGAAGGCCTATGCGGCGGCCAGCAGCCGCCCGGAGTTCCTGACTGCTCTGGTCACGGCCATTGACGAGTGCAAAAGCGGCTGCGTGACGCCGGAGACCCTCCTGGCGGCCGCCGGACAGACCGAGGGGGTGCTGGCGCAGAAGCTGGAGGAGCTTTCTTTGCTTCTGGAGTGCTATGACGGGGTTTGCGTCAATGGCCGCCTGGACCCCCGGGACCGGATGACCAAGCTGCTGGAGAGCCTGGAGGAGCAGGACTTTACCCGGGAGCACCGGTTTTACATAGACGGATTCGGAGATTTTACCGGGCAGGAGCTGGCAATTTTAGAGCATTTTCTGGAAAATGCCCCCAGCGTTACCATGACCCTGCCCTGCGGAGAGCCGGGAGACTCCCGGCAGGGCTGCGACCTGGCGGGGGATACGGCGAAGCGCCTGCTCCGCCTGGCGGAAAAGCACGGCGTGCCGGTCTCCATTGTGACGCCTCCCGGCTCCGATCATGGGCTGCGGCCCGTGTGCGAGCACCTGTTCCAGGGACCCTGCGCCCCGGTGGGGGAGGCGCTGCGGGTCTATCGCGGACCGGATCCCTGGTCGGAATGCCTCTATGCCGGGCAGCGGGTGAAGGCGCTGGTTGCCGCCGGGGCCCGCTACCGGGACATCTCCGTGGCCTATACGGACGGTAGCCGCTATGCCCCCCTGCTGGATCTGGTTTTTTCCCGCCTGGGGATTCCCTGCTATTTCTCCGGGACGGAGGATATTCTGCACAAGTCCGTGATGCACATGGCGGTTTCCGCTCTGGATGCTGCGGTGGGGGGCCTGGAGCGGAAGGATGTGCTGCGGTATCTGAAGTCCGCCCTGTCGCCCCTGTCCCAGGAGGAGGCGGACCAGGTGGAGAATTATGCCATCCTCTGGGGCATCAGCGGAAACGGCTGGGCCTCTCCCTGGAGCCGCCACCCCGGCGGGAGGGGGCTGGAGCCGGATGCGGCGGCGCTTGCGGCATTGGAGCGGCTCAACGAGGCGCGGACCCGGGGCGTCCTGCCCCTGGTGCGCCTGCGGCAGGGGCTGCTGAAGGCGAAAAACATCCGGGAGGATCTGATCGCCCTGTCGGAATTCTTCGAGCAGATTCAGCTGGAGAGCCGGATGGAGGCCCTAGCCCAGGAGCTGGAGGCCCGGGGGGATCTTCGGGGCGCCCAGGAGCTGGGGCAGCTTTGGGAGATCCTGGCGGGCGCTATGGAGCAGATGGAGGAGCTGCTGGGAGACACCCGGCGGGACGGGGATTCCTTTGCCCGGCTGCTGCGGCTCCAGCTCAGCCAGTACGACGTGGGCACCATTCCGCCGGTGCTGGACCGGGTGACGGCGGGCGAGCTGTCCGCCATGCGCCGCAAGAAGGCGGAGCATCTGATCCTGCTGGGGGCGGAGGAGGGTAAGCTGCCCGGCTACGGCGCGGCCTCCGGGGTGCTGACACAGACCGAGCGGGAGAAGCTTCTTGCCCTGGGCCTGGGGCTTACGGGGGACCAGAACTGGTCGCTGCAGCAGGATTTTGCGACCATTTTGGCGGTGTTTTCCTGCCCGACGCAGAGCCTGGATGTGACCTGCGGCGGGGAGCAGTGCGCCTATCTTTTCCGGCGGCTGTGCCGTATGGCCGGAGCGGAGGAGGACCGGGTGCAGTCGGCCCCCTGGGAGCCGGGCTTCGATCCCAGTGCGGCGGGGGCGGCCTATGCCTGCGCCGGTGCGGAGCCGGGGCAGGAGCTGCCCGGCTTTGAGGCGGCCCGCCGGGGGATCGCCTATGCGCCGGGCGCCCTGTCCCGGCGGACGGTGGAGGCGCTGTATGGCAAGGCCCTGCGCCTGTCCGCCTCCCAGGTGGATCAGCTGGCGTCCTGTCGTCTGGCCTATTTTTTGAAGTACGGGCTCCATGCGGAGCCCCGGAAGGACAACGCCGTGGAGCCGACGGAGTTCGGGACCTTTGTCCATGAGGTGCTGGAAAAGACGGTCCGGGCGGTTATGGAACGGGGCGGCTTCCATGTTGTCCCCCAGGAGGAGACCTGGGCT
>CAKTIN010000048.1 GCA_934565775.1 uncultured Oscillospiraceae bacterium
GTGCAGCACAAGGACTGCACCCGCCGCGTGTTCCAGCCGTTAAGCAAGCTTAGCGGAATCTGCGGAAAGCGCGAAACCGGCCCGCCGTCTGGCGGGCCGGTGTACTTTTAATTGGTGCGCTGGGAAATACCCTTAATGGCGGAGATCACAAAGTCGTGATCCTCCAGGGTAATGATGCTGTCGCAATACTCGCACTTGGCGCTCTGGTTGATATTCAGCGGCGCGCCGCAGTTCGGGCAGTGGATGCTCTGCATCTCGCCCTCCTTCCGGGTGGTCTGCCCGCTGGGCCGGACCAGCACCCATTCATAGGTCATGAACTTCTCCGCATTGCGGTTGCCGGAAACCACGGCCCCGGTCTTATCGTCCACGGTATAGTCCACAATCCGGGTGCGGAGCTCCGCCACAATGTGGTCCTGGCCGTCCCGCTGGTAGTAGCCCCGGAGGGTCACGCCCAGCACGGCGATCCGCTCTACGTAGTTCGTCCTGCCGCTGTCCGCCAGGGCCTTCAGCTGCCGCTGGAACTGCGCAAACAGCGCATCGGTGAAGTAGGGCCGCATGGGCTCAAAGTCCTTCGCCTGCCAGGCGTTCTGCATCTGGACATACCAGTTCGACAGCTTCTCCGTCATGGCCGCCGCATCAAAGCCCGCATCCAGCGTGCCGTACTGGGCAATGGGCAGGAGCTGGCTGTCCGGCGTCCGGCTGGCCCCGGGGGCCACGGACCGCTTGCCGCCCTTGCTGGTTCCCTTCGACTTTTTAGTGGACTGCACGATGATAACGATCAAAATAATCCCGATCACCAGCGCCTCAATGCCGAAGCTGCCGTCTCCGCCGCCGGAGCCGCCGTAATCCGAGCTACTCCAGTCAGAGCCACCCCAATCCGAATCGCTTCCGCCCCAATCGGAGCCACCGTAGTCGCTGTCCCCCGCGAAGCCGCCCGCATCCGCCCGGGCAGCCAGAGGAAGAGTCAGCAAAAGGCACAGGCACAGAACCCACGCCAGAATCGCACGCCGCTGTTTTTTCATTGCCGCAGCCTCCAAAGTCGAAATGTTGCAGTTTTTCTTTTATTATATCGTACCCGCTCGGGAAAGGCAAGGAAAATTCCCGCTTTTTTGGCAGAGAGGCAGGTTTGCCCAAATCTTGTGCATCTTTTGGTGTTTGCCGGTTTTTCTCACATAGGGTGGGGCTCTGGCCGTGGACAGAGGCGAAGATCGTGGTATAATTGGTTTAGAAAAGAAATAAGGAGGAATTTCTCATGCGTTCCGTTGCTCCTATGCGCGCCGCGAAGATCGGCTATATCGTCCTGTCCGTGCTGCTGTGCGTTCTGGGCGTGTGTCTCATTGCCTGCCCCGGCTTTTCCCTGTCCGTGTTTGGGGTTCTCTGCGGCATTTTGATGATTCTGTTCGGTGTGGTCAAGCTCATCGGCTACTTCTCCCGGGATCTGTACCGCCTGGCCTTTCAATTTGACCTGGCTCTGGGGCTGCTGTTCCTCGCCCTGGGCGTGGTATTCCTGTGCCGTCCCCAGGCTCTGATGGCGGAGCTGTGCATTTTGCTGGGTCTGGCCAGTCTGGTAGATGGGCTGTTCAAAATCCAGATCGCAGTGGATGCCAAGCGCTTTGGCCTGCGCACCTGGCTGCTGATCGCGCTGGAAGCCGCAGTCACGGTGGTCCTGGGCCTGCTGCTGCTCTTCCGCCCGGTCCAGAGCGCCCGGGTGCTGATGATCCTGCTGGGGGTGAACCTCCTGGCGGAGGGGATTCTGAATCTGAGCACCGCCCTTACGGTGGTGAAGATCGTCCGCAATCAGCAGCCGGACGTCATCGACACCGACGGGTACGAGGTCAAATAAAGCTTCTTAAAAATGCAGGGTCTCCGGAGAAGCGCCCTTCTCCGGAGACCCTGGTTATACAGAAGGAGCCCACCGGCTGCGCCGGTGGGCTCTCTTGGTGTTACAGGGGCTTCTGCTTGATCTTCCCGAACCGGCGGGGGTAGCCGGAGGGGGTATGCCGGACCTTGCGCAGGACCAGGATGCTGTGGCTCGCGTCCCCAATCTGGAAGGTCAGGGTCTTTTCCAGCCGGGCGCCCAGCTTTTCCATGGCGCCTGCGGCCTCCTGGGCCTCCTGGGCGGCAGCCGCCCCCTTCATGGCCAGAAACACGCCCCCCACCTTTACATAGGGCAGGCACAGCTCGCAGAGAAGATTCAGCCGGGCCACCGCCCGGGAGAGGGCAAAATCATAGGTCTCAAACCGCCGCAGGGCCTCTTCCTCCGCCCGGGCCGTCACACATTCCGCCTGAATCCCCAGCTTCGGCAGGGTCTCGGCCAGCCAGGTCACCCGCTTCCCCAGAGAATCCAGCAGGGTCAGCTTTGCCTCCGGGCAGGCCACCGCCAGGGGCACCCCGGGGAAGCCCCCGCCGCAGCCCACGTCAATGACCTTTTTCCCCGCAAAATCCGCCGCCTTCAGCAGGGTCAGGCAGTCCACAAAGTGCTGCACCGCCACCTGCTCCGGCTGAGTGATCGCCGTCAGGTTCATCACCTGATTTTTCTCCACCAGCGCCTGTCCGAAGGCGCACAGCCGCTCCGCCCGCTCCAAGGGCAGCTCCAGCTCCAGCTTCTCCAGGGCCGGGAGCAGCGCCCGCAGCATTTCCTCCCGGGGCTCCATCAGTATTCCACCTGCAGGGGGTCAAACTGCGGGGTATCCGGCTCCACCGGCGCCGCCGTCTCCGACAGATACCAGCTCACAAGATCGCTGCTCACGGCGTCATAGGTCAAAATACCCTCCGTCTGGCCCACGGATTTCTGGTAGCTGTCATAGGTGCTCTGGGCCGCATCCTTCACATGGCCGTCGCTTTTGGAAACGTTGGCCGTATTGTCGTCCAGATCCCGGCGGAACTGAGCGTTCACCCCGGCGGCAACCTCCCTGGCCGCTGCGGAGTCCAGCTTCGCCAGGGCATTATAGCAGTAAATATAGGCCATAAAGTAGCCGGAATACTGGAATTCCTTGGATTCATTGGCCTCGCAGGTCAAAAAGGCGGCAAAATTTGCCTCATCCTCCTTGGCTAAGGAGAGCCGGTGGGCCATTTCATGGCACATGGTAAAGGGCAGCGCCCCCACATAAGTTTCCGTGCTCACGGCAGCCTCTCCGGTGAGGGCCACGGTCACGCCGGTAAAGCCCATTTTATCATACAGCTCGGAGAAGCCCAGCTTTTTGACCGGCGTGCGGTTTCCGGCAAAGGCGGAGCAGCGGAAGGTCATGGTGTCGAAGCCCTCCCCCGCCTGGGCGGCGAGCGTTTCAAAATCCGACATCACAAGGGCGCCGTCGCCGTCCCGCTTCTGGTCCGCCGCCAGGGTATTGGCCCGGTCCCGGTAATATTCCGTCGCCGCCCGGAGATTCTGTACGGTCTGCTTGGCCTCCTCCAGGCGCATGCTCTCCGCCAGGGTGTTGGGATTATAATAGTTCAGCCCCCACATACCCATATACAGAAACAGCACCACGCTGGCCGCCGCAGTCCAGCCGCCCAGCCACCGGAGCAGATTCCGCCGGAGCAGCAGCGCCAGGACAAAGGTCGCCAAAAAGGCCACGATTGCGGCAAGCAGCGCCACCTGCCACAGGCAAAAGTCGAATTTTGCCGTAAAGGAGGCAAGGTAATCCTGCACCGTCCGGGACATAAAGGGATAGGCCAGGTACAGCACGTTCTGATATTGCTTTGCGGCCCAGGTCAGCAGCCAGGTCAGGCCGCCGAAAATCGCCGCAACGAGAAAGCCACGCAGGTTTCGCATAGAGGTCTCCTTTCCACGGGAAAACGGGCAAGCGCCCAGAAAAAGTCTATTTTACTTATTATAGCACAAAGGCGCGAAAAAGTCTCCCCCTGATTTCAGAAATTTTGGAGGGCTGCCCCGGGACTTGCAAAATTTCCAAACATTCGCTACAATAGGGGAAAACAGGAACATGGAGGCGCATTTATGGATACCAAACAGATTCTGGAGCACTTTACGCAGACCGCCTATTCGCGCACCGGCGGCAGCCGGGAGGAGGCCCGGTGCGCGGCCTACCTGGCCGCCTGCTGCGCAGAGCTGGGCCTGGACGCCAAGCTGGAGCCCTTTGAAGTGGATATGGCGGAGATCCAAACCGCCGCGCTGATCGTAGACGGCAGGGAGATTCCCTGCAAGGGCTACCTCTGCGCCGGGTCCGGGGAGGTGGAGGCCCCCCTGTATTACCTCACCGGCTCCGACCCCTACTCCCTGGCCCAGTGCCGGGGAAAGATCGTCCTTGTGGACGGGTACATGGGCTACTGGAAATATCACGACCTGCTGGACAACGGCGCCGTGGGCTTTGTCACCTATGACGGCAACGCCAACTATGCCGACCGGGACATCGACCGGCGGGAGCTGCGGAGCTATGTGAGCCAGGGTCGGAAGCTCCCCGGCGTCAACATCAACGCCAATGACGCCATTACCCTGGTCAAGGGCGGCGCGGCCCGGGCAAAAATCACCCTAAGCCAAGAGGAATACAAGGGCGAATCCCAGAACGTAGTGGCGGAGATCCCCGGCAGCCGCCCGAAGACTATCGTCTTTACGGCCCACTATGATTCCACCTTCCTGTCCCAGGGCGCTTACGACAATTTCTCCGGCTGCGTCGGGCTGCTGTGGCTGGCGGAGTATTTTGCCGCCCATCCCCCGGTGTACAGCCTGCGGTTTGTGTGGTGCGGCAGCGAGGAGCGGGGGCTTCTGGGCTCCAAGGCCTACTGCGCCGCCCATGAGGCGGAGCTGGACAGTATCGTCCTGAACATCAACCTGGATATGATCGGCTGCGTCATGGGCGGCTTCATCGCCTGCTGCACCGCCGAGGAAAAGCTGTGCCACTACATCGAATACCTGGGCGCGGAGCAGGGCTTCGGTATCAAGGTCCGGCAGGATGTGTACTCCAGCGACTCCACGCCCTTTGCCGACCGGGGGATCCCGGCGGTCTCCTTTGCCCGGATCGCTCCCAATAACACCGCCACCATTCACAACAGCTATGACACCCTGGCCCTGATCCGGCCGGAGCAGATGGCCGCCGACTGCGAATTTATCACCGCCTTCGCCGCACGCATGGCCTGCGCCAAGTCCATGCCCGTGGCCCGGGAGATGCCCGAGGCCATGAAGGAAAAGCTGGACCTCTATCTCTGCCGCAAGCGGGAGAAGTAAGCCCGGGTCCCTTTGGGCGGGCTCCAAATCACCATTCAATAGACTGTCCCCCGGATACTGGGCGCCCAGCATCCGGGGGACAGCTTTGCAGAAAAGTGCCCCCGGCCGACAGGCCGGGGGCTCAGCGTGTCAAAAAGCCCGTTTTTGACACGCTGCCAGACGTCAAGAAAGCGCCGGAGACTGGGGACCCCACGGCAAGCGTTCTGCGGCCGGGGCCGGATCTTTTGCCCCAACTGTGCGCTTTCCAGGCCTAGAAAGACAGCAAGTATTCCTTCGGCCTGGAAAACTTCATTTGAGCCAAAATCTCTCACCCCCAGCTCTTGAAAGCTTGCCGTGGGCTCCTACAACTCGCATCCGTCGGCGTATATGGATACGGTAGGATGCGAGTTGCGCAGTAAGTTAAAATGCTTATTATTCTGTAGATTCAGAACTTTTTCTTCAAATTTTCAATGATGCAGAATGTTGAGAAAAGGAGAAAGCCTTTTTGCGGATTCTTTGCATTTTAACGGTCCGGTGGTTTATTGACAGTCTGAGCCCCCGGCCGAAAGGCCGGGGGCTGCTGTTTATCCCACAATATCGCCGTTTCCGTCAACGATCACAGTCCGCCCGGAGGGCAGCGTCACTGTATAGACACCGTCTCCGATCCGGTCCAGCGTGCCGGATTCACCGGGCTCCGGGTTGATCGTCCCGCTGCCCAGGATTCCCGCATCCGTCAATCCTGCTTCCAGAATAGGATTCATTGCCGCACCTCCTTAGCCTTCCAGGCCGAAGCGCGTGACCGTAAAGGTCTTGGCCGCGCCGCAAACCGTCGTTCCGTCCTCGGTCACCCAATAGGGCTGCACCGTGATCTTTTCGCCCTGGGCATACCCCTTCAGGGGCAGCTCCCAGATCATCAGCGGCGCGCTGCGCTCCACGCCGAAGAGATTCCGGCCGTTATAGATGCCGAAGCGCTTTTCATACCGGCTCACAAGGACCTTCTCCCCGTTCACCAGGAAGCCGGTCTCCTCATACCGAGTCCCGTCCAGAGCGGACAGCAGCGTTACCTTCCGCTCTCCCACGCTCAGCTGGGACACGGTCTTGACCCGCAGGTAGGCGCTGCGCACATACTTGGCATAAACCTCCAGGTCCCCCTGGACATCCCGGAGCTCGGCGGGAATGGTGCACGCCTCATCCACGAACCAGCCGGCAAAGAGCTTCCCGGCGGGGGCGCTGTAGGTCAGCGCCCCGGTGGCGTCGCCCTTCTTGACGGGCTGCTCATAGGTCTTGCCGTTGTCGTGCACCGTCACCGTCACGGTCCTGGGGGTGGGCTCCACGGGCACCTCGGGCACCGTGGGCTCCGGGTCCGCCACAGGGGCCGCGTCATAGTCGGCGGTGTAGGCCTCGACCAGGCGCAAAGTCTCCGTGCCGCTCTCCTCCGGCGCCATCGCCACAGAGAGCCGGTCGTCCACGACCCGCAGGGAGGTCTTGTAGCCCGGGCCCTGATACCGGATCACCCGCTCATAGGCGGTCACCCGGATGCCGTCCAGAGTCACCCAATAGGGCTTGATAGAAATTTCGGTATAATTCTTATAGTCTGCAAAGAGCTGCGCGCTCATCGGGCTCAGGCCAAGATAGCCCGCGTCCCGGTCCGTCACGGCAGCGCCCTTCTGATTGCGGACCTTGCCGTCCTTTACATAGATGTAATCATACAGCGAGCCGCTGCGGTTGACCTCCACCGCGCCGTACGCCACAGCCTGGCCGTCCTGCTCGGCGTCATAGTCCTTGCCGTTCACCGTAAAGCCGGCCTTGGCATACTCCAGCCGGTCAATGGGCGTCAGAAGGTACAGATTCGTAATGTCAACCTGGCCCTCATCGTTGGGCTTCCAGAGGTTGTAGCAGGTGGGCTTGAGGTACTTCTGGTCCACCTCCCAGATGTAGTAAACGCCGCCCAGCTTCGGGGTGAAGCGCATGGCGTTCTCCCCCTCGGCAAAGGTCTGGACCTGGTTCGCCGCGCAGGCCGCATTCGTAAAGGCGCCGCCGTACAGGTAGCCCTCGGTCACCGCCGCAGTCAGGTCAAATTTCCCGCCCAGGGTGTACTGGGTCGTATCGACCACCGTGCCGCCCTGCACATGGCAGACCTGGAAGCCCATGGTATAGGCGAACCAGACCTCCCGGTTGTTGTTGTTCAGCACGACCTCCGCCGTGTCCTGGTCCTTTGTCACCGTATGGCTCTCGGTCCGGCCGTCCAGGGTATAGCCGTAATAGTTCGCGCCGGAGACAGTAGCCCGGGTCACCTGATAGGTGCCGTTTGCCAGAGCCTCGCTGCCGTTTACCGTGTAATAGGCCGGAGTCTTGACCTCATAGGCAAGCTCCGGCTTTCCCACCCGCTGGCCGTCCCGGCTGATGGGGTAGCCCTCAGCGTCCACCAGATAATAGTGCATCTGAATGGTGCCGCCGTTTACCGTCACATTAGGCACCTTGAATTCCTTCCGGGATGCCTCGTTCTGATAGTCCGTATAGTCAAAGGTGGTCTTGCCGTTGGTGGGGATCAGCTCGCCGGGGGCGACGCTCCCGGTGAGCTTCACCCGGTATTTCATCACGGCGGGGGTACCCTCATTGATGTTGTCCACGTCCCAAAGCAGGGTCTTGCCGTCCCAGGTCGCCTTGCCCTGGCTGAGATACACGTCCGCCGTCCGGCTCTGATAGGCCGTCAGGTCGTTGGTCACCACCGGATCCGTCCCGGCCTCCACCACCAGATCCACATAGTCGCTCATGGGGTCGGTCACCTTGCCGTTGGAGGCGGCAATGGCGATGCTGCCCGCGATGGACTCAAAGTCGGTGTTCAGCTTGGTCTCCACATTGTCCGAAGCGCTGATATGGAAGAAGCCCTTGCCCTCGGTGGGGTCGGTGGCCAGGGAGCGAATGACCTCCTCGCCAACGTCGCCCGCCATCAGAGCCACGGAGTAGATGGTCGTCCCGGCGGCCTTAACCGTGTTGGCCTCCCAAATGGTAGACTGTCCACAGTCCGCCACATCGATGGACGATACCTTCGTAGAGAAGGTTTGTTTCACCGTAGAATATCCTGTAATATTGACCGTAGATTTTTTTGTGCCGTTGCTGTTGTTGGCCTGGATCGTATAATTCCAAGTCTTGCTTGAGGCAAGCGCATGGGAGCAGGAAAAAGAGCCCTTTATCTGCGGATGATTAAAATAAGTATTGGCAGTCAGTTTATAGGAAGAAGAAAGCTCAAACGATTTTCCGGTTCCCAATGGGCTGCTATAGTCGCATTGGGTAATGGTCGCATTCGGCAAAGTCGCCTTAAGGGAAACAGTCGGTGCTTTATGACTAAGCGTAGAACAGTTGCTCTCCTCGCTCAGCTTATAGCCGGCCTCACCCGGCACAACACTGCTCACCTTATAGCAGTAAGTAGGCTCTCCATCCGAGAGAATCACAATATTCTTCAGCTTCCCCGTGGAGTCCGCAGAGCTCAGCAGCTCCTGGGCCTTGTGCAGACCCGCCTGCTGGTTGGTCGCGCCCTGGACTGTCGTATTGGAAACCTGCTTGATGGCGTTGACCGCTGCAATCAGCTGGCTCTTCTCGTTTGCCGAGAAAAATCTCGTATAGCTGCTGACCTCGTTTTCAAACACCACCAGGGCGATCCGGGTGGAGCTGCCCTCGGTCAGGAGCTTGTCGGCAAAGGCCTTCGCCGCCAGCTTGGTTTTCACCATGCGGTCATTGGAGACGTTGTTCGTCTCATACATACTGTTGGAATTATCAATGACCAGCACCACGTCGGAGGTGGTCTTGTAATTCTTCCCCTGTATGGTCAGCGTGACCTCATATTCATTGAGGCTCCCCGTGGGCTGCGCGTCCTTGTTCAGGTACACCGCGCCCTCGTTGGGCCAATCCGGCTGCCCCAGCGTTGCGGCGGTAAGGTCCGCCCTGCCGGCTGTCTGCAAAGCCGCCGCCCCGAACGGCAGTACGGAAACTGCCAGAACAAGGGCCAGCAGCAGCGCTGCGATTCTCATTTTCATGATGGTTCCCCCTTTAGATTTACAAAATGTCCTTTCTTACGCGCTGCGCAATTCCACCCGTGGGCCCCGCACGCCCGGCTGCGGCACTTCCCCCGCCTCAGCTGTCGATGTATGGCATTATACTCAAAATAGCGTGGCTATCCACTTTGTGGTCTTACCATTTTATCATATTCGTTAGCCATTTTCAAGTGGTTCCTTGTAAAATTTGACAAGGGAAGCAAAATCATCTTTGTCGCTTTGCACAAAGGCGGGACCTGGGTCCCGGCAAAAAATAATTTTGAAAATTTTAGCACTCTCCCATTGTCAGTGCTAAAAAGAGTGCTATAGTAGAAGCGTTCCGAAAAGGAGGGCGCAAGGAGCCCTCCGGAGGGACCCCAAGATCAAGATAAACGGAGGAATTCTTATGTTGCCCAGCATTTTTACCGAGAATTTGTTCGATGACTTTTTTGATGCACCTATGGCCCGGAGTTTCTTCCAGGACCCCGACCGCACCCTGTATGGCAAGCACGCCAAGAACCTGATGAAGACCGACGTCCGTGACGCCAAGGATCATTATGAGCTTGACATTGAGCTCCCCGGCTTCCAGAAGGAAAACGTAAACGTGGAGCTGAAGGACGGCTATCTGACCATCAGCGCCGAGAAGGATCTGGACAAGGAGACTCAGGAAAAGGGTCACACCTATCTGCGCCGGGAGCGCTATGCCGGTTCTTGCAGCCGGAGCTTCTATGTGGGCGATGTCCAGGCCCAGGATGTGAAGTGCAAGTACGACTCCGGCGTGCTGACGGTGTCTCTGCCCAAGCAAGATACCAAGGCGCTGCCCGAGAGCAACCGGATTGCCATCGAGTAACAGCATGAGATCGCAGCCCCCCTTCCGGGGCAGCGATTCCAATCCTATGCAGTAAGAGCCCGCCTCATTCCGAGGCGGGCTCTCAGACTGTCAGGAAATCCCCGGACCGTTAAAATGCAAGTTAATCACAGCCAGGTTTTCGGTTTTTCTTAGTGCTTTTGTGTCTAAAATGGCAGAAAATAGCTTGGGCACCTGAGAGAAATTAGCATTTTAACTTCCTGCGCAATTTGCTCCCTACCGTATCCACATACGCCGACGGGAGCAAATTGCTTGGCTCCGGCGCTTTCTTGCCGTCTGGCAGCGTGTCAAAAACAAGTTTTTTGACACGTTGAGCCCGCCTCATTCCGAGGCGGGCTCTTTTTCTCTATGTGCCGGTTCAGCCCATTTCCAGGGACAGCTGCTGGCCGCCCAGAATATGGAAATGCAGGTGCTTCACGCTCTGCCCGGCCGCCGGGCCGCAGTTCGACACCACCCGGAATCCCTCCGTCAGGCCCTGCTCCCGGGCGATTCTGGCGATCACGGTAAAAATGTGCGCAACCAGCGGCGCATTTTCCTCCGTGATTTCCGCCACGCTGTCAATGTGCGTCTTGGGGATCACCAGAATATGGACCTTCGCCATGGGGTTGATGTCGTAAAAGGCCAGAACACTGTCGTCCTCATAGACCTTCTTCGAGGGGATCTCCCCCGCCGCAATTTTGCAGAAAATGCAATCTTCCATTGAAATTCCTCCTATTCTTCCGCTAAAATCTGATATTTTTTCAGCAGCTCGATCCGCGCCCGCCCCAGGCGGACGCTCTCCGCCGCGCCGCCGTCCTGCCGCCGGGGCCGCTCCCCGGCATAATGCAGGATCCGGCTGGCCCAGGCCAGGGGCAGCAGCCCCGGGTGCTTGCGCAAGTACGGATAGCTGCCGGTCAGGTCCGCCGCCTTCGGAAACACGCTTTGCAGGACTCCGGCCCTTTTCCCCTCCCGGCTGGCCCGCAGGGCATTGCGGGTGACGGTGCCGGAGTGGAGCCGGGCCAGGGAGGCGGAGCCGTACACACCGCCGTCCAGCATATCCAAAAGCATGGGCTCCGGATCCGCAGCCCGGGCCCGCCAGGCTGCGGGGATGGGCAGCTCCAGCCCCAGATACCGCTCCGCCAGAGCCAACTGCGCAGCGGCAAAGCCCATGGCGTGGGCCTGCTCCAGCTCGGCAGTCAGCCCGTCCCACCGGATCTGCCCCGCATATTCCCGGACCCACAGGGCCATGTCGCAAGTCTGGCGGATGCCCACGCCGCTGATGGCAAAATGCTTGCAGGCGTGCAGCAGCAGATACAGCAGATGGGTCTGGGGCGGGAGGGTCAGCATTCCGTCTATCTCAACGGGCGCTTCATGGGCCCGGTCAAACAAGCCGTTCCACTCCCGCCCGGGAGAGGCTTCCGTCTCAAACAGGGCCCGGTGGACCTCCAGATAGAGTCGCTCGTCCTTATAGCTGAGCTCCTCCGCCCGGGGCAGCTCCTCCGGGCGAAATTGCGGAGCCAGCCCCCACTGCACCAGCGCCCGGTGGCAGGGCTCCACCTCTCCGTCCGGAAGGAACAGATCGTCATCCGCCGTGATCCGGTGGGCCGCCAGGGGATAAAGCCGGTCGCACATCCGCCCCTTTACCACCAGAGGGTGCAGTCCCAGCTGCCGCAAATGGCGGTACAGCCGGGAAAACTCAATATTCCGGGCCGCCTGCGTGACCACCTGCTGCCGGGCGATCTGCCGGTAGGGGGCAAAACAGGTCGGGTCCTCTCCCTCCGGGGCCCGGGTCGCCGCCTCCAGCAGGTAGGGCAGAAGCTTCTGCTCATATGCCAGCGCGAAAACTGCCCGCCACTGCGCCTCCGGCAGCTCCAGAGCCAGGTGCTTGCCCTGAAGCGCCGCAGCCAGCAGCGCCAGAAACGACTCCGCCGCCGGCGTCATGACTCCCCCTCCGGCAGGAGATAGCCGTCCTGCGCCAGGGCCCGGAGAAACCGGGTCAGGGCCTCCCGGGCCGTCTCCTCCGAGCAGGCGTAGTCTGCCGCCGCCTGGGCGAGGATGGCGTCCTCCCCCAAATTCTGCTCCAGAAGCCTCCAGAAATAGGCTCCGGGCCCGTTGATCCCCTTGACATAGGGCACCTTACCCCGGGCCTCCCCGGCCGCGACCAGCAGCGACTCCCCGCACAGGGAAACCAGTACCACATCGGGGCGCAAACGCAAATTCATCCCAAAGCCTCCTTCTCCAACGTATCATGGCAGAGCCGGGCGGAGGCCGGGTCCCCCCGGTTCACCAGCCGCCACAGCGGCGCCCGGTCCAGGGCCCCCTCCAGCAGGGCGCAGGCCTGCCGGACCTGCGCCGGGGTGCTCCGGCTGAACAGCAGCTGCATAAACAGCTGCCCGGCGACCCGCCCGGGGTCCAGGGGGGTCATGCGGTTCTCCGCCCCCTGCTCCAGCAGGACAATGCCCCCCAGAGGCGCGCAGCCCTGCCGGGACATTCCCTCCTTCCCCGACCAGGGGGAGGCATGGAGCCAGGGCTCCCCCGCCCGGAGCTCCAGGACCGGCTTATCCCCGTTCAGGATTCCCACCTCCCGGGGGAACTGCTCCTTCCACAGGACATACTGGGTGGTTTTGCCCGTTCCGCTGGGGCCGGTCAGAAGCCAGGCCCGCCCCCGCCACAGCAGCGCCGCCCCGTGGATGAGCATACGCCCGTAGGGGATCAGCGCGTCGGAGGTCAGGGGGCACAGGGCCATCATTTCCTCATAGTCCGGGGGATTTTCCGGCGTTCGGGCCAGCCGGGCCGCCAGGGTCTCCTCCGGCACCCGGACCCGGGCCAAGGGGGCCCGGTCGGTCGCAAAGGGCGCAAATTCCGGCAAATGGACCGGGCTGCGCAGCGCCAGGGCCAGAGGAACGTCCCCCAGGGCAATGTTAATCGTTTCCATAGTGTCCTTTTACAAAGCGGCGGAGGAATGGCCTCATTCCTCCGCCGCGCTCATTCAGCCGACAATATCGCCGTTTCCGTTGACGATCACGGTCCGCCCGGAGGGCAAAGTCACCGTGTACAGGCCGTCCCCGATCCGGTCCAGCGTGCCGGATTCACCGGGCTCCGGGTTAATCGTCCCGCTGCCCAGGATCCCCGCATCCGTCAGTCCCGCGTCCAAAATAGGATTCATTGCAGTACCTCCTTATCCCTGCAGGCCGAAGCGCGTGACCGTAAAGGTCCGGCTCGCACCATAGACCGTGGTCCCGTCCTGGG
>CAKTIN010000049.1 GCA_934565775.1 uncultured Oscillospiraceae bacterium
GCCCTGGACAAGCGGAAGATCGTCATCGACGAGCCGATCAAGAACGTGGGCGTGTACACGGTCAAGTGCAAGCTGGGCTATGAGATCACCGGCGAGCTCCAGGTGAAAATCGAAGAGACGAAATAACCGAAATCTGCCGTAAAGAGAGAAGCACGCACCATGGATGAAGAATTACTGTCCCGCCAGCCGCCCCAGTCCCTGGACGCGGAGCAGGCCGTCCTGGGCTCCATGCTCATTGACAGCCGGTGTATCCCGGACGTCATCGGGCTGCTGAAGCCGGAGGACTTTTTCCTGAAGCAGAATCAGGAGCTCTACGAAACCATCTATACCATGTTCAACTTCTCCCAGACCATCGACCCCGTTACGGTCCTGGACGCCATGAAGGAGCGGGGTGTCTGGCAGGAGAATTCCCGGGATTATGTGCTCCAGCTCATGGAGATCACCCCCACCGCCGCCAACGCGGTGGAATATGCGGGGATCGTCCGGGATAAGGCGCTGCTGCGGAACCTTTCCGCGGCAGCCACGGAGATCAACGAGCTGGTATACGCCGAAGTGGGCACCACCTCGGAGATTCTGGAGATTGCGGAGAAGAAGATCTTCAATCTGCGCAAGGGCGAGCGGGGCGACAGCCTGGAGCACATCGGCACGGTCCTGCACCGGGTCTTTGACCGGCTGGCAGAGCTGGCCCAATCGGACAGCGATATTCCCGGCCTGTCCACGGGATTGATGGACCTGGATCACAAGATCAACGGCCTGAATCCCTCGGACCTGCTGCTCATCGCCGCCCGGCCCGCCATGGGCAAAACCTCCTTTGCGCTGAATATCGCCCTGAACGTGGCAAAAAAGTACGCAAAGACCGTTGCTTTTTTCTCTCTTGAGATGTCCCGGGAGCAGCTGGCCATGCGATTGATCTCCGGCGAGAGCTTTGTGGACAGCCAGAAGCTCATGACCGGCAAGCTCTCCGAGGACGAGTGGAATCAGCTGGCCATGGCCTCCGCTTCCCTGAGCCAGACGGACATTCGAGTGGACGACAACCCCTCCATCACCGTGGCGGAGATGAACGCCAAATGCCGTCGCCTGGATAATCTGGGTCTGGTCCTAATCGACTACCTTCAGCTGATGAACGCCTCCGGCTATGGCAAGGGAGGCGAAAACCGCGTCACGGTAGTATCGGAGATTTCCCGGTCTCTGAAGATCATGGCAAAGGATCTGAACGTTCCTGTCATCTGTCTGAGCCAGCTCTCCCGTGCCAACGAATCCCGCCAGGATAAGCGGCCGATTTTGTCCGACCTGCGTGAATCCGGCGCCATCGAGCAGGACGCGGATGAGGTCCTGTTCCTGTACCGGGACGAATATTACAACGAGAATACCGAAGATAAGAACATTGCCGAGTGCATTGTGGCCAAAAACCGCCATGGCGAGACCGGAACCGTCAAGCTCCAGTGGCTGCCGCAGTACACCACCTTTACAGACCGGGAGTGGAAGCACAATGAACCGTAAGGTCCTGGCCTTCCTGCGGGAGCAGAAGCTCGTCTCCCCCGGGGACCGGGTGATCTGCGCCCTGTCCGGCGGCGCCGACTCCATGGCAATGCTGTGGTTTTTCCTCCAGTACCGGGAGGCCCTGGGCATCACCCTGGCTGCGGCCCATTATAATCACGGCCTGCGTGGGGCAGAATCCGACCGGGACGAGGCCTTTGTCCGGGACTTCTGTGAAAAGCACGCCGTTCCCCTTTTCCTGGGGCGCAGCACAGTCACCCCGGCAGGTAAAGGGCCGGAGGCCGCCGCCCGGGAGGCGCGGTACCGCTTTTTTGACGGTCTGAACCCCGACGCCAAAATCGCCACCGCCCACACGGCCAACGATAACGCCGAGACCCTGCTGCTGCATTTGCTGCACGGCACGGCTCTGCCCGGCCTGGGCGGAATCCCGCCCCGCCGGGGGCGGTTTATTCGCCCCCTGCTGACCGTGACCCGGCAAGAGGTCCTGGCCTATCTGGAATGCTGGCACCTGCCCCATGTGGAGGACAGCTCCAACAGCCAAGCCCAATTTGCCCGGAATCGCCTGCGTCATGAGATCCTGCCCGTGTTGGAGCGGGAGAATCCCCAGCTGGTCCCTCAGCTCTCTGCCTGCGCCTTGCGTCTGCGAGAGGACGAGGCCTATCTGTCCGCCCAGGCCGCCCAGGCAAAGCAGTCTGCGGCCCGCCCGGATGGGCGGCTGTCCGTTTCCGCCCTGGCGCTCCTGCCCCAGGCCCTTCGGAGCCGGGTCCTGCGCCTCGCCCTTCGGGATTGGGGGCTGCCGGAGCCGGACGCCCGGCACCTGGAGCTGGCGGCGGCCCTGCTGTCTGCCGGTCCCTCTGCGGAGGTGCGGCTCCCCGGCCTGACCCTGGCCCGGGAATACGACGCCCTGGGCCCTGCCCGGTCCGCCAGTCCGCTTCCCCCCATGCCTCTCCCCTGTCCGGGAAGCGTACACGCCGGGCGCTTCACCGTCTCCTGCCGGGAGACGGTCCTTCCGGAAAATTTTGTAAATACGCCGTTCCAATTTGCAGTCCGATGTGATACAATAGGGCATTATGGCGCTTCCCTCCGACCCAGGCAGGCCGGGGACCGGATCTGCCTGTACGGCGGATCGAAATCTCTTAAGAAGCTGCTGATCGACCGCAAGGTCCCCGCCAGGCTCCGGGCCTCCTATCCGGTCCTGGAGGCGGGCGGCCAGGTTCTGGCCCTGATCGGCGTAGCCGCCGATGTGCGGCTCCTGGTCTCCGCCGGCCCCGCCTGTGTTTTCACCGTTGTTCCGGATCCCGAGGATCCACAATAAAGAAAGAAAGAGGTCTTTTTGTATGCACCAGGATATTGAACGTATTCTCTTTTCCCAGGAGCAGCTCCACGCCCGCATTCAGGAGCTCGGCGCAGAGCTGACCCGGGACTACGAGGGGAAGAATCCCATTTTCATCGGGATTCTCAAGGGCGTCGTCATTTTCTTCGCGGACATGACCCGCGCCATCCCCGTTGACTGCCAGTTCGACTTTATGTGTGTCTCCTCCTATCTGGGCACCCAATCCACCGGCGTCATCAACGTCACCAAGGACGTCACCGCCAATCTGGAGGGCCGCCATGTGGTCATCCTGGAGGACATTCTGGACACCGGCCTCACTCTTTCCTATACCATCGCCTATCTGAAGAGCAAGCACCCCGCATCGGTCAAGATCTGCACGCTGCTGGATAAGCCCGCCCGCCGGAAATCCGAAATTCAGGCGGACTATGTGGGCTTTACCATCCCCGACCTGTTCGTGGTGGGCTATGGGCTGGATTTTCAGGAAAAGTATCGCAATCTGCCCTACATCGGCATCCTGAAGCCGGAAGCCTATTCTGATCTGTAAGGAGCATCAAAGCATTGAAGCAGCGAAAACTCATTCGTCTTTTCTCTCTCTTCTTCCTGCTCATCGTCCTGATCTCTGCGGGCAGCGCCCTGCTGTCCACCCTGAATACCGACGGAATTCCCTATTCTACGGTGGTGCAGCTGTTTCAGAGAGAGCAGGTCCGCAGCTTTCAGGTAGCGGACAACGTCATCACCCTGGAGCTGCGGTCCCCCCTGGACGGGAAGAGCGCCATCCGGGCCAGCATCGGAGACGAGGCCGCATTCCGCGCGGAAATGGGAGATCTCATCCAGGCGCAGCAGGAGGCCGGGATTCTGACCAGCTACGCCTTCAGCGCCCCCAGCACCCCGACCATGATGGAAAAGGCCATGCCTTATCTGATCGCAGGGCTGATTCTGATGCTGTTGTGGATCATCCTGGCCAACCGGGCCGGCGCCGCCGCTGCCCCCGGCAGCAGCTTTACCCGCGCAAATGTGACCATCGGCTCTAAGAAGAAGGTCACCTTCGCGGACGTGGCCGGTGTGGACGAGGAAAAAGCAGAGCTCCAGGAGGTCGTGGAATTCCTGCAAACGCCCGAGAAGTTCAAGGCCCTGGGCGCAAGGATTCCCAAGGGCTTTCTTCTGGTCGGCCCGCCGGGCACCGGCAAGACTCTGCTGGCCCGGGCCGTCGCCGGAGAGGCCGGGGTGCAGTTCCTGACCATTTCCGGCTCCGACTTTATGGAGCTGTATGTGGGCGTAGGCGCCAGCCGCGTACGGAATCTCTTTGACGAGGCGAAAAAGGTCGCCCCCGCCATTATCTTCATCGATGAGATCGATGCGGTGGGCCGCCGGAGAGGCGCCGGAATCGGCGGCGGCAACGACGAGCGGGAGCAGACCCTGAATCAGCTCCTGGTGGAGATGGACGGCTTTAACGAGAATGAAAACCTTGTCGTGCTGGCTGCCACCAACCGGGCCGACGTGCTGGATCCCGCCCTCCTGCGGCCGGGCCGCTTTGACCGGCAGATTCATGTGGGCATCCCCGTGGCCTCCGGCCGGGAGGATATTCTGAAGGTTCACGCCAGAGCGAAGCGCCTAGCGGACGATGTGGATCTGCACAAGGTTGCCCTGGCTACCGCAGGATTCACCGGCGCCGATCTGGCCAATCTGCTGAACGAAGCAGCGATTCTTGCCGCCCGGCACGGCCAGGCCGCCCTGAACATGGCCAATCTGGACGAGGCCATGATGAAAATCGTAGCCGGTCCGGAAAAGAAGAGCTGGCACATGACCAAGGAGCTCAAATACAGCACCGCCATTCATGAGGCCGGTCACGCCGTCGCCACCTACCGCTGTCCCCACAGCGATCCGGTGCACAAGATCAGCATCATTCCCCGGAATGAGGCCCTGGGCATCACCGTGCATCTGCCCGCTGCGGACCGCTTCAACCGGACCCGCAAGGAGATGCTGGAGCAGATCGTCATTCTCCTGGGCGGCCGGGTAGCAGAGGACCTGTTCCTGGATGATATTTCCACCGGCGCTTCCAACGATCTGGAGCGCGCCACGGACATTGCCCGGGACCTTGTGGGCAAATACGGCATGACCGACAGCGTCGGCCCCGTGTCCTACGCTAGTGACGGAGAGGTTTTTATCGGCCGGGATTACGAAAAGACCAAGTCCTATTCGGAGCGGGTCGCCGGTGAGATGGACGCCGCCGTCCGGAGCATTATGGATGAGGCCTATGCCAAGTGCAAGGAGATCCTGGAGCAGAATGCCGAGCGGCTCAAGGCCGTCACCGATTTCCTGGTGGAGCATGAGACCATGAACGGCTCCCAGTTTGCCGCCTGCATGGAGGGCAAGGAGATCCCCATGGACGCAAGCGGCTCCTTCTTCGCATAACACCCACGAAGGCAAAAAACAAGCTCCCCATAGAGTAAGCACTCGAAAGGAAACGCTTCGAGGCTACCCTATGGGGAGCTTTCTCCATGCCCCGGGGGGCCTTTATTCTGCGGTCCGGCAGGACTCCTGCACCGTTCCCTCTGCCGCCTCAAACCGCTCCGTGTATTCCACCCGGCCGATCCGGCAGCCCTTGCCAATGGTGACATCCCGGCCCCTTACCACATCGGCCGTCGTGTACGCTAGAGTCACGGTGTCCCCCTCGATCACTCGGACCTGAAGATTCTCCCCTTCTCCGAAATGGAAGTGCCTGCGCGCCGAATCCCGTCCGATTGAGATTTCCGAGCCGCCGATTTCCCCCAGGACGCTGCTGGGGCTGGCGTACAGTTGAATCCGCTCTGCGTTCAGAAGCCCCGGCACCTGGATCGTGCCGTCCACCCGGATTGCATCGGCCTCAAAATCCTTTTCCACCCGGCACTTCCCGGCAATCTCCACATCCGCGCACTTGGCCGAGCCGGACAGGTGCATCGAGCCGCTGCACTCCAGATCAGCCCCCGTGAAATCCCCCGCCAGCTCCAGCTTTCCGTTGATCTCCGCGTCTCCGCGGCAGGTCAGATCGTCGGCCAGCTTCGCGCTTCCGTTCAGCTCCAGCGCCTCGCAGCGCACGGCGCCACTTCCCCGGAAGGAGCCGTTGACCTCCAGCTCGCCGCAAGTGAGCGTTCCCTCCACTCCAAGGCTCCCGCTGCACTCCAGCTTTTTCTCGCACGTCAGTGCGCCGTCCACCTGCCCGGCGCCTGCGCTTGCAAAGGAATCACAATTCAGATCCCCCGTAATGTGGCCCTTGCCCAGGATCACAACCTTGTCATAGTCCCCGCCGGGGACCGCCTCTTTTGCCATAATCTTCAAATCCCGTTTCATAACGATACCTCCTTCAGGTACTCCAGGAGATCCAGTTCCCGATCTCCGTCCAGAATTTTAACCGCCTTCAGCTCCCGCAGGGAGAACCGGAGGGTCTGATAGTGCGTCGCCACCAGCAGGCGGCGGCTGGACTTTTGCGTCTTTTGCTTTTCCTGAAGCTCATCTGCCAATTCGTCCAGGGAAATTTTCTCCTTCCGCTCCAGGATCAGCTCCACCCGGCGGCACATGGGCTCCCGGCGGAAAAAGGTCTCCTGCCCGGTGGGAGTCGCCTTTCGGATAAACCAGCTCTCCGGGATCAGGCCCATGCGCTTCCACCGGTACAAGGCCCCATAGGAAATATGATACAGGGCCAGCAGCTCCTTTTTTGAGATCAGTTCTTCTTCCATTGCACACCTCACGATCTATGCTGCCTTCTCTTTTGTGTAACATTGTTACGCTCCTATCATAGCATAACATTGTTACGCTGTCAAGCCCTGATTTTCTGAATTTCTCCCGTTTTCGTCCCCGGAGTGGAAAAAGAAAAATCCGCTGCTCCGCTGATTTTTGTTGATAAATCGGCAGGAATGCTATATAATGGGGCTATCATCGAAGTGAGAGGATGTTTCCAATGGCTGAGACCACCGAAAGCAAGAACTTTATTCACGCCTTTATTGAGCAGGACATTGCCCCCGGCGGGCAGTTTGCGGGCAAGACCGTCCACACCCGGTTTCCGCCTGAGCCCAACGGCTATCTTCACATCGGTCACTGCAAGGCTCTGATCATCGATTTCGGCACCGCTGAAAAGTTCGGCGGGCTGTGCAATCTGCGGATGGACGACACGAATCCTACCAAGGAAGACACCGAGTTTGTGGACGCCATTCAGGAGGATATTCACTGGCTGGGCTTTGACTGGGGCGACCGCTTCTTCTATGGCTCCGACTATTTTGAGCAGACCTACGCCTACGCCGAGGAGCTGATTCAGAAGGGCCTGGCCTACGTCTGCGAGCTGACCCCGGAGCAGTTTAAGGAATACCGCGGCGATCTGACCCATCCCGCCGTCTCCCCTTACCGGGACCGCCCCATCGAGGAGAATCTGGACCTGTTCCGCCGGATGCGCGCCGGCGAGTTCAAGGACAACGAGCGCACCCTGCGGGCAAAGATCGACCTGGCCTCCGGCAACTTCAATATGCGCGACCCGGTCATTTACCGGATCCGCCACATCGAGCATCACCGCCAGGGCAATAAGTGGTGCATTTATCCCATGTACGACTTTGCCCATCCCATCCAGGACGCCCTGGAGGGCATTACACACAGCCTGTGCTCTCTGGAATTTGAGAACCACCGGCCCCTGTACAACTGGGTGGTGGAGCACGTTTCCGTCCCCAATCACCCCCGGCAGATTGAGTTTGCCCGGCTGGGTATCGACCACACCGTCATGTCCAAGCGGAAGCTCCGCCAGCTGGTGGAGGAGGGCCGGGTCTCCGGCTGGGACGATCCCCGGATGCCCACCCTGTGCGGCCTGCGCCGCCGGGGCTATACCCCCAAGTCCATCCGGAATTTCTGCGAGCGGGTGGGCGTGGCCAAGTCCCCCAACACCATTGAGTATGCCTTCCTGGAGCACTGCCTGCGGGAGGATCTGAACGATACCGCCACCCGGGTCATGGCTGTGCTGCACCCCCTGAAGCTCACCGTCACCAACTACCCCCAGGGGCAGACCGAGCGGTTCTCCGTGGAGAACAACCCCGTGGACCCCAACGCCGGGACCCGGGAGGTCACCTTCTCCCGGGAGCTGTGGATTGAAGCGGAGGACTTCATGGAGGAGAAGGCCGGCAAATTCTTCCGTCTCTTCCCTGGCAACGAGGTCCGTCTGAAGGGCGCCTATGTGGTCAAATGCACCGGCTGCCGGAAGGACGAAAACGGGAAGGTCGTAGAGGTCTTCTGCGAATACGATCCCCAGTCCCGGGGCGGCGACCCCGCCGACGGCCGGAAGGTCAAGAGCACCATCCACTGGGTGGATGCGGAAAACTGCTACGACGCCGAGGTCCGGCAGTATGACAATCTGTTTAACGACCCCGATCCTGACGCCGCCGGAAAGGACTTCCTGGCCTGCCTGAACCCCGACTCCCTGGAGGTCCTTACGGGATGCAAGGTAGAGGCCTCTCTCCACGAGGCCAAGGCTCCCGCCTCCTATCAGTTCATGCGGCTGGGCTACTTCTGCGTGGACAATAAGGACTCCACGCCGGAGCACCTGGTGTTCAACCGTTCCGTCAGCCTGAAGGACAGCTACAAGCCCGCAAAATAAAGCTTTTGCGCCCCGCCGAAAAGCCCGGCGGGGCGCAATAGACCCCCTCCGGGAAACCGGCGGGGGTGTCCTTTATTTCTTCCGAATAAACAGCACGCCGAGGGTACCGGGGCCGCAGTGGCAGGAGACGGTGCAGCCCGCGTAGGTCTCGTAGACGTTTTGGAAGCGGCCATACTGGCTCACCGCATCCTTGGAGGCCTGAAGCTCCACCGGTGCGACCGGCGTATGGGTGATGAAAATCATGCCGTCCTCCAGCTGATCCATCCGGCCGTCCAGCCGGTCCTTCACATAGTTGGCAAGGCACTTCTCATAGGGGCCGCGATATTTCTTGACCACCTTCATCTGCCCCTGCACCACCTCGATGCAGGGCCGCAGGTGCAGCAGATTCGCACCCAGGGCGGCGGCCGAAGAGCAGCGGCCTCCCTTTACCATGTAATCCAGCCGGTGCAGCAGGAAGCTTGCCTCCACATGCGGCGTTAAATCGTTCAGATCGCGAACCAGTTCCTCCACACTTGCCGCAGTCTTTGCCAGCTGGCAGGCCTTCATCACCACCAGGCCGTGTCCGGTGGAGAGATTCTGGGAATCTACCACATAGACGTTGGGAAACGCCTCGGCGGCAACGCTGGCATTCTGGTAGCAGGAGGAAAAGCCGGAGCCGATGGTAATATGGACCACCGCATCATACTGCGGCGCCAGCTCCTGGAACACCGCCTCGTATTCCTCCACGTTTACCGCTGTGGTGGAGCACAGATCGCCGCCGTTATCCACATGGGCGAAAATCTCCTTCGGCGTGATCTCCGTGCCGTCTTTGTAGTATTTATCCCCCATGCAGATGCTCAGAGGCGAAATTGCAATTTGATTTTCCCGAATCAGCTCCGGGGACAGATCGCAGGTGGAGTCCGCGCTGATTTTGATTCTCATGGAAAAACCTCCTATTTTGTCGCAAAAGAATGGTTTGATTTTATCAAAAAATTGAATCATTGTCAATCCCCCTTGCGAAAGGCGCCGCGTTATGCTATTCTAAGGAAAAAGGAGGGGATTGTATGGACCATTCCCAGCGGGCAGGCGACCTGTTCCGGCAGGGCTACAACTGCGCCCAGGCAAGCTTTGCCGCCTTCAGCGACCTCACAGGTCTGTCAGAGGCAGAGGCCCTGCGCCTGGCCTCCGGACTCGGCGGCGGCATGGGACGGATGCGGGAGGTCTGCGGGGCGCTCAGCGGAATCTTCCTGGCGGCGGGCTATCTGTATGGCTACGATACCCCGGTCGACGAAAAAAAGGCGGCGCTGTACCGCCGGATCCAGGATCTAGCCGGGGCCTTCCGCTCGGAGTTCGGGTCCATCCTCTGCCGGGAGCTCCTGGACCATCCGGACAGCACCCCTTCCCCCACTCCCAGGACCGCCGGCTTTTATGCCAGCCGCCCCTGCCAGCGCTTCATCGAAGCTGCCGCGGCCCTGCTGGACGATAGCATCCGGGCATCCGGCTCGGAGCCCTGAGCGGTGATACGGCTCCCCCACCCGGCAATCTTTGCATTTGGGCTTTTATCCTTGCGCCGCACAGCCTTTTTAACAGACGAAGGAGCACCCGGGAATTTTCCCAGGTGCTCCCGTTTTCACAGCTTCCAGCCGACGGTCTGCTTTTTGCCGCCGACGAAGTCTGCGTAGATGCCGGGCTGCTCAATAAGCTGCTCATACTGGCCCTGCTGGACAATGCGGCCATGGTCGATGACCAGAATCTGGTCGGCGTGGCGCACGGTTTTGAGGCGGTGCGCAATCATGATAATCGTTTTATTCCGGGTCAGGGCCTCGATGGCCTTTTGCAGCCGGTCCTCATTTTCCGGGTCCACATTGGCGGTGGCCTCGTCGAGAATGACGATGGGGGCGTTTTTCAGCATGGCGCGCGCAATGGAAGTGCGCTGCTTTTCCCCGCCGGAAAGGCTTGCGCCGCCTCCGCCCCGACCATTGTGTCGAAGCCCTGTTCCAGATCGCCGAGAAAGCTGTCGCACCCGGCCTCATGGGCCGCCGCTTCCACCTCGGCATCGGTTGCATTCCTGCGTCCCATGCGGATGTTCTCCCGGACAGTATCGTCAAACAGATAGTTATCCTGAGAGACAAAAGCCACCTGATCGTAAAGCTCGTCCAGGGGAATTTCCTTCAGATCGTGTCCGCCCATTGTAATGGTGCCGTTTTTTACATCCCAGAAGCCCGCAATGAGCTTTGCCAGGGTGGATTTTCCGGAGCTGGAGGGGCCGGCCAGCGCCGTCATGCGGTTCTGCGGTACCGTAAGGCTGACGCCGTGGAGAATTTCCTGATCGTCATGGTAGCCGAAGGAAACATCCTTCACCTCCATATTGTGATTTTCAAATGCGACGCGCTGGGTCCCATGCACCTGCTCCTCGGCTTTCAGAATTTCATCCACCTGGGACACCGTAGATACGCCGGGAAGGCCGTCTGCCCCGCAAGGAGCAGCGCAAGGATCTTCGCCGCGACGAAATAGGGGGCCATGCCGCAGGCAACGCCCACCACGGCCAGAAAGACCGCCGTGATGAGCTTGCCGTGCTCCTTCTCACCCAGCTTCCAGATTCGCCCGATTGGGCTTTTTTCATTCATGTGTTCTTACCTCCTATAAGTTAGCATCAGCTAACCTAAGTGCTTTTAGAAGGGCTGCCCTTTCGGCAGCCCTCTCTTGCCGCTTATGGTTGGCCGGTGCCAAAAATCTCCAAAAAACCGGCGCGATGATACCGGCTCAGAAGCTCGATGTATTCGGTCGCCTCTTCCCGGCTCATGCCGTGACGAATGATCTCAAAAATGCTCTCAAACCGGGAGGTTGTGACGATATGCAGCAGCTTTTCCGTCACCGCATCGCCGAATTTGTCCGGATAGCCCACCGCCGCCATGTATTTGTAGGTGTATTCCACCTCAATGCGGACAAGCTCATCGATGAAATTATGGAATCGCGTACCGTAAGACGAATCCAGCAGCAGCCGGAATTCATCCAAATGCGTATACATAGAATCGATCAATTCCAAGGTTCCGCCGTCGGCGTATTTCGGCATAAGCTCGGCCTGCTCTTCGGCTGACATCTGATGAAATTTCTCCTGAATCCGGATGAACCGCTCTGTCATCTCGCTTAAAACCGGTTCCACAATGGCGGAAAACAGCCCCTCTTTGTCTCCGAAGCGGACATAGATGGAATTTGTGCTGGTCTCCGCCGCCGCCGCGATCGTCCGCAGAGAGGCGTCCACATAGCCCTTATCGAGAAATTCCTCCTCGGCCGCAGCCAGGATTCGCTCCGCTACGCCCTCGATCTGCTTTGCCATAGGCTCCCCTTTCCTTCTATTCATAACAGCGTTTCATAACACTGTTATTTTACATCGCTCCCACTGAAATGTCAAGGTCAAATCCGATCAAATATCGTCCTGCCGGAGGCCCGCTTTCTGTGCCATGTGCAAAAAGCGGCAAAACCGCCGCCCCTTCGCCCGGCTTCACCCCACTTTGCCCTGCCGCATAACCTGTGTTGAGGGCCTTGGCCCATCAATGCGAAATGGAGCGTGCATTTTATGGCGCAATTCAAAAACTATGCAACCTTGACCTACAGCGGCGGGACCTCCAACTCCAACACCGTCACCGGGGAGCTGCTGCCGGTCCTGGCCGCCACCAAAACCGCCGTCATGGACGACTATACTCCCAAGGACAGCGTGACCTATGTGCTTTCCCTGGTAAATACCGGGGCAAAGGCGCTCACCGGTCTGACCGTTACGGACGACCTGGGAGCTTACGCCTTCGGAGGGAATACCCTCTATCCCCTGGCCTACACCAATGGCTCCCTGCGCTGCTATATAAACGGCGTGCTGCAAACCCCCGCTCCCACCGTTACCGTCGGTCCTCCCCTGGTCATAACCAACCTGCACATTCCCGCCGAAGGGAATCTTCTGTTGATCTACGAAGCAGCCGTAACCCCCTATGCCCCCCTGGGCATTGATGCGACCATCACCAACACCGCCACCATTACCGGCGGCGACCTGTGCCGGACCGTCACCGCCACAGAGACCATCGGCATGGCGGTCCGTCCGGAGCTGAGCATCAGCAAGGCTCTGTGCCCCGCCACCGTCACCGAATGCGGGCAGATCACCTATACCTTCGTTATTGAGAACCTCGGCGCAGTCGCCGCCTCAGCCGGAGACAACGTTGTTCTTACGGACACCTTCACCCCTATTCTGAACCCCATCGCTGTCACACTGAACGACGTGACCTGGTCCGAGGGGAATCAGTACACCTACAATCCCCTGACCGGCCAGTTCGCCACCAATCTTGGGAAGATCACCGTCCCGGCCGCCGCCTATACCCAAAAGCCGGACGGCACCTGGGCCATTACTCCCGGCACGGCCACCTTGACCATTACCGGCACCATCTAAGCGTAAAAGGAGGCCCCAAGGGGGCCTCCCCAGTCTGTCAAAAAACTACCCAAAGGCCCCTGTTTCTGCTATAATAGAGGAAACGGGGGTGTTTTCATGGAAGACT
>CAKTIN010000050.1 GCA_934565775.1 uncultured Oscillospiraceae bacterium
GTGGAGACGCTGAACCATCAGTTCCAGTCGGCGGACGGCGTCTGGCGGGTGAATCTGACGACGAAGTTCATCTCCTTTGCGTGCAGCCGGTATACGGCTTGGGAGAATTTCGCCGCCATGCTGGATAAGCCCCTGGCCTCCTTCCTCCGCATTTACAAGCCCGCTTACTATGAGCGCGTGGGTCTGCGGTATGTCAACGCCATTTCCCGCCGGGATCTGGGGCTGGAGGGGGAGCCCTTCCGGGAGCTGATCGAGCCCTGCTACCTGGGGCTGCTGGCGGACGAGCAGGTACAGGAGACCAGCGCCACCCGCTCTACCATGGATGCGGAGTTGGCCCTGCGGGGCGGCTGCCGGGGAAAGATCCATGCCGGGCCCGGCTCCGTGAAGCGCAACGGACAGAATGACCCGGAGCCCAAATTCATTTTGGACAATGACCTTTACATGATCGGCCAGACGCCGGTGAACCTTTCCGCAGGAGCGCTGCAAACCCTCCATGTGCAGGCGGATGAGCTGTTCCGCGGCGCCATTACCGACCGGCTCCATGAGGCAATGGGGCCGAGAGACTGAGAACAGGAGAACTTAAGCATGTATTTTGATTGGACCTATGTGGTGCTGGTGCTTCCGGCGGTGCTGCTGTCTTTGATTGCCAGCGCCCAGGTGAACAGCACCTTTCAGAAATACTCCCACCAGCTTTCCCGCCGGGGGCTGACGGGCGCCCAGGCTGCGGAGCAGGTCCTCCGGGCAAACGGCATTTATGATGTGCAGATTCAGCACGTCGCTGGAAATCTGACGGATCACTTTGATCCGAAGGATGGGGTGATCCGCCTGTCCGACAGCGTGTATAGCAGCACCTCCACGGCGGCCATCGGCGTGGCCTGCCACGAGGCCGGGCACGCGGTGCAGTACCATGTGGACTATGCGCCCATAAAGTGGAGAGCGGCCATTATTCCCGCCACCAACATCGGCTCCCGGCTTGCCATGCCCCTGATCCTGCTGGGGCTTCTGCTGTCCGCCTTCGGCCGGTATTTCTATGAGCTGGTGTATGTGGGGATCGCCTGCTTCGGCCTGTCCGTGCTGTTTCAGCTGATCACCCTGCCTGTGGAGTTCAACGCCAGCCATCGGGCGCTGGCAGCCATTTCTCAGGGGCGGCTGCTGGATGAGGACGAGCTGTCCGGTGCAAAAAAGACCCTGACCGCTGCGGCCATGACCTATGTGGCGGCTCTGGCGGTCTCGCTGATGCAGCTGCTGCGGCTGCTGGTGCTTTTTGGCGGGAACCGCCGCAGAAGAGACTGATAAGCGCAAGCGCGGACCCCTCCGGGGCCCGCGCTGCATTTTACGGATCGTACCCGGTCAGGGGGCGTATTGTGCGGCAGCCTCCCGGCACAGAGCCAGGCACTGCTCTGCCACCTCCTTGGGCCAGAGAATCTCCGCCTTGCTCCCAAAGCCGATGACCCAGCTGAGGAACATGGGGGAGACGGCGACCTCCTGGGTGCAGGTGAAGTGCTCCGGCCCGTCCGGGATCATCATGGCGTCGGGACCGAACCGGTCCACCACCACCCCGGCCAGGGTGTTGTGGAACCGCAGCTTTACGGCGGTGGCGCTGCCTGCATACATCTGAAAGACCCGGCGGGTGTAGGCGTTCAGGGCGCTGCCCGTCAGCTCCGGGCAGGGGACCCGGGGCTCCCCGGTCTGCCGGATCGCCTGCATCCGGTCCACCCGGTAGTGGGTCACGCCGTGGCGGGGGGAGAGAGCCAGAAGATAGTAATTTTCCTCCGCCCAGCACAGGGCATAGGGGCTGGCCACATAGGCCTTCTCCCGGCGGTGCCGCTTTCCATCGATCCCCCAGTCGAAGTAGTGAAAGGTGATCTGGCTGTTCTGGAAGATGGCGTCCTGTATGGAGTTGACAATGTTATAAATGCTTTCGTTCATGCTCTTTACCCGGCCGGAGACCAGAATGCTCCGGCGCATGAGGCTCTCCTCCCGGCGATTGCACAGGGTGCAGAGCTTCTGAATCAGCTCCGAGGATTTCCGCTGGGTCAGAAAGCGGGAGGACTGCACGGCGTTCGCCAGCAGCTGAAGCTCCGGCAGGGAGAAGGGCCGCTCCATGAGGTAGTACCCGCCTCCGGGGCCGTTAACCTTTCCAATCTCCATGCCGAAGTCCTCCAGGGCCTCCAGGTCCCGGTAAATGGACTTCCGCTCGCAGACGACGCCCTGCTGCTCCAGATAAGCGGCCAGCTGGGCGGCGGAGACCGGGTGATCCGGGTCGGAAAACCGCTCCAGATACTCCCGGATGTAAAGAATTTTCAGCTTTTGATTCTCCTTGCGCGGCATAGGAATTCCCCCTTTTTCCCTATGATACCACAATTTCAGAAAAAAGAAAAGGCCGATTCGGCCTTGGACGGAGGTACCGTTATGCAATATATTGGCTGTCACTTGTCCGTCTCCGCCGGGCTGCCGAAGGCGGTAGCCCAGGCGGCGTCCATAGGAGGCAACACCTTCCAGTTCTTCACCCGAAATCCCCGGGGAAGCAAGGCCCGGGGCTGGGCGGAGGGGGAAATTGAGCAGGCCTGCGCCGCTATGGCTGGCTTCGGGCCGCTGGTGCTGCACGGATCCTATACCATGAATCTCTGCACGGCAAAAGAGGCGGACCGGAGCTTTGCGGCCGGTCTTCTCCGGGAGGATCTGGAAAAGACGGCCCAGATCCCCGGGGCGCTGTATAATTTCCACCCCGGCAGCCATGTGGGCCAGGGGACAGAGGCGGGAATTTCGCAGATCACCGCTGCACTGAACGGTGCGCTGACGGTGGAGTTTCCCGGCTTTGTCCTTTTGGAGACCATGGCGGGAAAGGGAAGCGAGATCGGCGGAACCTTCGAGGAGCTCCGGGAAATACTGGACCGGGTGGAGCTCCGGGAAAAAATGGGCGTGTGCATGGACCTGTGCCACGTCTGGGACGGGGGCTATGACGTAGCCGGGGATCTGGACGGGGTCCTGTCCGAGTTTGACCGGGTGATCGGCCTGGAGCGGCTGAAGGCGGTCCATGTGAACGATTCCATGAATCCCCGGGGGAGCCATAAGGACCGCCATGCCCGGATCGGAGCGGGCTGCATCGGTGGGGAGGCCCTGCGCCGGGCGGCGCATCACCCTGCTCTGGAGGGGCTGCCCATGATTCTGGAGACCCCCAACGATCTGTCCGGGTATGCCCGGGAAATCGCCTTTTTGCGAAGTTAAGGAAAAGTTTATTTGACTTTTTAACGGATTTGGAGTATTCTTTGGGAAAGAAATCATGCGCCTATGGGCGAAGGAGGCGACGCATTTGACGGAGATCTTAGAGCAAATTCATGATTTTGGCGAGAAGCTCTTAACAGCGGACGGGCTGACCGCCGCCGGCCTTTATTGGGCGGTGGTGCGGTTTCTTCTGCCGCTTCTGGCATTTTGGGTGCTGTTTCGGTGCGCAAAGCCTCTGCTGACCTTCCGGCGGGAGCCGGAAATCTGGGCCTGGCTGAATTTGCCGGACGGCAATCAGCTGCCCATTACCCACTGGGAGAATATCATCGGGCGGAATAAGCGCAGCGATATTGTGGTGGATTTCCCCACCATCTCCAGAAGTCACGCGGTTTTGACCCGGTATGACGACGGCAGCTGGACCATCAGCGACATCGGCTCCAAGGGCGGAGTGTCGGTGAACGGCCAGCAGGTGGACATCTGCGCCCTGGAGGACGGGGATGTGATCAGCTTGGGCGGCCTGGAAATGACCCTGGAGCCCATTACCAAGCAGCAGGAGGTCTATCAGACCACCCTGCGGACCAAGGCCGGGCGGACCATGCGGCCCTGGCTGACGCTGATGATCCTGACCCTGTTCCAGCTTCTTGTGGGCACGCAGCTGCTTTTCACCGGAGACACGGAGGCCTTGGGGTCTATCGCCTTCGGCTATCTGGCGCTGATGGGAATGGAGTGGCTGCTGTATCTGTCCTTCCGGGTGTTCAACCGCCGGGGCTTCGAGCTGGAGACCATGGCCTTTTTCCTGTCCACCATGGGTATGGCGGCCATTTGCACCGTCAGCCCCGGGGAGACCAAGAAGCAGATCGCTGCAATGGCGCTGGGCATTGTTATTTTCCTGGTAGTCGGCTGGTCCCTGCGGGACCTTGAGCGGGCGAAGAAAATGCGCTATCTGGCCGCAGCCGCCGGGCTGGGCCTGCTGGCGGTGAACCTGGTGTTCGGTGTGGAGATGTACGGCGCAAAGAACTGGATTTTCATTGGCGGGCTCTCTCTTCAGCCCTCCGAGCTGGTAAAGATCTGCTTCGTGTTCACCGGTGCGTCCACCATGGACCGGATCGTAGCCAAGCGGAACCTGTTTTTGTTCCTGGTCTATTCCGCGATTGTCTGCGGCTGCCTCGCCCTTATGAATGATTTCGGAAGTGCGCTTATTTTCTTTGCTGCCTTCCTGATTATTGCCTACCTCCGCTCCGGTAACCTGGGGACCATCGCTCTGATTTGCGTGGCCGTGGGAATCGCTGGGATCATGGTTCTGAAATTCCGGCCCCATGCCCTCAGCCGGTTCTCGGCCTGGCGGCACATCTGGGAGGACCCCTATGGAAGGGGGTATCAGCAGACCCGGGCGCTGATGTGCCTGGCCTCCGGCGGCCTGCTGGGTCTGGGAGGCGGCAACGGCTATCTGAAGCACGTCTTTGCCGCAGACGCGGATATTGTATTTGCCACGGTTTCCGAGGAGTGGGGTCTGCTCATTGCCATGATGCTGGTGGCGGTAATCATTTGTATGGGCATCTTCGTGGTGCGCTCTGCCTCCGTGGGCCGGAGCAGCTTCTACACCATCGGCGCTTGCGCGGCAGTGAGTATTTTCATGGTGCAGACCCTGCTCAATGCCTTCGGCACCGTGGATCTGCTGCCCTTTACCGGCGTGACCTTCCCCTTTGTTTCCAACGGCGGATCCAGTATGCTCTCCTGCTGGGGGCTGCTGGCCTTTATGAAGGCCGTAGATACCCGGCAGAATGCCAGCTTTACCATCCGCCTGCCCTCAAAGAAGGAGGCAATCCATGAATAGAATCGCATCGCGCTCGAAGTTTTCCCTGATCCTGGCCGGGCTTCTGGTGCTGGGCCTGGTGCTGTTTGCCGGGCAATACGGATTTCAGGCCAAGGATTGGGTCGTATTTCAGGGAAATCCCCATGTGTATTCCGGGGGCAATATGAATTGCGGCATTGTCACCGACCGCACCGGCACCCTGCTCATGGACGCTACGGACGGCCGGGAATACAGCGACAGCCGCCTGCTGCGAGAGGCGACCATGCACATTCTGGGGGACCGGCAGGGGTACATTTCCGCGCCCGCCATTCCCACCTACTCCGACCAGATGGTGGGCTTTGACCTGCTCAACGGGCTGTACAGCCGGAATGGGACCGGCGGCGAGGCGGAGCTGACCCTCAGCGCCGAGGCGCAGAAGGTCGCATTGGAGGCTCTGGGGGACCGGAAGGGCACGGTGGGCGTGTACAATTACAAGACCGGCGAGATCCTGTGCATGGTATCCTCGCCCACCTATGATCCGGACAATGTGCCGGAGGTGGACTTTGACACCGACGAGGACTATGAGGGCGTGTTCTTGAACCGCCTGACCCAGGTGAGCTATGTCCCCGGGTCCATCTTCAAGCTGGTGACAACGGCGGCGGCCCTGGAGGAGCTGCCGGATGTGGAGGACATGACCTTCTATTGCGACGGGTCTTACCAGATCGGTGGGGACACGGTCATCTGCGACGGCGTGCACGGCGAGCAGACGTTAAAGGAGGCCTTGGCCCACTCCTGCAACAGCGCCTTTGCCCAGCTGGCCCAGCGCCTGGGGGGTAAGACCCTTCAGAAATACGCCGACCGGTTTAAGATCACGGAGCCTCTGACTTTTGACGGGATCACTACGGCGAAGGGGAACTTCAACGTGGCGGATGCCGAGGCGGTGAACGTGGCCTGGGGCGCCATCGGCCAGTATACGGACACCGTCAATCCCTGCCGGTACATGACCTTTATGGGGGCCATTGCCGGGGGCGGAAAGGCGGCGGAGCCCTATCTGGTGAGCCGGGTTTCTTATGGCGGGCGGACCCGCTATCAGGCCTCGACCACCTCTACCGGCCGGCTCATGTCCCAGGCGGCGGCGGAGACGCTGGCGGATTGGATGCACAATAATGTGGTAAGCATTTACGGCGAGGGGAATTTCCCTGGGCTGACCGTATGCGCAAAGACCGGCACCGCCCAGGTGGGCGGCGGCAAGGACCCCAATGCCACCTTCTCCGGCTTCGTGATGGATGAGCAGTACCCGCTGGCCTTCATTGTGGTAGTCGAAAACGGCGGCTCCGGCTATCGCGCCTGCATCCCCATTATTTCCCAGGTGCTGCAGGCCTGCGTGGAGGATATGCAATAAACCGCAGTCCCATTTTCCTTCCTGAATAAGCGGCACAAGGACGCCTCCCGGCGCATAAACTGCACCGGGAGGCGATTTTTATGTGTCCAAGGAGAAAATGTCAGGGGGCAATCTTGATTGCCTTCGGCCTGGGAGTTCTGCTGGGCTGCGCAATCTCCACGCAGTTTCTGGCGATCCTGCTGGGGCTGCTCCTGTGCTGCTGCGGCGGAAGCCTGTGCTGTGTCCGGCGATAGGGGGTATATTCTTGTCCACGGTCTCATAAATAGAGATAGAACCATTGAGGAGTGATGACTATGGACTTGACCTTTTCTGAAACGAAGCTGGCTTATCTCCGGCGGCTGCTGTGTCAGGTGATCCATCAGGAGGAGACCGCAGAGACCATTGTGCCGGACTCCATGCCGGATGTGGGCCGGATCATCGGCTGCTGGGGCGTGCCGGTGCTCCGAGGGAAGGAGTGGCGGGGCGGCTCCCTGACTGCCAGCGGCGGCGTCCCCGCAAGGCTGCTGTACGCCCCGGCAGACGACGGTCCCCTTCAGGTTATGGAATGCTATCTGCCCTTTACCCTCCGCTGGGAGCTGCCCCAGACAGACCGGGAGGGGGTGATGCAGGTGCGCTGCCGCCTGCGCTCCATCGACGCCCGGATGCTCAACTCCCGGAAGCTTCTGGTGCGCGCCAATGTGGCCGCCCTGGGGGAGGCCTTCCTGCCGGAGGAGGAGAGCTTTTACACGCTGCCGGACCCGCCCCGGGGTCTGGAGGTGCAGACTGCGCGTTACCCCCTGACCCTCCCGGCGGACTGCTGCGAAAAGACCTTCCTGCTGGATGAGGAGCTGACCCTCCCGGCGGGAAATCCCGAGATCAGCCGGGTGGTCTACTACGGCCTGACGCCGGAGCTCAGCGAGGGGAAGGTCCTGGGAGGCAAGGCGGTCTTTAAGGGAACCTATCGGCTGCATCTGGTCTATCTCACCCCGGAGGGGGAGCTGACCCAGTGGGACCAGGAGGTGCCCTTCTCCCAGTTTGCGGATCTGAACCGGGAGTTTGAGGATGAGCCGGAGCTGACCGTGGACCTTCTTCCCACGGGGGTCGAGCTGGAGCCTATGGAGGACGGCCGGACCGTGGCGCTGAAGTGCAGTGTTTTGGCCCAGTGCCTGATCTGTGCCACCCGGAGCGTGGAGGTGGTGCAGGACGCCTACAGCCTCCGTTGCCCGGTGGAGCTCCAGCGGCAGAGCGTGGAGCTGGAGTCCCGATTGGACCGGCAGCAGCTCCAGGAGCCCCTGCGAATCCCTGCGGAGGTGCAGGGGAGCGTGGAGGACCTCTGTGGGCTGGTCGATTATCCGCGGATCGAGCGCAGGGGGGAGGAAATTTGTTTTGAAACGCCCGTAAGCTGCCGGGTCCTGTACTATGACGAAAATGGGGCGCTGCAGGGAAGGGAATTTCGCGGGGAGGCCGAGAGCAGCCTGCCCGCAGACGAGAGCAGCCGCTGCTATGGGATCACCGCGCCTGCGGGGAGAATGCAGTACAGCGCTGCGGCAGGGGAGATCCAGGGCATGGCGGCGCTCACGGTGTCCTGCTGTGCCGGGCAGCCGATCGAGGCCATTCAGGGAATCACCCTGGGGGATCCGGTTCCCAGGAGCACCCAGAGGCCCAGCGTCATTCTGCGCCGGACCGGAGGGCAGGAGAGCCTGTGGAGCCTGGGAAAGACCTATGGCTCGACCGTGGAGGCGATCCGCCAGGCAAACGATCTGACGGCGGATTCCGCTCCGGCCGGGGCAATGCTCTTGATCCCCATTTTGTAAAGAAGAGGCCCGGGTGCAGTGCACCCGGGCCTTAAGCGTGATGGAGGGTTTTAAGAGGGATCGTAATTGACGACGATGTTCTTTGCCAGAAGGGCCTCCACGTCGGTCACGTTGGTGCCAAAGCAGCTCAGCGTCACCAGAATGGGGCAATCCGCCAGGCAGTTGACATCATCCAGCTCATTGTAATCCAGATTCAAAGTCGCCAGATTTTCCAGACCGGCCAGCCCCTGCACATCCTCCAGGGCGTTATGGGAGGCGTCCACATTTTTCAGGGCGCAGTCCTTGGGGAAGGCGGGGATGGTAAGAAGATTGTTGTAGGAAATATTCAGGTCGGTCATCTTCACCAGAGCGTCCAGCCCGTCCATGCTCTCCAGAGCGTTGTTGGAAATGTCCAGGTTCACCAGCTCCGTGCATCCGGCCAGAGCGTCGCAAAGGGTCAGACTGTTATAGGCACAGGACAGGGTAGTCAGCTCGGAAAGGCGGCCGATATTGGCGAGATCCGAAAGCCGGTTGCTGGAAATATCCAGGGTGGTCAGCTGGGTGTCATTGCAGATGGGGGCAATGGAGGTCACCATATTGCTGGAAACATCCAGGACCGTAAGCTCCTTCAAGCCGGAGAGACTTTGAAGATTGGTCAGGGCATTGTGCTGCAAATGCAGCTCCGTCAGCGCCTTGCAGGAGGCAAGAGCGGAAATGTCGTTGATGCTGTTATCGGACAGATCCAGATAGGTCAGGGCGGTACAGCCCCCCAGAGGGGTAACGTTGGAAACGCCGCAGCTGGCCAGCCGCAGCTGGGTCAGGCTGGCGCAGGCACCGATCTGGGCCAGATTTTCCGTGGTGAGGTCGCAGCCGGTGAGATCCAGGCTGGTCAGGCCGGGCATGGAGGCCAGGAAGGAGGTATCGATCCCGGGGTGATTCTGAATGGTCAGGCTGGTCAGGCCGGTGAAGTAATGCAAATCGGAGAAGTCCGTTACCTCCTCGGTGAGGGTCAGCTCCGGAATGCTCCACAGGTCGCTGGTGAGCAGGGTGCTGTCTGCGCCCCGGCTAAGCACGTCCCGGACAATGGCGTCCAGCGCCTTGTCCTGGAGGACCACCGGCTCCACCACGCCGCTGACCGTGTAGCCAAAGGCGGCATAGGGGCTGACGATCTTGTCCTCGGAGACGACGACCGCGCCAATGGTGGTCTCGCCGGCAGGCAGGTGAATGGGAGAGGTGTACACGGTCCCGTTGATGGAGGGGTATTCCCCGGTGATGGAGACATACAAGGTGCCGCCCTCGGCAGAGAGGGCAACGTCGATATACTGGCTGTAATACCCGGGAGCCTGGTCCGCAGTGGGGGCGGCGGGGCGAAGGGCGTCCAGCTGGGCCTTCAGGGTGGGATCCGCCACCTGGTCCAGCATGGTCACGGCGTCCAGAAGCTTGTCCTGATCCACATAGACCCGGCACAGGGCGGTATAGAGATCCAGTGTTGCGCTCCGGGAGATTGCATTGACCAGAGTGAACTCAGCCTTGGTATAGTTTCCGCTTTTGGCGTATACGTCCGCCAGGTCCAGGGCCAGGACGTTGTCCTCCGGCGTCAAGTCTGCCGCCCAGCGGTAATACTGGATGGCTTTGTCGTATTTTTCACTGCTGGCGGCCTTTTCCCCCTGGGTGCGAAGGAAGTTTGCAGTCATCTGGGGGTTATAGGACAGAAAGTACCAGGCGGCGCCGCCGAGGATCGCGGCGAGAAGCAGGAATACTACAATTATTTTTAATGCTCTTTTCATAAAAGCACTCCGTTTCTCAGAAGAATTTAGGATTATTATACCTTCTTTTTGGGAACCTGTCAAGGTTTGACGAGGAATGCGCCGGAAAACGGGCGGGGAATTGACAGAAAAAGCGTCCTCTGGGCGGTATGATAGCCCGGGGGGAATGAAAATGGAAAAGGGAACTGTGTTTGGCCTTGGGGCGCTGCTGCTGGCTCTGTGCATCGCGGCATTTCCCGTGCTTCTGGAGCGAGAGCCGGCGGAGACCGCACCGGCAACGGAGGCGGCGACGGAGGCGATGGTCCCGGCGACGGAGGCCACCGTTCCGGAATCCCGGGCGGCGGAGACAAGCCTGCCGGTGCTGCTACCGGACGGGACCGTGGAGGAGATGGAGCTGGAATCCTATCTGGTGGGCGTGGTGCTGGGAGAAATGCCCGCCCAATTTGCCCAGGAGGCCCGGAAGGCCCAGGCAGTGGTCGCGCGGACCTTTGCCCTGCGGCGCATGGAGCACCGGAAGCACGAGCAGGCGGCGGTCTGCACGGACCCGGCCTGCTGCCAGTGCTGGATCGATCCGGAATCCTATCTGGCCCAGCCGGGAAGCAACAGCGCCGGGGTGGAAAACGCCCGGGCGGCGGTCCTGGATACGGCGGGGCAGGTCCTCACCTACGGTGGGACCCTGATCGAGGCCACCTATTTCTCCTGCTCCGGCGGCAGAACGGAGGCGGCGGTGGCCGTATGGGGCAGCGAGGTGCCCTATTTGCAGTCCGTGGACAGCCCCGGGGAGACGGAGATCGCCCTGCATGACCGGGATGAGACAACGTTTCCGGCGGCGGAGTTTGCGGCGCTGCTGCAAAAGGAGAATCCGGAGGCCGATTTCTCCGGACCGGAGAGCGGCTGGGTCGGGCAGACGGTCTGGACCGTGGGCGGTGGTGTGGAGACGGTGGAGCTGGGGGGTGCGTCCTTTCGTGGGACGCGGCTGCGGAGCCTTCTGGGTCTGCGCTCTACGGTGTTCTCCATCCGGGCGGAAGAAGGTACCGTTACAATCACCACCCGGGGCTATGGCCATCGGGTGGGAATGAGCCAATACGGCGCCCAGGCCATGGCCCTGGCGGGGAAAACCTATCCGGAAATTCTGGCGCACTATTATGTGGGGACTTGTCTGGAGACCCGGAACCCCTAAAGCATCGGGAACACAGGCGCGGCAGTCCTTGCCAAGGCTTTGACGCTGTGGTAAACTCTAGGCATAGAAAGAAGGAGGGGCCGGGATGATTTACGAAAAAAGCTGCGGCGCCGTGATCTATGCGGAGCAGAATGCGGCGCGCCTTTATCTGGTGGAATGGATGCAGAAGGGGCACCGTTCGCTCTGCAAGGGCCATGTGGAGGGAGACGAGTCCGAGCACCAAACGGCGGCGCGGGAGATTCTGGAGGAAACGGGGCTTTCCGTGACGTTTGTGGACGGATTCTGCCGGACCATTGTCTACAGCCCCTATGACGACTGCCGGAAAACCGTGGTTTTCTTTCTGGTCAGAGCGGAGAGCACCTGTGTGCAGGTCCAGGAGGAAGAGGTTAGAGCGATTCAGTGGCTGCCCTTTGAGGAGGCAATGGCGGCGCTGACCTTTGATTCCGACAGGGAGACGCTGCAGGAGGCGGAGCGGTTTTTGAACGGCTGATCCGCTTATAAGAAACTGCCCTCGGCCGATGGCCGGGGGCAGTTGATAGACTGACGCCCCCGGGTCTATGACCCGGGGGCGCAATTTTTAGGGGAGGAAATTAGTCCTTGTACATCTCAACCAGCTTCAGCAGGTGCTCGTAGCGCTCCTTGGCAGCGGCCTCGTTCCGAGCGAACAGAACGGTGGCACGCTCCGGGAACTCGCGGGTCAGACGGCTGTAACGGGCCTCGTTCATCAGGAACTCCTGATAGCCATCCTTGGGAGCCTTGGAGTCCAGGGTGAACTTGCCGGTTTCCTTGGAGGGATCGAAGCGGAACAGGTTCCAGTAGCCGCAATCCACGGCCTTCTTCATTTCCTCCTGGCAGTGCATCATGCCGCCCTTAATGGAGTGCATCTCGCAGGGGGCGTAGCCGATGATGAGGGAGGGACCGTGATAAGCCTCGGCCTCGGTGATGGCCTTGATGGTCTGAGCGGGGTTCGCGCCCATGGCGATCTGCGCCACATACACATAGCCGTAGGACATAGCGATCTCGGCCAGGGACTTCTTCTTGGTTTCCTTACCGGCAGCGGCAAACTGTGCCACCTGGCCGATGTTGGAAGCCTTGGAGGCCTGTCCGCCGGTGTTGGAGTAAACCTCGGTATCGAACACAAAGACGTTGACATCCTTATTCTGCGCCAGGACATGGTCCACGCCGCCGAAGCCGATGTCATAAGCCCAGCCGTCGCCGCCGAAGATCCACACGGACTTCTTGGACAGGTAGGCCTTCTTGTTCAGAATCTCGCGGGCCAGGGTGCAGGCGTCGCACTGGCAGAACTTCTCGCCCTTGGCCTTCAGCGCCTCGCCAAAGCCCTTGATCTCGGCATTGTCGCTGGCAAGCAGATCGTCCACGGTGCAGATGCTGTCCTCCAGAGCGGCCACATAAGCCTTAGTGGCAGCCTGGTTGGCCACGCCGTCGTCCATGGTATCCAGCCAAGCCTGAGCGGCGGCCTTCAGATCGGCGTCGGCATACTCGACGGCGATGAGCTTCCGGGTCTTTTCTGCCAGGGACTCGCGGATCACGGCCTGAGCGGTGTACATACCGAAGCCATGCTCGGCGTTGTCCTCAAACAGGGAGTTGGACCAGGCGGGGCCGTGGCCGTCCTTGTTGACGGTATAGGGAGAGGTAGCGGCAGGACCGCCCCAGATGGAGGAGCAGCCGGTGGCGTTGGAGATGTACATC
>CAKTIN010000051.1 GCA_934565775.1 uncultured Oscillospiraceae bacterium
GCGCTGGCCTATGGCCGGGAGGGAAACCTCTTCCAGCGGCACCAGGCCCGGCAGACCGCCCAGCAGACGGTGTACAACATCGATATGAAGGAATACCTCTCGGTGGACAGCGCGTACATCGAGAACAAGCTCAAGGAGCTGGCGCAGAGCGTGACCAGCGAGCTGGCCCAGCCGGAGGTGGTCCTGGAGGGGACCCAGCCGGATTGGGACGCGTTTTATGAGGAGTATAAGGACAAGCTGGACGACGGGGAGGAGAAGCCCAGCACCGTGCCCGCCAACGGCCCCGTGCTGAAGATCACCACGGGCGTGGCCAGCCGGACCTTTGACGAAAAGGCGGTCTACGACCAGGTGCTCCGCTGCTATACCGAGGCGGACTTCACCCCCATCCAGATCACCTGCACGGAGGAGCTCCCCGGCGGTGTGGACCTGGAAAAGCTGTTCAAGGAATACTGCAAGGCGCCTGTGGACTCGGTCCTGGACACCGGCGACTATTCCGCCAGCGAAGAGGTCCCCGGCTATGGCTTTGACATGGAGGAGCTGCGCAAGCTCCTGGAGGAGACCGGCGAGGGCGAGACCATCACCATTCCCATGAAGCTGCTGGTCCCTGCCGTGACCCAGGCCTCCCTGACCAAGAACCTGTTTAAGGACGTCCTGGCGGAGGGCCACACCTATGCGGCCAACAATGCCAACCGGACCCGGAACCTGGATCTGGCCTGCCGGGCCATTAACGGCACGATTCTGAAGCCCGGCGATATTTTCTCCTTTAACGGCATCGTTGGCGAGCGCACGGCGGCCAAGGGCTATAAGGAGGCCGGCGTGTATGTGGGCGGCCGGACGGAGAACCAGCTGGGCGGCGGCATTTGCCAGGTGGCTTCGACCATCTACTATTGCGCGCTGCTGTCTGAGTTGGAGGTCCGGGACGAGTGGCGGAAGCCCCATATGTACATCGTGGACTATATGCCCGGAAATGTGTTCGGCACGGACGCGACCATTTACTGGGGCTCCATTGACTTTAAGTTCCGGAACAATACGGACTATCCTATCCTCATTGAGGCTGACGTCTCCGGCGGCAAGGTAAATATCGTGTTTAAGGGCACGGAGACCCGAAGCTGGTATGTGGTGATGAAGCAGGAGGTCCTGAGTGTGGACCGGTATGAGACGGTGGAGCAGGAGGATCCCACCGGGAAGTACAAGCCCGGCGAGACCATGGTAAACGGCTACTCCGCCTACACGGTTCGGACCTATAAGTACCGCTACGACCGGGCGACGGACGACTTTATCGATAAGACGGTGGACCGGGTGTCCTCCTACGCCCGCCGGGATAAGGTGGTCTGCAAGGCGGCAGATACGCCGACAGAGCCGACGGAGCCGTCAAAGCCCACGGATCCCACTAAGCCTACGGACCCGACCAAGCCGACGGAAGAACCCACCAAGCCCACGGATCCTCCCACGGATCCGCCTACGAATCCCCCCACGGAGCCGTCTACAGACCCCGATCCGGGAGATTAAAGAGCACACAAAAAATCCACTCATGTTCGCATGAGTGGATTTTTTTGTATGGAAATGCTGGAAATGCGCTTGCGGCATTACATGAATAGGCTGCCCAGCGGGTAGCTTACAAAGATCATTACCAGAATGCTCAGAACCATGAGCACGCCGCCCCAGAGGAACATATTTTTGGCGTTGGTCCAGCCGGTGGCCGCAGCCACGCCGTTTACAGCGGTCATCCCCGGCGGAGTCATAAAGGCGAAGCCTGCGCCCATGCCTACCAGAGAGATCAGAGCGGGGATGCACACGGTGCCCTCCGGCAGAGCCAGAAGCACCGGCAGGGCCACGGTGGTGACCAGAGTGGTGGTCACGATGTTAGAGGCAAAGTTGGTCTGCACCAGGGTCCAGATTACAAAAAATGCTACGAGCGCCAGGGCGGGAATGGCGGCGGTCATGGGAGCCAGCCGCTCCGAGAGCCAGGCGGTAATGCCGATGTCGGCACTGGTAAGGCAGGAGCCCAGAACCAGCGTAGCGGCGCACATAATGGGGCTGGCCCAGAGCACGCCCTTCGAGGTGGCCTCCTTGAAATCCAGCAGCTGCTTGCCGTCCACCGTGAGGACGGACAGGAGAATGCAGCCCACCAGAGGTGGCATGGCGGTGGTGCAGGCGTTAATGGCCTTGTAGACCTGGGGCAGGGGCTTTTGGACCAGGCTGGGGACGACCCACAGCAGCACCGTCAGCACCATGACGCCCAAGGTCAGGCGCTCTTTGCGGTCTGCCTTTGGCAGCGCATCGCGCAGGGCCACCGCTTTGCCCGGGTCAATGGAGGCGATGTCCTTCGGCCGGAACAGCAGCCGCAGCACCAGCATCAGCAGCGCCACGCAGACGATCCCGGTGGGCACGCACAGGGCCATATACTGGAACTGATTGATCTCCATCCCGGTGGCGGTTTTATAGGCGCCGATGGCCAGGGTGGGCCACACATGGCCGATGGGGGTCATGCCGGAGGAGATGGAGGTGCAGAAGGCGACGCCAAGCATCATGGCCTCCGCCGTCCGGCTGCCCTTTTTCAGGCCCAGGACCCGGTAAATATCCTCAAGGAAGGGCAAAAAGGCAACAAATAGAACGGAAGGAGAGATAAAACAACCCAAGAAGGTCACGGCGGCGAACAAAAACCGCAGAAACCACCAGGGGCCCTTCCGAGCGATCCGGTTGGTAATGAAGGCAATGGTGCACCGGCGGACAAAGTGGGTCTGGCTCAGGGGATAGGTGAGCATGAAGGTAAAGACCAGAAATGCGAAGGTGTCTGCGCCGAAGGAATTTTTGAAGGTGGTCTTGAACCCGAATACGGGCATCAGCCCCAGGGCCAGGAGGGTAATAAAGCTGGGCCAGTCGATGGCCACGGTCATCCACAGCAGAATGGACCCCAGAAAAATTCCCAGGACCTGCATGGCGTCGCTGCCGAGCCCCTGGGGGGCGGGGACAAAGCGCCCGCCGAACATCAGAAGCAGGGCGACGGCCAGAATGCAGTTTCGCTTTAGAAGCTTGTTACGATTCATGGAAATCGGTTCCTCTTTCTCTCAATTTTTGCGCCGGTAAAGGCAGAAGGTGTAGAAAATACCCGCCTCCTCCTGCCGGGGGGAGGCGGAGACCAGCTCCCAGGCCGGGTCTCTGTCCAGGTCGGGGAAGAATACGTCGGATACCGGCGCGGCCTCCACCTTGGTGACATAGGCCCGGGTGCAGTAGGGGAGCATGGCCCGGTACACCGAGGCCCCGCCGATGACAAAGAAGCGGGGGTGGCTCCGGGCAGCCTCCAGCGCCTCCTCCGGCGTGCCCAGAGGGATGAAGCCCTCCGGCGCCTGCCCCCGGTGGGTGAACAGATAATTGATCCGGCCGGGCAGCGGCTTTCCCCCGGGAAAGTCCAGGGCTGTGCGCCTGCCGCACAGGACGGCGGCGCCGGCAGTGGTTTTCCGGAAATAGGCCCGGTCGGCGCTCAGGGCAATGGGCTGGGTCCCCGCCCGGCCGATGCCCCAGTCGGAATATACCGCAACAATCGCGTCCATGGCGCGCCTCAGATGGCTACGGGGATTTTCCCGGGGAAGGGGTGATACTGATACCCCTCCAGAGAGAAGCTCGCCGGTGTGAATGCGTAGAAGTCCGTTACGGTTTGGTCCATGCGGAAGGCGGGGGCGGGGAACCCGGGCTTGTCCAGCATTTCCCGCACCAGGGGGACGTGGCGGTCGTAAATGTGACAGTCTGCAATCACATGGACCAGCTCCCCTGCCTCCAGGCCGGAAACCTGGGCGAACATATGCAGCAGGACGGCATACTGGCACACATTCCAGTTGTTTGCGGTGAGCATATCCTGGGAGCGCTGGTTGAGGATGGCGTTCAGGGTATGGCCGGAGACATTAAAGGTCATGGAATAGGCGCAGGGGTACAGGTGCATGTCGTGCAGGTCCTGGAAGTTATACAGGTTGGTCAGAATCCGGCGACTGGCGGGATTGTGCTTCAGATCGTAAAGCACCCGGTCTACCTGGTCGAATTCTCCCTCCGGATACCGGTGCTTCACCCCCAGCTGGTAGCCGTAGGCCTTGCCGATGGAGCCCTGGGCGTCGGCCCAGCTGTCCCAGATGTGGCTGCCCAGATCGTGGATGTTGTTGGATTTCTTCTGCCAGATCCACAGCAGCTCGTCGATGCAGCTTTTGAAGGCGGTGCGCCGGAGGGTCATAATGGGAAATTCCTCCCGGAGATCGTAGCGGTTCACAATGCCGAATTTTTTGACCGTGTGGGCCGGGGTGCCGTCCTGCCAATGGGGGCGGACTGCCTGATCCGTGTCCCACACGCCGTGTTCCAGAATGTCCAGGCAATTGGCCCGGTACAGCTCGTCTGCTCTGCTCATGGTGTCCTCCTGGTTTTTTCTTCATTTTATCATATCTCCCGGGGAAAGGAAAGAAAAAATCAAAAAATCGGGCTAGGAATTTCCGGGCGAATCATGTAAAATAAAGAGAAGAGATTGGCGGCACCGAAGCGCCCGGCCCGGCATAGACTGTGTTGAGGTGGAGCGCATGGTGTGGTATGTGTTGTTTGGAGCCCTGGGGGCTTTTGGCCTGGTGTGCGCCCTGTGGGTGCTGGCGGGCTGCTGGCTGCTGCCCATGGGCCGGGGCATGGATCTGACGGCCCGCCCGGAGACGCTGGAGCAGGCGGAGGGGTGCGCACGGTATTATCGCTGGCTTACGGGCATGAGCCTGTACCGGGGCCGTCTGCGCCTGGACCTCGGCGCCCTGTCTCAGGGAGAGCGTCTGGCCCTGGCGGCCAGGCGGCTTGGGCTTGGAGTCGTGCTATACGTCGGGGAGGAGCCCCGGCACAGAGAGAAGGAGACGGAGCTTGGGGGAAGCAGAACTGGAAATGATCCAGGGGACAGTGGCCTCTGTGATCTATCAGAATTATGAAAACGGCTACAGCGTCCTGCGGCTGAACGCCCAGGACGGGAGAACGATTACCGTGGTGGGGACGATCCCCCTGCCCGTGGCGGGGGAGCGGCTGGTGGTCACCGGCCGCTGGAGCAATCACACCGCCTACGGCAAGCAGTTTGAGGCGGAATTCCTGGAGCGGCTGCTGCCGGAGACCACGCCGGAGATCTTGAGCTATCTGTCCAGCCGGTCGGTGAAGGGCATCGGCCCCAAGCTGGCCGCCCGGATCGTCAGCCGCTTTGGGACGCAGACGCTGTCCATAATCGAGCGGGAGCCCTGGCGTCTGGCGGAGGTCTCCGGAATCTCCCAGGCAAAGGCCAAGGAGATCGGCCTGGCCTTCCGGCAGCAGGTGGGGCTGCGGCGGCTGATCGAATTTTTGACGCTGCACCATCTCCCGGCGGAGCTGGCGGTCCAGCTGTACAAGCAGTACGGAGAGGATGCGGTGGAGCAGCTTTACGCCGATCCCTACCTTCTGACCCGGGACGGGATGAACGGGGATTTTGCCCTGGTGGATCAGTTCGCCGTCAGCCTGGGGGTGGAGGCGGATGACCCGCGGCGCGTGGAGGCGGGGCTCTTGTTTGAGCTGCGCTATAATCTCACCGGGGGGCATACCTTCCTGCCGGTGGACAAGCTGGTGCAGGCGACGGCGGCGCTGCTGACCGTGGAGCCGGAGACGGCCCGGCAGGGGACGGAGAGCCTGGTGGAAAAGGGCCGCGCCATCCGGGACAGCCTGCTGCAAATCGACATTTTATATCTGCCGGAGCTGTATGAAGCGGAGACCGGCATTGCCGCCCGGCTGTGCGCCATGAGCAGCCAACCCTTCCCGGAGCCCAAGGGCCTGGGGAAGATGATCGACCGGGCCGCGGCGGACGGGGAGCTGGAGTATTCCCCCATGCAGCGGGAGGCCCTGGCCCTGGCGGCTACGGCCAAGGTCATGGTTGTGACCGGCGGGCCCGGCACCGGCAAGACGACGATTCTCCGGGGCGTGCTGGAGCTGTATGGCCAGATGGGTCTGCGGGTGCTCCTGGCGGCGCCCACGGGCCGGGCTGCCAAGCGGCTGTCGGAGGTCACGGGAGAGGAGGCCTCCACCATTCACCGCCTGCTGGAGGCGGCGGTGGACCCGGCTACGGGGAATCTGGTTTTCCGCCGGGACGAGGACGAGCCGCTGAAGTGCGATGCGGTCATCGTGGATGAGGCCTCCATGGTGGATGTGCTGCTGCTGGACAGTCTCCTGCGGGCCGTGCCGGAAAAGGCCCGGCTGATCCTGGTGGGAGACCCGGACCAGCTGCCGCCGGTGGGCCCCGGCTTCCCATTGTATGACATCCTGCGCAGCGAGGTGCTCCCGGCGGTGCGCTTGACGGAGATCTTCCGCCAGGCCCAAAAGAGCCTGATTGTGACCAACGCCCACAAGGTCAATTCCGGCGTCCTGCCGGAGCTGAGCCGGGTGGACGGGGATTTCTTTTTCCTGCGCCGCCGGTCGGACCAGGCGGTGGTGGAGACCGTTTGCCAGCTTTGCGCCCAGCGGCTGCCTAAGAATCTGGGGGTTCCCGCCGAGGAGATCCAGGTACTGTCCCCCACCCGGAAGGGCCCGGCGGGGACCGCCGCGCTGAACCGCGCCCTGCAAGCGGCGCTCAATCCTCCCGCGCCGGAGAAAAAGGAGCGGGCCTGGGGAGATTTTTCTTTCCGGGAGGGGGATCGGGTGATGCAAATCCGGAACAATTATGATATACTATGGAAGAAGCTGGACGGCAGCGCCGTGGGCGCGGGGGTGTTCAACGGGGACATTGGCCGGATCGAGTCCATTGACCCTGCCGGAGAGCTGATAACCGTGATTTTTGACGACAGGCGGGTGGAGTACGGCTTCGATCTGCTGGGGGAGCTGGAGCTGGCCTATGCCATGACGGTGCACAAGAGCCAGGGCAGCGAGTACCGGGCGGTGATTTTCGTGGCCTGGAGCGGCTCCGGGTATCTTCTGACCCGCAGCGTGCTCTATACGGCCATTACCCGGGCCCGGCAGCTGCTCATCGGTGTCGGCCGGGAGGAGGTCATCCAGACCATGACCGCGAATTACCGCCGGAGCAGGCGGTATAGCGGCCTGAAGCTTCGGCTGGAGGGCCGTGCGGAATGAGGAGCCTGTGGAATCTTCTGTTTCCGGAAAAATGCACCTTTTGCGGGCGGCTGCTGGAGGGCCGGGAGGCGGACCTCTGCGAAAGCTGCCGGAGGATCGAGCCCTTTTCCGGTCCGGCAAAGCGCCTGCCCTATGTGGAACGCTGGACGGCGGCCTATTATTATGAGGAGCCGGTGCGAAACGGCCTGCTGCGGTATAAATTCCGGGGCAAGCGCCATGAGGCCCGGGCCCTGGGGCAGCTGCTGGCCATGGCGATCCTCCGGGCCGGACTTCAGGACGCGGACCTGATTACCTATGTGCCGGTCAGCCCGAAGCGCCGCCGGGAACGGGGCTACGATCAGGACCGGCTTCTGGCCATGGAGGCGGCGCGGGCTCTGGGCAGGGAGGCGACGCCTCTGCTGAAGAAGGTCCGGCACACTCCGGCCCAGTCCGGGCTTTCCGGGGCGGCCCAGCGCCATGCCAACGTCATGGGTGCCTACCGGCCGCTGCGCGGGGATCTGGCCGGGAAACAAATTCTACTCATTGACGATATTCTCACCACCGGCGCAACCGCAAGCGAGTGCGCCCGGGTGCTGCTGACGGCGGGTGCCGCCGGCGTAAGCTGCGCCTGCTTTGCGGCGCACCGCGAAAAAAAGGAACGTAAGGGGCAATCAGAATGAAATTTCTATCCAGAGACCTGGGCGTGGACCTGGGGACGACGAATATGCTGGTGTATGCGGACGGCAAGGGGGTCGTGCTCCGGGAGCCGTCCGTTGTGGCGGTGGACCGGAACAACGGCAAGATCTTGCAGGTTGGCTCTGCGGCCCGGAGCATGATGGGCCGGACCCCCGGAAACGTGGTGGCGATGAAGCCCCTCCGGGACGGGGTAATTTCCGACTATGAAATGACGGAGCGGATGCTGGAGCATTTCTTCCGCCAGGCGGTGAAGCACGCCATGGTGAAGCCCCGGGTGATCGTCTGCGTTCCCAGCGGGATCACGGAGGTGGAGGAGCGGGCGGTCATTAACGCGGCCATGGAGGCCGGAGCCCGCCGGGTCTATTTGATCGAGGAGCCGCTGGCCGCCGCCCTGGGGGCCGGGCTGGACATTTCCGGGCCCAACGGGCACATGGTGGTGGACATTGGGGGCGGTACCACGGATATTGCGGTGCTGTCCATGAACGATGTGGCCGTGTCCGCCTCTCTAAAGGTGGCGGGAGACGCCTTTGACGAAGCCATTGCCCGCCATGTGCGGCGAAAGTACGGCGTGGTCATCGGCCTGACCACGGCGGAGGAGATCAAAATCAACATCGGCTGCGTGTATCCCCGGCCGGAGGACAGCTCCATGGTCGTCATGGGCCGGGATGTGAAAACCGGCCTGGCCAAGGAGGTCTCCCTCCATGCCTCGGAAATTCTGGAGATTCTCAAGCGCCCTGCCCGGCAGATCACCGATGAGGTGCTCAGCGTTCTGGAGCAGACCTCTCCGGAGCTGGTGTCGGATCTGGCCCAGAACGGCATTGTCCTGACCGGCGGCGGGAGCCTGATTTACGGCATGGACCAGCTCCTCCGGGAGCGGACGGAGCTGCCGTGCAGCATTGCGGACGACGCGGACAGCTGCGTGGCCTACGGCTGCGGCAAGAGCCTGAGCTGGATCAATCACCTCCAGGACGGCCCGATCCATATCGCCCGCCGGAGACTGATGAAGGAAAATTAAAAAATGCGCCCGGGAGAATTTGCTTCTCCCGGGCGCTGCTTTTTGCCTTACTGGTCCAGCAGGCTGGCGGCCATTTGCCGGATCATCTGGTGGTCCTGGGTATCTTCGCTGCACTCCCAGACGATGATCCCCGCCAGATCCCGGTCGTGGATCACGTCCAGCTTCTGCTGGAGGGAAATGGCGTTCTCATAGGACAGGTACCAGAGGTAGTATTCCGAGTCCGGATCGTCGTTATACAGGTACGGGACCTGGGCCAGCTTATCCAGGGCGAAGTGCCAGCCCTTTCCGCCGTGGTCGTAGGTCTCGCCCACCACGGGCTTGCCGTCCACCCACTCGATGGTGAAGCCACTGACGGCCTCGGCCTCATAGGCCCGGAGCATGGTCTGGTCAATCTCGCCCTCTGCCGGGGCGGAATGGGCGGGGGCGCCCACATAGGACCCGGTGGGCTCCTTGTCAATGAGGAAGTCCGTGGCGTACATGGGGCTGCCGATGCACAGCTTGGAGGGCTCCACCTTGTAGCCCACGGTCATAACGGACAGGGCGTTGTTGATGTCGGACATTTTGCTGGCATGGCCGGTGCACTTATCCCACAGGCCCGCCAGGTCATAGGTCATGATATTGATGAGGTCCATATAGGGCGAGATCTTCCGCCAGTTCTGGCAGGACAGGGTCCAGGCCGCAGAGGCGGAGGCGCAGGCGGTGAGCTTTTTGGTGCCCTCGCCATAGACCTTGGCCATGGCCTCCCGGAGCTCCTGAGCCAGGAGGGCAAAGTTTTCGCTGTCCTCCTCCTTGGTGCCCCAGATGGGGCAGCCCTGGTCGATCTCATCCTCCGGGCGGCGCTCGCCGTCCTTGCTGCCGCCGAAGTATTCCCAGTCGATGTCAAAGCCGTCCACCCAGGGATACTCCTCCAGAATGGCCATGCAGCTGTCCACAAAGGAGGCCCGGCCCTCGGGGGTGTAGGCCATTTCGGAGAAGTAGCCGCACCGGGTCCAGCCGCCGATGGAGATCAGAATGTTCACATCCGGGTACTTCTCGGCATAATAGGCGTATTGGGCGAAATGGTTCCGGGGCAGACCCTCGGCCATTTCGCTGGGCTCGTCGTTTTCAAAGTCCGCCTTTGGAAGGGTGGAGGTCACCTTGAATTTGGTCCGGGCGGGCTCCTTGGCGTCCCGGCGCTCCCAGGAGGTCTCCGTGGTGCCGTCGTCGGGCTCCACCTGCCAGAAGGCATGGTTCACATAGGTCACGCTGTCCCAGGGGATGCTGCAAACCTCAGAGCCCTCCTGGGCGGTCTTGGTGTCTAAGTACCAGTTGGCGAAATACACGACCACCTGCTTGGGCGTGGGAGCGGGGGGATCCGTGGGGGCTTCGGTAGGCGCCTCGGTGGGGGCCTCGGTGGGCGTCTGCGTGGGCGCCTCGGTAGGGGCCTGCGTGGGAGCGGCCGCAGGGGTGCAGCCCGTGAGAAGCAGCGCCGCCAGCAGGAGCAGGGCGAAAATACGATTGCGCATAGAGCATTCCTCCGTGATGTTGAGAATTCGAAAGCATTCTTTCCTAGCCCTAATCATATCACAGATTTCACAAAACGGCTTGCAGAAACCGACTTACTTTTTAGCGTTTTGACTTATGACAAAGCCCCGGCTTGATACCGGGGCTTTTCTGTCCTTCTGTCCTTATCCTCTGGGGATGGGCTGCCCGGCCAGAGCCTCCATCCGGGGCAGCAGGCCGATGCCGTCCGGGCGGAACCGCCAGTTCTGCACCATGTCGTAGCCGGGGAAATTGTTCCCCTCCACCAGAACAGGGCCGGTCTGCGTAATGGCCACGTCCCAGCCGATGTACCGCAGCTCCGGGATCTCCAGGGCCGCCCGGCTGACCAGATCCACAGCCTCTTTGAAATAGGGAATCTGGAAGCCCTCAAACCGGGTGCCGGTGACCGGGTGGGTCTCATAATAGCAGGCGTCCCGGTCACAGAAAGCGGGGAAGTTCAGCCGCCCGTTTTCATCGACCACGGTATACATTCCGCCGGCGCAGATGTTATCCACGGCCTTTTCTCCCCGGCCGATGCGCACCAGGGCATAGGCCACCTGAGGCCCATCCGCTGTGGTGACGGTGACGATGCGCACGGTGTTGACGCTGGCGGCGCACAGCCGGTTCATCTCCGGGTGCTGGCGGATCACATCCTCCACCAGGTATTGCCGCTGCTCCGTGAGCCGGTCAAACAGGGCGGCATAATCCGTCTCGGGGCCAACGGGGATCTTTGCCGCTCCGGCACCCCCGAAATCGTCCACCATTTTGACAAAAATGGCCTCTTTTCCGGCGCAGAAGTCCCGGAGCACCTCGCTGTCTGCCGCCCGGAGGTCCAGCCAATCCCGATTCAGGTAATTGCCGAAGCGCTCCAGAAACAGGCACTTGTCGTTGAGGTAGCAGTAGTGATCCTTCTGGTTGAGCATCCGGGTCATCGCCACATTGTGCCCATAGGTGAAAAAGGTCTTTTTCTGGGCGTCATTCAGCCGGGCAAAGCCAAAGACCCGGTAGTCCTGATAGCCGACGCCGTGCCCCATCCACCGGACCACATCAAAAAACACGGGCACCGGATTCCGCCCGGCCTCCTTAGCGGCCAGGCCCGTATAGGCGAACAGGCGGCGGAAGCTACCGGACCTTGCCCGAGTGAGGAAGATCTTTACTTTTGTACCAAAACCCATTGCATTCAGCTCCTTTAAGCACCTTATTCTATCACGGATCGGGGAGAAAAACAAGTCTGGAAGTCGATTCTTCCAAAACTCTTGCTTTTTTCGGGAAAGTATGATACACTTCCGGTATCAAAAGAGAAAGAGAGAGAATGGTTCATGAAGAAAATTTACAGAATTGCCGCTTTGGTGCTGGCTCTGGCTTTGCTGGCCGGACTTGCGGCGGGCTGCGGCCCGAAATTTGACGCCTCCGGCTATGTGAAGTGCCAGCTGGATGCCTTCTACCTGAATCAGCACGACAACGTAGAAAAGTATACCAACAGCACCAAGGAGGACTCCGCCCAGGACTATGAGGACAGCATGGCGGAGGAGGGCCGGGACCTGGCAGAGACGCTGGCCAGTCAGTTTGAGCTGGAGCCCACCCAGGAGCAGATCGACCTGGCTACGGACTTCGTGAAGCAGTCCTATAGCAAGGTCCGCTACACCGTGGGGAAGGCAACCGCAGACGGCAAGAACTTTGTGGTCCCCGTGACTTATGAAACGCTGCTGCTGTATACAGACGCAAACTTTGAGGCTGTGTCCAATGAGGAGAGCGCCTGGATCGAGACGAATTCTGAGGCGCTGCAGAATGCCTTTGCCGCAGGCGACGAGGCTGCCATTACCGCGCTGGCGGACGATTACCTGAAAATGTACATTGGCGCATGGGTGAATTGCCTGAGCAACCCGGAGTATGATGAGAGCGAGACCATGGAGCTTCATGTGAATCTGGGCAGCGACGACCTGTACGACATTGCCGATGATGAGTACCAGTCGCTGTATGACAATCTGCTTCAATAACGAATCGAGGAAAAGGTCCGGGGCAGCAAGTCTGCTCCGGACTCGTTTCATACAGGGATAAAGTGCGCCCCGCACCTTTTGGTGCGGGGCGCTTGCTCAGCAATAAAAATCCTTGATCTTTTTGGCGCGGCTGGGATGGCGGAGCTTGCGGATGGCCTTGTTCTCAATCTGACGGATCCGCTCCCGGGTCACGCCGAAGATCTGGCCCACCTCTTCCAGGGTGTGGGTCCGGCCGTCGTACATGCCGAAGCGCATCCGCAGCACGTCGGCCTCCCGCTCGGTAAGGGTACCCAGGATCTCTCCCAGAGCCTCAGCCAGCAGGGCGTTGGAGGTGGCGTCTGCGGGGCCGGGGGTGTTGTCGTCCTCCACGAAGGAGCCGATGGTGGTGTCCTCCTCGTCGCCCACGGGGGTATCCAGGCTCAGCGTATCCGCCGCAGTCCGGTTGGCCTCAATGATCTTCTCCACGGGCAGACCCAGCTCCGCGGCGATCTCCTCCATGGTGGGCTCCCGGCCCAGCTCCTGGACCAGCTTCCGGTTGCAGCGGGTGGC
>CAKTIN010000052.1 GCA_934565775.1 uncultured Oscillospiraceae bacterium
AACGGAGCTTTTTACGGTAGCAGACCTGCGGAAAAGTGCAGGAAAACCAATGGGTTTCAGAGATTCAGATAGATAAATCGGGAATTTGATGGGAGGGAAGAACTGCCATGTGGTGTTTACCTAACGATAGCTCGAAGGCAGTTATTACAGCAGCTGAGCAAATAAATAGCGCACATCATGAGTGCCGTTTACGTTTGCCCGAAACAGCAGTTTTGTTTTTTATGAGCAAGGGAACAGACTATCTCATAGAGCATTATAATACGGAGGAAATGGCAGAGCCTTTCCCCCGCTTTCTCAATCGCTGTTCTATTTGGGAGATAAAGGATTTGAACTTGTGCTTTCTAGATGGTGGCCGTGGCGCACCACAAGCTGTAGACACAGTTGAAACACTTGCCGCATTGGGCGTGAAGAACATGATTGCTGTTGGAATGTGTGGAGCTTATGATGAGAATGTCCGTGTCGGCGAAATCATAGCTCCCCAAAAGGCCTTTGTAGAGGAGGGTACATCTCTTCATTACTACGAATCCATTGAAGTTTCATATCCTAATGGTGATTTGTTGGAAACGGCTACAGCCTTACTTCACATTAGTAATTATCCGATTGTGTCATCCGATGCGGTATATCGCCAGACTTTTGACAAAGAACGGCTGTGGCGAGAAAAAGGCGCTGTCGGTGTAGACATGGAAACATCCGCTGTTTTCAGTGTTGCTCAATATCTTGGGCTAAAAGCGGTTGCCTTATTGATGATTTCTGACATACACCCCATAAATCCAGATGCGCCGAAATGGGAGTGGCACATGACAAAAGATATGAAATACCATCTTGCTGAACAGGGGATTGCACTGGCAAAGAAACTCGTTAGATAAAGAACAGCCAGCTGTCATTTCTCTAACAAGTTACAATTTATTATGCTGATAAAGGGCGCGCCTCTATACGCCTTTGGGCATACCGTGCGGCCCTCCCTCGCCTTCCCCTGTGGGAGGGCACCCCTGCTTTCCGCAAAGGGAAGCAGAGGTTCTTTGCAGACTGAAATGGAGCGTATCGGTACCGATACGCTCCATTTCCTATTTTACAACCACCCCGCGAAGCGCCGGGGCGCTGCCTTTTCTGTTTTTGCTGCCGCTCAGGCCAGCGCGGCGGTGATGATGGCCATCTTGTAGACCTCGTCGGCGTTGCAGCCCCGGGACAGGTCGTTAATCGGGGCGTTCAGGCCCTGCAGGATGGGGCCATAGGCCTCATAGCCGCCCAGACGCTGGGCGATCTTGTAGCCGATATTACCCGCCTCAATGCAGGGGAAGATGAAGGTGTTCGCATGGCCCGCCACGGGAGAGCCGGGGAACTTCAGCTGGCCCACCACAGGGGACACGGCGGCGTCAAACTGCATCTCGCCGTCCAGGGCCAGATCGGGCGCCATTTCCTTGGCGATCTTGGTGGCCTCCTGGCTCAGCGCCACGGTGCCGCCCTTGCCGGAGCCCTTGGTGGAGAAGCTCAGCATGGCGACCTTGGGATCGATGCCGAACACCTTCGCAGTCCGGGCCGTCTCAATGGCAACCTCGGCCAGCTTCTGCGCGGCGGACACGACCACGTTGCCGTCCTTATCCACGGTATCCTGATAGTCGATGTTAATGGCGCAGTCGCCCATGGCCAGCTTCTCGTCCCCACGGACCAGAATGAAGCAGGAGGACACCAGATGTGCGCCCTTCCGGGTCTTGACCAGCTGCAGCGCGGGGCGGACGGTATCGGCGGTGGAATAGGTAGCGCCGCCCAGCAGCGCGTCGGCATAGCCCATCTTCACCAGCATGGTGCCGAAATAGTTACCCTTGGACAGCGCCTTGCGGCAGTCCTCTTCGGTCATCTTGCCCTTGCGCAGCTCCACCATCTTGGCGACCATCTCATCCATGCCGGGATAGGTGGCGGGGTCCAGAATCTCCACGCCCTCGATGTTGAAGTTCCCGGCGGCGGCAGCGGCCTTTACCTCGTCCACATTGCCTACCAGGATGGGGGTCAGGAAGCCGCCCTTTACCAGGCGGTCCGTCGCCTCCAGGATCCGGGCGTCGGGGCCCTCGGTGAACACGATCTTCCGGGGATTGGCCTTCAGAGTTTCGATCATAGCGTCAAACATGGGATATTCCTCCAATATTGCATTTTAATCAGCCAGAAGCGGGAGCGGCGCCCCCGCCTTTACCCGTCCATTATACACCTTTTTCCCCCGGGCCACAAGGGCATCCCGCCAAAAGTTTACATTTTTTTCGCACCGCGCCCGGTTTCCCGCTTTCTTTGCAAAAAAATCTCTTTTCTGCCGGTTTCCCCCTTGACTCTCCGGAAATTCATGCTAAAATAAGGAACGCCAAGAGGTTAGCACACGCTGACTGGCGGGTAAAATTCATAAAAATCGGGAGGAAACGATCATGAACTGGAGTAAGCTTGGCGCCTTTGCCGGCGGCATCCTCTTCGGGACGGCCGGCATCAAGATCCTCAGCAGCCGGGAGGCCAAGACCGTTTACACCCATGCCACAGCCGCCGCCCTCCGGGCGAAGGACTGCGTCATGGAAACCTACACGACGGTAAAGGAAAATGCCGGGGACATTCTCGCCGACGCGAAGGCTCTGAACGAGGAGCGGGACGCCGCTCAGGCGGAGACCATCATTGTGGACGCTGCGGAGCAGGCCCCTGCGGCAGAGCCGGCGGAATAAGGAACGAGAGGGGGACCGGGCGGTCCCCTTTTCGCCCCCTTTCTGAGGAGGAATCACCTTGAAATGCAAAATCTTACATGAATCCCGGGGGCGGCTTCGGGTCCATCTGTGCTGCGGGCGGATGACGCCGGACCAGGCGGACCTGCTCCAGGTGTATCTGGAGGGAGTCCCCGGTGTGACCGGCGTTACGGTCTATGAGCGCACCCAGGACGCCGCCCTGACCTATACCGCCGGGCGGGAGGCCGCCGTGGCCGCCCTGGCCCGGTTCCGGTTCGATCTGCCCGGGCTGGCAGCCCCGGAGCACTCTTCCCGGATGCTGAACCGGGAATTTGAAGAAAATCTGGTCCTGACTGTGGTCCGGCGCTTTGGCGCAAAGCTGTTTCTGCCCGCGCCCATCCGGGCAGGCATTGCCGTGGTCAAATCCCTGCGCTACCTTTGGAAGGGGCTGAAGAGTCTGGGCAGCCGCCAGCTGAAGGTGGAGGTCCTGGACGCGGTGGCTGTGGGGGTCTCCGTGCTCCGGGGGAACTTTGACACCGCCGCCAGCGTGATGTTCATGCTCCGCATCGGCGAGATTCTGGAGGATTGGACCCACAAGAAGTCCGTGCAGGACCTGGCCTCGGCCATGGCGCTGCAGGTGGACAAGGTCTGGCTCCAGGCCGGGGAGCAGGAGGTCCTCGTCCCGGTGAACACCGTCCGGAAGGGCGACCGGATCGTGGTCCGCACCGGCAGCCTGGTGCCCCTGGACGGCATCGTGCTCTCCGGGGAAATTATGGTGAATCAGGCCTCCATGACCGGCGAGTCCCTGCCTGTGCGGAAAACCCCGGGCAGCTATGTCTATGCCGGGACCGTGCTGGAGGACGGGCAGTGCGTCCTCACCGTGGAAAAAGCCCAGGGCAGCGGCCGGTATGACCGTATCGTCCAGATGATCGAGCACTCGGAAAAAATGAAGTCCGCCTCGGAGAGCCGGGCCACCAGCCTGGCCGACCGGCTGGTGCCCTACACCCTGGGGGGCACGGTGCTGACCTGGCTGCTCACCCGGAATGTGACCAAGGCCCTGGCCGTGCTCATGGTGGACTTTTCCTGCGCTCTGAAGCTGGCCATTCCCATCGCCGTGATCTCCGCCATGCGGGAGTGCACCCTCCGGGGCATCTCCGTGAAGGGCGGGCACTATATGGAAATGGCCGCAGGAGCGGATACCATCGTATTTGATAAGACCGGCACCCTGACCTATGCCACCCCCAAGGTGGCCCGGATCATTCCCTTCGGCGGGCGGGACGAGGCGGAGCTGCTCAGTCTGGCGGCCTGCCTGGAGGAGCACTATCCCCACTCCATGGCCAACGCCGTGGTGGAGGAGGCCCGGGTCCGGGGGCTCATTCACGAGGAGCGGCACGACGAGGTGCAGTATGTGGTGGCCCACGGGATTGTCAGCGCCGTGGACGGTCAGCGGGTGTGCATCGGCAGCGCCCACTTCCTGTTTGACGATGAGCACTGCACCATCCCCCCTGCAGAGCGGGAAAAATATGACGGCCTGACCGGAGAATACTCTTACCTCTATCTGGCCATTTCCGGGGAGCTGGCGGCGATCCTGTGCATCTCCGACCCGGTGAAGGCCGGGGCCCGGGAGGCCGTGGCCGCCCTGCACGCCAGCGGCATCCGCAGGATTGTCATGATGACCGGCGACAACGAAAAGACGGCCCGGCAGGTCGCCGCCCTGGTGGGGGTGGACGATTACCGGGCGGAGGTCCTGCCCGAGGACAAGGCCGCCTTTGTCCGGGCCGAGCGGGAGGCCGGCCGCCGGGTGATGATGGTGGGCGACGGGATCAACGATACCCCCGCCCTGTCCGAGGCGGACGTAGGCGTGGCGGTAAACAGCGGCGCGGCCATCGCCCGGGAGGTTGCGGACATTACCGTATCCTCCGACGATCTGAACGCCCTGGTCACCCTGCGCCGGATCAGCAAGGCCCTCCACGACCGGATCCATCGCAATTACCGCCTGATCGTAGGCTTCAACTCCCTGCTGATCGCCCTGGGCGTATCCGGGCTGATCCAGCCCACGGTCTCGGCGCTGCTGCACAACGCCTCCACCCTGGGCATCAGTCTCAGGAGCATGACGCCCCTGCTGCCGGAGGACGCGGAGCAGCAAAGCGTCCCCGCAGAAAAGTAACGACAGAACTCCCTCCGGCAGCCCCGGAGGGAATTTTTTCTGCAAAATGCTGTTTTCGCGCAAAAAAGCCTTGACAGCCGGGGAATGTATGCTATAATACTCTGGTATTTACCTATGAGGGAGTAGCAAGCGCCCGCTCCGGGCGTAGCAAGTCAACATCCTGGCCTTTGCGCCTGGCTTGCTTTCAATTGCGAGACTCATGTATATCCGTCGGCTATACATTCGGTCTATCCCCCTGTTTCGGACTCAAGTATGCCGTATGGCTATACTTGAGCCTTTTTTCTACCCTCACGAAAGGATGAAGTCGTCATGAAGCTGGATTTTCTGTTCTTTTTCAACAGCATCTTCCTGGGCGTAGGCCTGGCCATGGACGCGTTTTCCGTCTCCCTGGCCAACGGTCTGGCAGAGCCCGGCATGAAGCGGGGCAAAATGTGCCGCATTGCCGGGACCTTTGGCTTTTTCCAGGCGGCCATGCCCATGCTAGGCTGGGTCTGCGTGCACACCATTGTGGAGCGCTTCAGCACCTTCAGCCGGTATATTCCCTGGATTGCCCTGGTGCTGCTGGGCTTTATCGGCGGCAAAATGCTCTATGAGGGCATCCGCGGCGGCGAGGAATCCGAGGCCGTGGGCCTGACCCACGGGGCGCTGCTGCTCCAGGGCGTCGCCACCTCCATTGACGCGCTGTCCGTGGGCTTTACCATCGCCGCAGACAGCTGGTACATCGCCCTGCTCCGGGCCTGCCTCATTGCCGCCGTGACCTTCTGCATCAGCCTGGGCGGCGTGGCCATCGGCAAGAAGGCCGGAACCAAGCTGTCCGACAAGGCCGCCATTCTGGGCGGCGTCATCCTCATCGCCATTGGGCTGGAAATCTGGCTCAGCGGCATTGTGTAAGGAGAAGTGCCATGCTCTTACCGATCCTTCTGTTTTTACTCGGCCTGGTCCTGCTCATTAAGGGCGGTGACTGGTTCGTAGACGGCGCGACCGGCATTGCCCACCGGTTCCATGTGCCGGAGCTGCTCATCGGTGCTACGGTGGTCTCCATCGGTACCACCCTGCCGGAGGTCATGGTCTCCGCTACCTCCGCCCTCAGCGGGCACGGGGAGATTGCCTACGGCAACGCCGTGGGCTCCGTCATCTGCAACACTGCCCTGATCGCCGGGCTGACCGCCGCCATCCGCCCCACTCCGGTGGAGCGAAAGAGCCTCATGACCCCGGTGGTATATTTCTTTGCGGCGGCGGTCGTGTATCTGTTCGCCGCCTATGGGCTGGGGTCCTTCCCCCGGCTGGTGGGCGTGGTGCTCCTGGGGCTCTTCGCCGCCTATATGGCCCATACCGTCCATCAGGCGCGAACCGCTGCCGCGCCCCGGCCGGATTCCCAATCCCAGCCGGATCCCACGCCCCAGGAGACCTTCCGTCCCCTGTGGCAGTGTCTGGTGCAGCTGGTGGTCGGCGCGGTGCTCATTGCCTTCGGCGCGGACCTGCTGGTGGATAACGGCACGCTGATCGCCAAGGCGCTGGGCGTTCCGGAGTCCGTCATCGCCCTGACCTTTGTGGCCCTGGGCACCTCCCTGCCCGAGCTGGTCACCGCCATTACCTCCCTGGTCAAGGGACACGGTGCTCTGTCCCTGGGCAATATCGTGGGGGCCAATCTGTTCAATCTGGTGCTGGTCAGCGGCGTGTCCACGGTGCTGGCGCCCTTCCAGATTCCCCAGAGCAAGCTGGTCCTGGGGATGAACGCCTCCCTGCTGGTAGAGCTGCCGGTGATGGTGCTGGTCATGGCCCTGCTGACGCTCCCGGCGCTGATCCGGGGGAAGCTCTCCCGGGCCCAGGGCTTCGCCCTGCTGGGAATCTATGCGGCCTTCTGCGTCTTTCAATTTGCGGCGTAAGCCTGTTTCCGGCCTGTCCCAGCTCCCGGCGGGACAGGCCGCTTTCTGTCTCCGCCCTCCGGGCCGCAGCCCTTGCATTTTTCCCGCCGCGCCGATATAATGAAGAAAAAAGCAGTTAGGAGGCCCGGGATGCGCGTCTATTTTGCCCCCATGGAGGGGATCACCGGCCACATTTACCGCCGGGTGCATCATCAGTTTTTTGCCGGGGTGGACCGGTACTTTACCCCCTTCCTCTCCCCGACCATGCACCACCACTTCACCACCCGGGAATTCCGGGATGTGCTGCCGGAGTATAATGAGGGGATCCCCACCGTGCCCCAGATCCTGACCAAAAGCGCCCCGGACTTTCTCTGGGCCGCCGGAGAGCTGAAGGCCATGGGCTACGAGGAGGTCAATCTGAACCTGGGCTGCCCCTCCGGGACGGTCACCGCCAAGGGCAAGGGCTCCGGAATGCTCTCGGACCTGCCGGGGCTGGAGGCCTTTCTCTCGGAGGTGTGCGCCCACAGCCCCCTGCCCGTCTCGGTCAAGACCCGCGTTGGCCGGTACGACCCGGCAGAGTTCCCCGCCCTGCTGGAGCTCTTCTCCCGGTTCCCCCTTTGCGAGCTCACAATCCACCCCCGGATCCAGAAGGACCTTTACCGGCCCCCTGTGCGCATGGAGACCTTCGCGCTGGCCGCCGCCCGCTATCCCGGCGCCCTGTGCTATAACGGCGAGCTGCGCACGGCGGCCCAGTGCCGGGCGCTGGAGACCGCCTATCCCGGGCTGTCCGCCCTGATGCTGGGCCGGGGCCTGGCGGCGGATCCTGCCCTGGGGGAGAAGCTCCGGGGCGGCGGGCCTGCGGACAAGGACCGCCTTCTGGCCTTTCACACCGCCCTGCTGGAGGAAAATCTCCGGGAGCTGAGCCCGAGGAACACCCTGGCCCGGATGAAGGAGCTGTGGAGCCTCCAGCTTCAGCTCTTTGACGGGGGCGAGCGCTTCAGCAAGCCCCTGCGCAAGGCGGCCGATCTGCCGGAATATGAGGCGGTGATAGCCTCCCTGTTCCGCACCTGCCCGGTGCGCCAGGATTTGTCCATTGACAAGGACCCGGCCCATCCGCTATAATGGTCCCAGAAAGCCAGGAAGGAGGCTGCTGCAATGGACGAAATCAACGAGGGCGCAATGGATAACGTTGTCAAGCTGACCGATCAGGACGGCAACGAGGTCGCCTTTGAGCTGCTGGACGTGGTGGAGTACGGCGATGAGGAATATATCATCCTGCTCCCTGCGGAGGACGATTCCAACGAGGTCGTGATTCTCCAGCAGACCGGCGAGGACGAGGAGAACGAGGAATACGCCGCAGTGACCGACGATGCGGTCGCCGAGGCGGTGTTTGAGCTCTTCCGTCAGCGCAATCCGGATCTCTGCGAATAAGCAAAGCGTCCCGGGAGCCGCGGCAGCGGCCCCCGGGATTTCTTTCGCCAAAATTCCTCCCCCCGCATAGAATGGCTTGAAGCGCCCCTGCGCTTCGGGGAGGTGATACCATGTTGATCGTACAGAAATTCGGCGGCACCTCTTTGCAGGACCGGGAGCGGATCTTTGCCGCCGCCCGGATCATTGCCCAGGCCGCACAAATGGGCAGCCGGGTGGTGGCGGTGGTCTCGGCCCAGGGGCAGACCACCGACCGTCTCATTGCCGAGGCCGTGGCCGTCAACCCCCGGGCCAGCGCCCGGGAAATGGACGCCTATCTGGCCGCCGGGGAGCAGCTCTCCGCCGGGCTCGTGACCATGGCGCTGGAGCAGCTGGGCTGCCCCGCCGTCTCGCTCACCGGCTGGCAGGCCGGTCTGGCCACCGACGGCGTCCACGGCAACGCCCGGCCTCTGGGCCTGAGCAACGACCGCATTGTCCGGGAGCTGGAGGCAGGGCGGATCGTGGTGGTCACGGGCTTCCAGGGCGTCAGCCCCGCCGGGGAGGTCACCACCCTGGGCCGGGGCGGCTCGGACACCACGGCGGTGGCTCTGGCAGCCTTTCTGAAGGCGGACCTGTGCCGGATCTACACCGATGTGGACGGGGTATACGACCGCGATCCCCGGCAGCATCCGGACGCCATAAAATTTCACTGGCTCTCCTATGAAAAAATGCGCCGTCTCATTGCCGGCGGGGCCCAGGTGCTCCACGACCGGAGCGTGGAGTTGGCCCAGGAACACGGCATCGCCGTGGAGGTTTTGTCCAGCTTCACCGGCGGCCCCGGGACCGTGGTCTGCGCGGACCGGCCCGTCGGATAGAGGGAACCCCCGGCCAAAAGGCCGGGGGTTCCGTTTACATCATCTTGCTTGCCGCCTGGCTGACTGCGTCCTCCAGGTTCGTGGCGGCCTTGGCCGCCAGCTTCCGGGCGGGATTCTTCCGGGGCAGCATCAGCACCGCCACCGCACCGGCGGCGGCACCCAGGCCCATGCTCACCGCAATACCTGCCATTTTCATGGTTCCTCTCTCCTTTTCTCTGATCTGGCTCTCGCCGGAGTTAGTATGCCCCGGCAGAGGCCGGACCCGGCTGGAAAGGTTTGCGCCCGCTGGCAGGCGGGGCTTAGCCCAGCATCCCGCCCCGGCCGTTTCTGGCAGCGCCCCGGGCGCCGTCGGAGGGCGTCTCCCCCTGGGGCTCCGACGCGCCGCCGGTGTGCTCCGTTCCGTCCCGGCTCTCCGAGGGGAGCATGGTCTCCTCCGTAGCCCGGGTCGCGGAGGGCGTTGTCCCCTGATTGGTCTCGGAGGGCTGGGTCGCCCGGCCCGTCTCGGAGCCTTCGATCATGCCGCTGGGATTTTGGGAGACATTGCCTCCGTCGGTACAGCCTGCCAGCAGCCCCAGGCACAGGGCCGCCGCCAGGAAAATGGTTGCCGCTTTTCTCATTCTTAGAACCTCCATTCTGATTTTACCGGTCCGAAGTCTAGTATTTGCGGTCTACATTCAAATTAGACAGAATTTTTATGGAATTTTTTGGAAATGTTTGACTTTTTTCCATAGGTATTGTAGACTTAAGATAAGTGAAACCGTCTGCGCGTCACGCGCAAAAAAAGAAAAGGAGAGACACTATGAAATACTGCACCAACTGCGGCGCGCCCAGTCCGGACGAGTCGCGCTTCTGCACCAGCTGCGGCCAGGCCTTCCCCGCTCCGGCGGAAGCCCCGGAGGCTGCCCCGGCGCCGGAAGCAGCCACAGCCGAACCGGCGGCCCCCGAAGCAGCCGTCCCCGCCGCCGAACCGGCGGAGGCTCCCGAGGTTCCCGAAGCGGCAGAAACCCCGGAGGCTCCCGAAGCGGCAGAAACCCCGGAGGCTCCCGAAGCGGCCGAAGTCCCCGAAATTCCCGCTCCCGAGGCCCCCAAGAAGAAAAAGACCGGCCTGATCGTGGGGCTGAGCGTTGCCGCCCTGTGCGTCATCGGCATTCTTGTGGCCGCCGTCATGCTGCTCACCGGCACCCCCAAGCGCACCGTAGAGAAGGGCTGTGACAAGACCGCAAAGGCCCTTCAGGAGCTCGTAGGCTCCACGGAGGACCTGGAAAAGGCCGCCGGGCAGCTCCGTTCCTACGCAGAGCAGCAGGTGATGGACCTGGCTGCGGATATGACCCTGGTCAGCGACGGCACGACCCTCTCCGTCAGCGAAAGCATGAGCTATGATGGCGTCAATAAGGCCGCCGCTCTGAGCGGCGCGTTCACCGTGAGCGCGGACGGGGAGGAGCTGTCCATCGACCTGACCGCCTATGCAGACGACACATCCATGACCTTCCAGATTCCCCGGCTCCTGGACCGGAACATCCAGCTGGGGACCAAGACCCTGGGGCTGGACCTGCTGCACCTCCAGGACCTGGGGCTGTTTCAGCTGGGCCTGGACCGGGAAGATGCGGATCTGATCCAGGTAGACCTCTTCCCCGACCCCACCGACTCGGACCTGGAGGGGCTGTTCAAGCTGGAGAGCGAGGAGCAGCAGGCCCATCTGAAGGCGCTGAAGGAGTCCGTCGCCCTGTCCAAGCCCCAGGCGGTAACGCTGGCGGATCAGGACCTGAAGGCCTACGCCCTGTTCTTTGATACCGAGGCCGCCAAGGCCGTGGCGCAGGATCTGAAGGACGATCTGCAGACCTATATGACCCGGAAAATGGACGCCGTGGAGGGCATTGATTTTCTTGCAGTCTCCCTGGAGCAGGCCCTGCAAAATGTGGAAGAGGCCCTGGATGGCTTTGCCAGCGGGGAAAACGCCATCAGCCTTCTGCTGAACAAGCGGGGCTACCTGGCCGGTATCCAGCTCCGGACCGCCGACGGGACCGGCGCCATTCTTCTGGCCGGGGAGAAGAATCCCTGGAACCGGATTCTGTTCCTGGAGGGCGAGGGCGCCGACGCGGAGATCACCGCCAGCGCCTCCCTCACCAGTGCAGACGGCGTGGCGACCCTCTCCTTTGACGCCCCCGAGCTCAATGCAGAGACATTTGATGAGGTCTTTGTCCAAGGTGCCTCCAAAATTCCGGACATCTCCACCTATGAGGCTGCTACCGGAACATTCACCTTTGTCACCAAAGCCCGCGACGAAGTGTTCAATACCATTACGGTCCGGCTGTATCCCGACGGTGACGACACGGTATTCTCCTTCACCATGGACCCCGCTGACGAGGACATCTGGGCAATCGATCTGTTCGATTTCAAGTGCATCCTCCGGCCCATTTCCGCAGACCCCGCGCCCCTGTCCGGGGAGGCCCTGGCTCTGGGCAAGGCCAACGAGAACGATCTCATTGACCTGCTCAACGGGCTGTACGAGAAGGTCATGAACGACCCGGACCTGGCCGGTCTGCTGGGCTTCGGATATTAAGGCGGTTTTTTGGGGAAACGCCTTGCTTTTTCCCCCATTCTTCTGTATAATACGGGGAGAACATAAAAAAGGAGAGCGTGTATGAAAAAGCTGTCTGTCAAGAAGGGTTCCGCCTGTATGGCGTGCCTGGAGTGCGTCCGGGCCTGCTCCCAGGCGTTCTATAAGGAGTTCCATCAGGACAAGTCCTGCATCCAGATCGTCGCCGGGAAGGACGGCGGCGCAAAGCCCATGGTGTGCATCCAGTGCGGCAAGTGCGCCAAGGTCTGCGAGGCCGGGGCCATTACCCAGAACCCCAAGGGCGTGTACATGATCAACAAGAAGCTCTGCACCGGCTGCGGCAAGTGCGCCGAGGTCTGCCCCATGCACGTCATGGTCCAGAATGACGGCGGCCCCACCTCCAAGTGCATCGCCTGCGGCATCTGCGTAAAGGCCTGCCCCATGGAGATCCTGGAAATCGTAGAAAAGTAAATCGATGGCCCCGCGCCGGAATCCCGGCGCGGGGTATATTTTTTCGCCACAGTGGGACAATAAAGGCAAAGCCGCAACATAGTATGTGACGGCAGACTACTTAGCGGAGCGTGAAGCGACTATGGATCCCATTGTAAAGCGCGGCGATATTTTCTACGCCGACCTGAGCCCCGTCGTGGGCAGCGAGCAGGGGGGCACCCGCCCCGTGCTTATCATCCAAAACGATACCGGCAACAAGCACTCGCCCACGGTGATCGCAGCTGCCATTACCAGCCAGACCGGCAAGGCCAAGCTGCCCACGCACATCTCCATTGCCGGAGGGAGCGTAGGGCTGACCAAGGATTCCATCGTCCTGCTGGAGCAGGTCCGGACCATCGACAAGCGGCGGCTCCGGGAGCATATGGGCCGGCTGGACGAAAAGCAGATGAATCAAATCGATACCGCCATCGCCGTAAGCCTAGGGCTGCACTGAGCCCGCCGGCAGGCAAAACAACACCCCGGGGCGCAGACCAATCTGCGCCCCGGGGTCAGGCTGTCAATAAAGCCCCGGACCGTTAAAATGCAAAGCAATCCACAAGAAGGCTTTCTCCTTTTCTCAACACGCTGCACAATTGAGAACTTGAAGAAAAAGTTCGGAATCTACAGATAAATAAGCATTTTAACTTACTGCACAACTCGCATCCTACCGTACCTCTGTACGCCGACGGATGCGAGTTGCTTGTCT
>CAKTIN010000053.1 GCA_934565775.1 uncultured Oscillospiraceae bacterium
AAAATGCAAAGCAATCCACAAGAAGGCTTTCTCCTTTCCTCAACACTCTGCGCAATTGAGAATTTGAAGAAAAAGTTTGAAATCTACAGAAAAATAAGCATTTTAACTTACTGCACAACTCGCATCCTACCGTACCTCTGTACGCCGACGGATGCGAGTTGCTTGTCTCCGGCGCTTTCTTGACGTCTGCCAGCGTGTCAAAAAACTTGTTTTTTGACACGCTGGGGGGCGCTTTCAGCCGAAAGCGCCCCCAATTCTATCGTTTCTCTTAATTTGCTGCGTCCAGGATAAGCTTGAACGCGCCGTAGGTCCCGGCGTCGTTGCCCAGGGCCGCCAGGGCGAAGGGAATGTCCCGGCCGGTGTGGAAAATGTACTTCTGGAAGGCCCTCTGGACCCCGTCCAGGAGGATCTGCCCGGCCTTGGACACGCCGCCGCCCAGGACCACGATCTCCGGGTCGCACACGCAGCACACATCCGCCAGGAACAGCCCCAGATCGTCAAAGACCAGCTCGCAGATGGCCAGGGCCGCAGCGTCTCCGGCCTTGGCCGCGTCAAAAACCGCCTTGGCCGTCAGGGGCTCGGCCTGCCGCAGGGCGGAGGGCTCCCCGTGGGCCGCCAGATACCGCCGGGCGGTGCGGACGATGCCTGTGGCGGAGCCGTACTGCTCCGCGCAGCCCCGTTTGCCGCAGCCGCAGCACTCCGTCTCCTCCTTGGGATGCAGGGGAATGTGGCCGATCTCTCCGCCGCCGCCGTGGGCCCCGTGGAGAATTTTGCCGTCAATGATGATCCCGCCGCCGATGCCGGTGCCCAGGGTGGCCAGCACCATGTTCTTCCGGCCCCGGCCGCCGCCCAGCCAGGCCTCTCCCAGAGCGGCCACGTTGGCGTCGTTCCCCGCCCGGACAGGCAGCCCGGTCAGCCGGGACAGGTCCCTTTGCAGGTCCACAATGCCCCAGCCCAGGTTCACGCACCGGTGGACGATGCCCTGATTATCCACGGCCCCGGGGACCCCCACGCCGATGCCGATGACGTCCTTCCGGTCCACCCCGGCGGCGCGCAGGTAGTCCTCCACCGCCCGGGCAATGTCTCCCAGAATGTGGCTGCCGCCCTCCGAGCAGTCCGTGGGGATCTCCCAGTGGGCCAGAAGGGCCCCGGTCTCGTCCAGAAAGCCCAGCTTCACCGTGGTGCCGCCCACGTCGATGCCAAATCCGTATTTCATATCTGCGCTCCATTCCGCCGCCTCGGCGGCTTTTTTCTCTATTATAGCCGCAGGCCCCGGAAAAAGCTAGACCGGTTTGAAGCCAAATGAAAAATTCCCCTTGCGATTTGGAAGGAATTGCGGTACCATTATAGAAGGACAACCATCCAAATTCGATCAAATTCCCTGGGAGGATTTCAATTTATGATCAAGGTTGACGTATCAAACGTTTGGGGGGAGCTCTCCCTGCCCGAGCTGCTGGCCGCAGAGAAGGAAGTCTTTGAGGCCCACAAGACCCTGGCAGAGGGCACCGGCGAGGGGAACGATTTCCTGGGCTGGCTGGACCTGCCGGTGTGGGATCCCACGGACGAAATGAACCGCATTGCCATGGCGGCCCGGCGCATCCGGGAGAATTCCGACGTGTTTGTGGTCGTGGGCATCGGCGGCAGCTATCTGGGCCCCCGGGCGGCCATTGAGCTCATGCAGGGCCAGAACCACAACCTGGGCAAGGGCAAGGGCGATCCCCAGATCTTCTTCGCGGGCAACGGCCTGTCCACCCGGGCGTGGAACGAGCTGCTCCGCCTGCTGGAGGGGAAGGACTTCTCCATCGCCATTATCTCCAAGTCCGGCACCACGACGGAGCCGGCCATTGCCACCCGGGCTCTGCGCTGGATGCTGGAGCGGAAGTACGGCACCGACGGGGCCAAGCGCCGGATCTATGCCATTACCGACCCCAACAAGGGCGCTCTGCGCCAGATGGCCACGGAGGAGGGCTGGGAGACCTTCGTGATCCCGCCGGATGTGGGCGGCCGGTACTCCGTGCTGACCCCCGTGGGCCTGCTGCCCATGGCCGTGGCGGGCATCGATATTGTGGAAGTGATGCGCGGCGCCGTGGAGGCCCGGAAGGCCTATGACGTGCGCTCCTTTGACAACCCCGTGTGGCTGTATGCCGCCGTGCGGAACCTGCTGTACCGCCGGGGCAAGGCCATTGAGCTGCTGAGCTCCTTTGAGCCGGGCTTTAAGATGTTCGGCGGCTGGTGGCAGCAGCTCTTCGGCGAGTCCGAGGGGAAGGACGGTAAGGGCCTGTTCCCCGTGACGGCGGAGTTTACCGCGGACCTGCACTCTTTGGGCCAGATGATCCAGCAGGGCCAGCGGAACCTCTTCGAGACTATGGTGCGCTTTGCGCCTCCGGCCCAGCGGGCCGTGGTGGGCTCCGACTGGAAGAATCTGGACGGGCTGAACTATCTGGAGGGCAAGACCCTGGACTTCGTGGACGAGCAGGCCTATCTGGGCACCCTGGCGGCCCATGTGGACGGCGGTGTGCCGGTGATCACCATGGACATGGGCGACCTGAATGACGGCAAGCTGGGCGAGATGTTCTACTTCTTCGAGCTGAGCTGCGGCGTCTCCGCCTATATGCTGGGGGTCAATCCCTTCAATCAGCCCGGCGTGGAGTTCTATAAGCGCAATATGTTCCAGCTCCTGGGCAAGCCCGGCTACGAGAAGAAGTAAATATTTTGGAAACACGCCAAAATAGGTTGCAAATTCTCCGGGAAACTGTTAAAATGATGGAAAGCACCGGCACGCCCGGTGAAAGCGCAAGGAGGAGATTTCCTATGGTTAAACTGATTATGGGCCTGAAGGGCTCCGGTAAGACGAAGCGGCTGGTCAACGCCATTAACGATGCGGTCAAGCAGGAGTCCGGCAGCATTGTCTGCATTGAGAGCGGCAAGCAGCTTACCTATGATATTGATTATCGCGTCCGCCTGATCGACGCGAAGGAGTACGCCATCACCAACGAGACCCTGCTGCGGGGCTTTATCAGCGGCCTGCACGCCGGGAATTTTGACATCACCCAGGTGTTTATCGAGGGGCTGTATAAGATCATCGGCAGCGACCGGGCCGTGGCGGAGGAGTTCGTCAACTGGTGCAAGGCCTTCGGCGAGGCCAACAGCATGAGCTTCACCCTGTCCGTGTCCGACGAGCCGGACCAGGTCCCCGAGAGCATGAAGGCCCTGATCTGAGCCTACATACCGAGCAGAATCCCCGGCGCTTTCGCGCCGGGGATTTTTTGCGCCTGGCTGCGGGAGGGGACCGGGCGGGGCGCGGCGGGAGGAAAAAGCCGCACAATTTGGGAGACTTTGCCGGAGACGGAGCGGGGGACTGCGCCGGGGCACCGCGGAGCATAAGCCGGGAATTATGAAACCGCGCCCGGGGGAATTCTGTAAACGGCGTCACACCCCGCCCGGGTTTTCCACCGCCTGTGGAAAATCTACAAAGTTTTCCCCAGAGACCGGGAACAGCCCGGTTTCCCGGGGCTTTTTCCCCAGGCCGCCTGTGGATAAGGTTGTGGATAATGTGGACAACTCTTGTGGATTCCCTCCAGGCCGGGGCTTATTTTGTGGAATTATGTCCACCTGCTCCCCACCGGCACCCCTCCCCTCCGCCGGGGCGGGGCCTCGTGAAATTGCCCAAGTCAAATTGTGAACTTTTTTCCCGATTTACTAGCATCCCAAAGCCCGGTGTGCTATAATAGTTTTTATGGTCGGGGCGCCCGCCCTTTTGCGCCCCGTTGAAATAGAATTACCGATGAGGTTGAGATATATGCTGGAACTTTTGGCCCCCGCAGGGTCCATGGAGGCCCTTCGCGCCGCCGTGCAGAACGGCGCGGACGCGGTGTACCTGGGCTGCGGCCCCTTTAACGCCCGACAGGGCGCGAAGAATTTTACCCTGGAGACCCTGCCGGAGGCGGTGAAGTACGCCCATGTCCGGGGGGTGGCGGTGCACCTGACGGTGAACACCCTGGTGTCCGACCGGGAGATGCCCCAGGTGGCGGAGCTGCTGAAGGTCGCCGCCCAGGCGGAGGTGGACGCGCTGATCGTCCAGGACCTGGGGGTCCTGCGCCTGTGCCGCCAGATCGTGCCTCATATCCCCATTCACGCCTCTACTCAGATGAGCATTCACAGCCTGGAGGGGGTCTATGAGGCGGCGGAGCTGGGCGCCAGCCGGGTGGTTCTGGCCCGGGAGCTGCCCCGGGAGGAGATCGCCCGGATCTGCCGGAGCAGCCCGGTGGAGATCGAGGTATTCGGCCACGGGGCCCTGTGTATGTGCTACTCCGGGCAGTGCTATTTTTCCGCGGTGATCGGCCAGCGCAGCGGCAACCGGGGCCGGTGCGCCCAGCCCTGCCGCCTGCCCTACGGCTACGGCCGGTTTGAGAACAAGACCCCCCTGAGCCTGAAGGACAGCTGCATGATCGCCTACCTGCGGGATCTGGAGGCCCTGGGCGTGACCTCCATTAAGCTGGAGGGCCGGATGAAGCGGCCGGAGTATGTGGCCACGGTGACAAAAATTTACCGGGAGGCCCTGGACGGCCTGCCCGTCACCCAGGACCGGCTCCAGCGGCTGGACGCTGCCTTCTCCCGCCAGGGCTTTACCCAGGACTATTATCTGGGCAGGCCCGGTCCCCAGATGCTGGGGGCCCGGGGCCAGGTCCGGGAGGACCCCGCCTTCCTGGCGGCCGCCCGGGCGACCTATGAGGCGGTGGAGACCCCCCGGGTCCCGGTGCAGTTTTATATGATCGTCAATTCCTACAGTGCCATGCTGGCGGTGCAGGATGACCGGGGCAATATCTGCAAGGTCACCGGCCCCCGGCCGGAGCCTGCGTTGAACCGGCCCCTGACCGTGGAGGAGCTGTCTGCCCGGCTGCGAAAGACCGGCGGCACCTGCTACCTGTGCGCCAAGGTCCGGGCCCTGGTGGAGCCGGGGCTGAGCCTGCCCGCCTCGGCGGTCAATGCCATGCGCCGGGAGGCTCTGTCGGAGCTGACTGCTCTCCGGGGCCGCCGGGAGCAGGCCCCCCTGGGCCGCTTCACCCGGCCCATGCTTTACCCGGGCTTTCCCGGCAAGCCCCGGCTGACCGTCCAGGTGACGGCCCTGGAGCAGGTGACCCCCAAGCTTCTGGCCCTGGGGCCGGAGGTGCTGTACCTGCCGGTGCATCTGGCGGCGGAGGCGGTCCGGCGGTGGCCGGAGCTGGGCACCCGGGGGAAGCTGGGCGTGGTGCTGCCCCGGGTGGTCCACGACCGGGAGCTGGCCGGGGTGGTGCGGATGCTGGATGAGAGCTATGAGGCCGGGGCCCGCTTCGCCCTGGTGGGCAATCTGGGCCAGTTGTCCGTGGCCCGGAGCCGGGGCTTCGCCCTGTGCGGGGATTTCGGCCTGAACATCTTCAACTCCCGGGCCATGAACACCCTCCGGGACCTGGGCCTGGCCTCGGCCACGGCCTCCTTTGAAATGACCCTGCCCCAGATCCGGGACCTGTCCAAGGCGGTGCCCACGGAGCTGCTGGCCTATGGCCGCCTGCCTCTGATGGTGACGGAGAACTGCCTGATCCGCAACCGCACCGGCCGGTGCGCCTGCGCCTCCGGGCAGACGAAGCTGCTCGACCGCATGGGGGAGGAATTCCCCGTGATCAAGGACGGCGGCGCCTGCCGCAGCGTGGTGCTCAACGGGAAGAAGCTGTACTGGCTGGACCGGCGGGCGGAGCTGAGCAAGCTGGGGCTCTGGGCCCTGCGCCTGCTGTTTACCACGGAAAATCCCCGGGAGGTGGACCGGGTCCTGGACAGCTGGACCACCGGCGGGACCTTTGAGCCCGGCACCTGCACCCGGGGGCTGTACCTGCGGGGCGTGGAATGACCCCCAAACGAAAGGAGATACCCAATATGGAACTGATTTTGGCCTCCCAATCTCCCCGGCGGCGGGAGCTGCTGGCGCAGATGGGCCTGCGCTTTACCGTCCATGCGGCGGATATTGACGAAACCATGGATCCCGGCCTGCCCGCCGGGCAGGAGGTGGCCCGGGTGAGCCGGGCCAAGGCCCTGGCCATTGTCCGGGGACCGGAGGACGTGGTCATCGCGGCGGATACCGTGGTGGTCTGCCAGGGGAAGATCCTGGGCAAGCCTCACACCCCGGAGCGGGCAGTGGAGATGCTGGAGCTGCTCTCCGGCCGGGACCATCAGGTCCTCACCGGCTGCACCGTGCTCCGGGGGGAGACGGTGCTGTCCCATCTGGAGACCACCCATCTGTATTTCCGCCCCCTGTCTGCGGAGGAGATCGCGGCCTATGTGGCCACGGGCGAGCCTCTGGATAAGGCCGGGGCCTACGGGATCCAGGGCCTGGGCGGCCTGTTCGTCCGGCGGCTGGAGGGGGATTATTACAATGTCATGGGCCTGCCCCTGTGCGCTCTGACCGGCCTGCTGCGGCAGGTGGGCGTGCCCGTGCTGGGCACCTGTGAGGAGGTCCGGCCTTGAAGAAATTTTGGAAGAAGGGGGCCCGGGTGGCCCTGGCTCTGGCCCTGGTGTTTGCCCTGGCCATTTCCCTTATGGGGGCCCTGGGGGCCAAGACGCCGGCGGTGGAGCGCCTGGTCCAGGGGATTCTGACCCCTCTGCGGGCGGGAGCCACCGCTCTGACCAACCAGGCCGAGCAGCTGTACAGCTATCTGTTCCGCTATGAGGCCCTCCAGGCGGAGAACGAGGCCCTGAAGGCCCGGATCGCGGACATGGAGTACGATGCCCGGACCGCAGACGCCTACCAGCGGGAGAACCAGCGGCTGAAGGAGCTGCTGGGGCTGACCAAGGAGCACGAGGACTACGACCTGGTCTCCGCCTATATCATCACCTGGGACTCCAACAACTGGAAGAGCTCCTTCACCATCAACAAGGGCTCCGGCTCCGGCATTGAGGTGGGCATGGTGGCCATTACCGCCCGGGGCGAGGCCGTGGGCATGGTGACGGACGTGGGCAAGGGCTGGGCCACGGTGACCACGGTGCTGGACTCCTCCCTGGAGATCAGCGCCCAGATCGCCTCCTCCGGCTATGCCGGCATGGTCCAGGGCGCCTATGTCACCGGCTCCGAGGGAATGCTCCGGATGAACTATCTGCCCACGGACGCGGTCATCCGGAATAACGACCAGGTGGTCACCTCCGGCTCCACCGTGTACCCCCGGGATCTGATCCTGGGCTATGTGGCCGACGCGGGCTTTGACGAGAGCGGCGTGGCGAAATACGCCATCCTCACCCCTGCGGCGGACTTTCAGAACATGGAGCAGGTGTTCATCCTCACCAATTACGTCAATGAGTAAGGAGGCCCGCCTTGAAGCGCTTGTTTCATAACGACGCCGGGGAGAGTACCACCCTCCTGGGCAAGCTGTATCTGACCCCCGGCCAGCGCAGCGCCATTTTGAAGTGGGCCCTGTACGGGCTGCTGACGCTGGCGGTGCTGGTGCTCCAGGACGTGATCTTCAGCCGCTTCTCCCTCCTGGGCGGGACGGTGTGCCTGACCCCCGGGGTGATCCTGCTCATCGGCCTCATGGAGGGGCCCAATGCCGGGGCGGTGTTTGCCCTGGCGGCGGGGACCTTCTGGGCCCTGTCCGGTCAGGCTCTGGGGAGCCTGTCTTTGCTGGTGCTGACGGTGGAGGTGGTGGTCCTGGGGGCCTTCCTGCTGGCCTATCTCCGCCGGAGCTGCTGGCCCCTGCTGGCCTGCTGCGGCCTGGGGCTGCTGGTGTATGAGCTGGCCCTGTTTCTGGCGGGGCTGTTCCTGTCCTATACCACGGCGAGCCGCTGGCTCAGCTTTCTAAGCACCGCCCTCACCGGCTGCCTGGGGTGCGGGGTGCTGTATCCTCTGGCGGCAGCCATCGCGAAGATCGGAGGTACCCCATGGAACGAAAGATAAGGCGGCGCTGTACGGCGATCCTGCTGCTGTTTGCCATGATTATCGGCTTTTACAGCCTGAGAATGTACAGCATTCAGGTCCGGGATGTGGACCCGAACGCCAGCCAGATCTCCACCTATACTACGGTGTCCCGGGTGAAGGCCACCCGGGGGGAGATTCTGGACCGGAACGGCAATGTGCTGGTGACCAACCGGGCGTGCTACAACCTGGTGTTCAATAACTTCGTCCTGTTCTGCTCAGACAGCCCCAACGAATCCCTGCGGCGGCTGGTGGACCTGTGCGTGGAGCAGAACATCGACTATATCGAGCACTTCCCCGTCACCTTTGAGAAGCCCTACGAATACACCCTGGATCAGCTCTCCAGCGACTGGAAGAGCTACTTCCGGAAATTCCTGGATTACCAGGAGTGGGATTCGGATATGTCCGCCGCCCAGCTGATGAAGCAGCTGCGCTCCGCTTACCGCATCCCCAACACCTGGACGGACCAGGAGGTCCGCCGGGTCATCGGCCTGCGCTATGAGCTGGACCTGCGCTCGGACCTGACCACCCTGCCCAGCTATACCCTGGTCAGCGACGTGTCCTCCGAGGCCCTGTCCGCCATTCTGGAGCTGAATATCCCCGGGCTCACCGTGGAGCCCTCCACGGTCCGGGAATACGCCACCAAGTACGCCGCCCATGTGCTGGGCGTGCTGGGCGATATGAACGGGGACCAGTGGGCAAAGTACAAGGAGCTGGATTACTCCATGGACGCCCAGGTGGGCCAGAGCGGCTTTGAGGCGGCCTTTGAATCCGAGCTCCACGGAGTGGACGGCACCAAGTACACCACCGTGGACGCCAACGGCAACGTGGTCAAGGAGTATTATAAGGTAGAGCCCCAGGCGGGGAAAAACGTGGAGACCACCATCGACCTGGAGCTGCAAATGGCCGGGGAGGACGCCCTGGAGAAGCTGATCCTGGACCTGCGGGAGAACGGCATCGGCAAGGATAAGGACGGCATGGACGTAGAGGGCGGCGCGGTGGTGGCCATTGAGGTCAAGACCGGGAAGGTCCTGGTCTGCGCCAGCTACCCCACCTATGACCCCAGCGCTTATTTTGACGAGTATAATGACCTGCTGAAGCAGGATTTTGCCCCCCTGTATAACCGGGCCCTGATGGCCCCCTACGCCCCGGGCTCCGTGTTTAAGATGGTGGTGGCCATCGCCGCGTGCAACTCCGGGAAGATGGACAATTACAGCCCCATTACGGACCTGGGCAAATACACCCGGTTCGAATCTCCCCAGCCCCAGTGCCTGCTGTATACCACCTCCAACGGCACCCAGACCCACGGCAAGATCAATATGATGCAGGCCCTGGCCGTGTCCTGCAACTACTATTTTTATGAAGCGGGCTGGCGCACCGGTATCACCGCCATTGACCAGGTGTCCAAGAATCTGGGTCTGGGAGAGGCCACCGGTGTGGAGCTGTATGAGGATACCGGCCGCCGGGCCAATCCCGAGACCAAGGCGGAGGTCTATAAGGACGACCCCGACCAGTCGGGCTGGTACGACGCCGACACGGTGCTCATGTCCATCGGCCAGTCGGAAAACCGCTTCACCCCCATGCAGCTGGCGGTTTATGCCTCCGCTCTGGCCAACCGGGGGGTGCGGTATAAGGCCACCTTCCTGAACCGGATCATTTCCGCGGACTACCAGAGTCTGGAGCAGGAGTCTCAGCCCCAGGTTATGAGCGTCTGCGAGATCAGCGACACCGCCTTTGAGGCCTACAACCGGGGAATGCGGATGTGCGTCACCGAGGGCTCCGTGCAGCCCTACCTGGGGGACTACCCCGTGGCGGTGTGCGCCAAGACCGGTACGGCCCAGCACGGCTCCACCGGCTCGGACAACAGCTCCTTTGTGTGCTATGCGCCCCAGGACGATCCGGAGATCGCCATTGCGGTATTCGTGGAGAAGGGCGCGCAGTCCGGCCAGCTGGGCAAGGTCGCCCGGGCCATTCTGGACGCCTATTTCAACCAGACCTCCATGAAAAACGAGACGGTGCCCCAGGAGAATACCCTGCTGCCGTAAGCCGCCCGGGAAAAGGCGCCTCCGGGCGAGACTTGCCCGGAGTATCAAAGATTCGAAGGGGCCGCCCCGCCGGGGCGGCCCCCCTGTATAGAAAGGACATTGTCATGGATGACGCTCTTTGCCGCCTCTGCCCCCGGATGTGCGCCGTGGACCGCGCCGCCGGGGCTTTGGGCTACTGCCGCCAGGGGCGGCTCAAGGTGGCCCGGGCCATGCTGCACAAATGGGAAGAGCCGGTGATCTCCGGCCGGGGCGGCAGCGGCGCGGTATTTTTCTCCGGCTGCACCCTGGGCTGCCGGTATTGCCAGAACGAGCCCATCAGCCACGGCGGCCTGGGGGTTTCTCTTTCCGTGGAGACCCTGCGCCGGGTGTTCTGGGACCTAGTGGAGCAGGGGGCGGAGAACATCGACCTTATCACCCCCACCCAATTTCTCCCGGAGATTCTCCCGGCTCTGGAGCCGAAGCTGCCGGTGCCCGTGTGCTTCAACTCCGGGGGCTATGAGCGGGTGGAGACCGTCCGCACCCTGGCGGGGAAGGTGGATGTATACCTGCCGGACCTGAAATACCTGGACCCGGACCTGTCCGCCCGGCTCTCCGGGGCCCGGGACTACCCCCAGGCGGCCACCGCCGCCATCCGGGCCATGGCGGAGCAGGCGGGGCCCCCGGTGATCGAGGACGGCCTGCTCAAGCGGGGGGTGCTGATCCGCCATCTGATCCTCCCCGGGCAGGTGGAAAATTCCCTGAAGGTTCTGGATTGGATCGGCAGCACCTTCGCCCCGGGGCAGGTGCTGGTGTCGCTTATGCGGCAGTATACCCCCATGCCCGCCGTGGCGGACCTGCCGCCGCTGAACCGGACGGTGACGGACAAGGAGTATCAGGCGGTGCTCAGCTGGATGTATCTCAATGAGCTGGAGGGCTTTGTGCAGGAGGCGGACGCCGCCGGAGCGGACTGCATCCCGGATTTCACCGGCTGGACCCCGCCCTCCGAGAAGGAATAGCAGCTTTTGCATAGAAGCGGGCAAGAATTGCTCTTTTCATGGCACACCGCCCCTGGTATAATAGGGATAACTCAAAAAGGAGGGTTCCCCTATGAAAAAGATCCTTTCTGCTTTGCTTGCAGCGATCCTGGTTCTGAGTCTGGCCGCCTGCGGCGGCAAGAGCGGCGCAACGGAAGCGCCCACCGCCGGCGCGGAGGATAAGGTCCTGCGCGTGGCCTCTACCGGCGACATGGCCACCATGGACGTGGCCCAGACCACGGACGACTACTTCGTCCCCCAGAATATTTTTGACCGCCTGTTTGAGATTCAGGTGCAGGCCGACGGCTCCACGGAGATCGTGGGCTCCCTTTGCACGGAGCACAGCGTCACCGACGACGGCCTGAGCTATACCTTCAAGCTTCGCCAGGGGGTGAAGTTCACCAACGGCAATCCCCTGACTGCCGGCGATGTGAAGTACACCTTTGTCCGGCTGCTGACCGCCGGCGGCGTAAACGACGACATTCCTCTGGAGGTCGCCGGGGCCGAGGCCCTGCAAAAGGGCGAGGCGGAGGACCTGAGCGGCATCAATGTGGTGAATGATTACGAGCTCACCGTGACCCTGAGCGCCCCCAACGCGGGCTTCCTGGCGGAGCTGACGGCTCCGGCCATGTCCATCGTGGACGAGGAGACCTGCAAGTCCGTCCAGAATTTTGGCATGGAGCCCGCCGATACCATCGGCTCCGGCCCCTACATCATCACCGAGTGGGTGGCCAACGACCACTATACCCTGGTCCGGAACGAGGACTACTGGGGCGAGAAGCCCGACGTGAAAAAGGTCATTATGAAGATCGTCCCCGACGCCAATACCCAGAACCTCATGTTCCAGAACGGGGAGCTGGATATTCTGGACCTGGACAATCTGGACGCCTCCGTGGTTACGGGGACCTATAAGACCACCTACAAGGACCGGCTGGTGTCCGGCCGCCGGGTGGGCGTGACCTACCTGGCCATGAACGAGAACAACCGGTACCTCAGCGATAAGAACGTGCGCAAGGCGGTGCAGTTGGCTGTGAACCGTCAGAAGATCCTGGACGACCTGTACGGCGGGGACGGGATTCTGGAGAACGGCATCATCGCCACCGGCGTCTGGGGCCACAATGAGGACCTGCCGGAGATCGTCTATGATCCCGGCTCTGCCAAGGCTCTGCTGGCCGAGGCCGGCTATGCCGAGGGGGAGATCACCTTTGAGCTGGCTCTGAGCTCCGACGGCGGCACGGTGTACCAGATGGTCTACCAGCAGATCCAGCAGGATCTGGCTGCCGTGGGCATCAGCGCCACCATCAAGAGCTATGACGAGTCCGCCTGGCTGGAGCTGCGCAAGAGCGGCGAGATGGACGCCTTCGTAGCCACCTGGACCATGGATTATAACGATCCGGCCAACATTATGGCCACCTTCTTCGGCAGCGCCGCCAAGACCAAGGGCCGCTCCCTGAACTACAGCGACGAGGCCGTGATGGACCGGGTCGCCGCCGCCTCCGCCATTGTGGACGATGAGGCGCGCCGGAAGGAATACCAGGACCTGGAGTACAAGATCGTTGTGGAGGACGCCGCCTGGGTGCCCATGTACGAGCGGACCCATCTGTTCGCCCTGGGCGAAAACGTGGCCTCCTTCATCCCCCA
>CAKTIN010000054.1 GCA_934565775.1 uncultured Oscillospiraceae bacterium
GTCCAGCAGGTCGCCGGTGCCGTGGCCGTGGACGGCGGAGATCTCAAAGGGGTCCCCCAGGCCCAGAGCATAAAACTCGTAGACCTCGGGGTTGGTGGGGCCGACGCTGTCGCATTTGTTGACGGCCAGGGCTACGGGCTTTCGGCTCCGCTGGAGCAGGGCGGCCACCTGGCTGTCCGCTGCGGTCAGGCCGACCTTCACGTCTACCACCATAATAATGGCGTCCGCCAGCTCAATGCCGATCTCCGCCTGACGGCGCATGAATTTCAGAATTTCGCTGTCCGTCCCCGGCTCGATGCCGCCGGTATCCACCAGGGAGAAGGTGCGCCCGCACCACTCGCAGTCGCCGTAAATGCGGTCCCGGGTGACGCCCGGGGTATCCTCCACAATGGCGGTGCGGCAGCCGGTGAGCTTGTTGAACAGCATGGACTTGCCCACGTTCGGGCGGCCCACAATGGCAACTAAGGGTTTTGCCATGGAAAAGGCCCTCCTTTCTCTGCGGCGGGAAAAGCTGCCGCAGCTAAGCTGAAAGATTTGCACTATTATCTCATTTTTTCCCCGCCAGGTCAACACCTATTCGGGGCAAAAGAAAAAGAGAGGGAGCACAGGTGCGACTCCCTCTCACTTTCTCTTTCCTTGGCTCATTCTGCCTTCACGTCGATGACCTGACGGCCATTGTAGTACCCGCAAGCCTTGCAGGCTCTGTGGGGCAGGCAAAGCTCACCGCACTTGGGGCAGGTGGTAACGCCGGGAGCAGACAGCTTCCAGTTGGAACCGCGCCGCTTGTCGCGTCTCGCCTTGGACACTTTACACTTGGGGACAGCCATGAGTGACACCTCCTTGGTCAACTGCTTTAACAGCTACATATTTTTTATTTGAGAAGCTGCTTCAAAGCAGCGAAACGGGGATCCGGTTCCGGCTGACAGCCGCAGGGACCGTCGTTCAGGTTCGCGCCGCACCGGCAGCACAGGCCCTTGCAATCCGGTCGGCACAGAAGCTTGCTGTCCATATTCAGGACAAAGATCGTGGTGACGATCTCGTCAAGATCTGCGCAGTCGCCCTTCAGGACAAAGACCTCTTGATCCTCATCGGCCTCGTTTGACAGCTCCGTCACCAGCAGGGCCTCCATGGGCAGGGCCAGGTCCCGGGTAAAGGGAGCGGCGCAGCGGTCACAGATTCCGTGCAGGGTGGTTTGGATCTCTCCCCGGAGCATCAGAACTCCGGCGGTATTGCGCACCGTCCCCCGGGCCAGCACAGGCTCGGAAACCGGGCGGCAACTGCCGAAAACCAGGTCGGATAAGTCCAGGCTTGTTTCAAAAGAGACCGATGCGCCGGGGCAATCTATGATCTTCGATAGTCCTAACAGCATAGTAATCCCTTTCTCCACAGTCATGCACAAGATATTATAGGGGATTCGGGTCCGTTTGTCAAACACTTTTTTTGCAATTCGTCTTGACTTTTTCCGGATTTCGGTGCAAGATAATCAAAAAAGGACGCCATGACCCGCAGGACCGGGAAAAATGCGGGCTTCCGCGGAAAAACGGAGGGGAGAAAGGGAAATTATGAAAGAATTTACCATCGGAGAAAACGACGCCGGTCAGCGCCTGGACCGGTTCCTGGCCAAGGCGGTGCCGCTGCTGCCCGCGTCCCTGGCCCAGAAGTATATCCGCACCAAGCGCATTAAGCGCAACGGCGGCCGGGCCCAGCGGGACGACCGGCTGGCGGCGGGGGACGTGCTGCAGCTGTATATCAACGACGAGTTCTTTGACCGCCCCTCCCAGGACAACGCCTATCTGACGGTGACGGCGCCCAAGCTGGAGCTGGTATATGAGGACGAGAACCTCCTTCTGGTGGACAAGAAGCCCGGCCAGGCGGTCCACCCCCACGACGGGGCGGAGTACGGCAAGACTCTCATCGACCACATCCAGGCCTATCTGTATGCCAAGGGGGAGTGGAAGCCCCGGCTGGAGAACGCCTTTACCCCCGCCCTGTGCAACCGCATCGACCGGAACACCGGGGGGATCGTCATCGCGGCAAAAAATGCCGAGGCCCTGCGCATTCTCAACCAGAAGATCCGGGACCGGGAGCTGGATAAGCGCTACCTGGCCCTGGTCCACGGGACGCCGAAGCCCCGGGAGGGGACCCTGCGGGGCTTTTTGTTCAAGGACGCGGTGAAAAACCGGGTCTACGTTACGGACAAGCCCCAGACCGGGGCCAAGACGGCGGAGACGAAATACCGGGTCCTGGGAACCCGGGACGGCCTGTCCCTGGTGGAGTGCGAGCTGATCACCGGCCGGACCCACCAGATCCGGGCCCAGTTTGCCCACGCCGGGTGGCCCCTGCTGGGGGACGGGAAATACGGCCGGCTGGACAAGGCCGACGGGCGGAAATTCCAGGCCCTTTACTCCTACCGGCTCACCTTCCGGTTCACCACGGACGCCGGCTGCCTGGCCTATCTGAATGGAAAGACCTTCCAGGTGCGCCGGGTGGATTTCGCCGCGGACTTCCTGCCCGGGGGGACTGATGAAATTCACTAAATTCCGACCCTGCGGGGGACGAAAATTCGCCAGGATTTTTTGAGAATTTTGTTGACATTTCCCCTGTTTTCAGATATACATATAATCAGTATGCAAACCGCCTGAAAAGGGCGGTTTTTGCGGAAAAATTCAGAAAGAAACGGGGGAGGATAATGTCCAAAAAGCTCATCCGTCTGCAAAACCTGGTCATGGAGTTTGACGGAGAAAGAATCTTAGACAATATTGATCTCTACATCAACGACCACGAATTTTTGACCCTCCTGGGGCCCTCCGGCTGCGGCAAAACCACAACGCTGCGCATCATCGGAGGGTTCTTGACGCCTACGTCGGGAGATGTCATCTTCGATGAACGCCGGATCAACGATGTGCCCGCCTATGAGCGGCAGATCAATACGGTGTTCCAGCGCTATGCTCTGTTTCCCCATCTGGACGTGTACGACAACATCGCCTTCGGCCTGCGGGTGTCCAAGCTGCCCAAGGCGGAGATCGACCAGCGGGTGAATGAGATGCTGGAGGTCGTGAGCTTAAAAGGCTATGAAAACCGGAAAGTCACATCCCTGTCCGGCGGTCAGCAGCAGCGGGTGGCCATTGCCCGCGCCCTGGTGAACCGGCCGAAGGTGCTGCTGCTGGACGAGCCCCTGGGGGCTCTGGACCTGCGGCTGCGGAAGGATATGCAGAACGAGCTGAAGCGGATCCAACAGGCGATGGGAATTACCTTTATATATGTGACCCACGATCAGGAGGAGGCTCTGGCCATGTCCGATACCATCGTGGTCATGGACAAGGGCCGGATCCAGCAGATCGGCCGGCCTGAGGATATTTACAACGAGCCCAAGAACGCCTTCGTGGCGGACTTCATCGGCGAGAGCAACATCCTTGACGGCGTGATGCTGGCGGACTTCCAGGTGAAGTTCTTCGGCAGGACCTTCGCCTGCGTGGATCAGGGCTTCGCCCCCAACGAGCCGGTGGATGTGGTCATCCGCCCGGAGGACATCGACATTGTGGAGTCCGACGGCGGGCACCTGTGCGGCACGGTGACCTCCGTCACCTTTAAGGGCCTGAACTATGATATTATCGTGGACTTCAAGGGCTTTAAGTGGCTCATTCAGACCACGGATTACCATCCCGTAGGGGCCTATATCGGCATCCGGCTCAACCCCGAGGACATCCATGTCATGGCCAAGAGCGAGTACTCCGGTCAGTTTGGTGACTACAGCTCCTACTCTGCGGAGTATGACGAGCTGACGGAGGACGCGGAAGATGAAGAATAACGAGATCCTTCAGCCGGAGGCCGGCAGCAAAAAGAGCCATCATGTGCTGTTCCACCTGCTGTGCAACGGGCCGTATCTGGTGTGGATGACCATTTTTATCCTGGTGCCCCTGGGGGTCGTGGTGTTTTACGCCCTGACGGATCCTGCCACCGGGCAGTTCACCCTGGATAATCTGGCCAAGGCCTTCTCCCCTGCGTTTTTGAAGATTTTCGGCCGGTCGGTGTGGTACTCCCTGCTGGCCTCCCTGATCTGCCTGGTGGTGGGCTACCCCGTGGCCTACCTCATTGCCCGGCAGAAGCCCGGGGTGCAGCGGACGCTGTATATGCTGGTCATGCTGCCCATGTGTATGAGCTTCCTGCTCCGGACCCTGGCCTGGGTGGGGCTCCTGCAGGATACAGGCATCATCAACCGCTTCCTGGGCCTTTTTGGCATTGGCCCCCTGCACCTGATCCGGAACACCGGGGCGGTGATCCTGGGCATGGTCTATAACTACCTGCCCTATATGATCCTGCCGCTGTACACGGTCATTATGAAAATCGACCCGCTGCTCATTGAGGCAGCGGAGGACCTGGGGTGCAACGCCGTCCGGACCTTCCGGAAGGTGATCCTGCCTCTGTCCGTCCCCGGCATCGTCTCCGGGATGACCATGGTGTTCGTCCCGGCGGTGTCTACCTTCTATATTTCCCAGAAGCTGGGCTCCACGGGCACGACCATGATCGGCGACGTGATCGAGAGCCAGTTCAAGTCCGCCTATAATCACAATCTGGGCGCGGCCCTGTCTCTGGTGCTGATGATCCTGATCTTTGTGTGCGTGGGCGTTATGAACCGCTTTGCGGGCTCGGATACGGAAGGCCAGGTGGTGGTATGAAGCGGCTGAATAAAATCTATACCGCCCTGGTATTCCTGTTTCTGTACGCGCCCATGGTGGTGCTGATCCTGGCCTCCTTCAATACGGGCAAGGACATTACCCACTTTGAAGGCTTCACCCTCCAGCGGTATGCGGAGCTCTTCCGGGACAGCAAGCTGCTGCCCCTGCTGCGGAACTCCCTGGAGATTGCCTTTGCCTCCTCCCTGATCGCCACGGTGATGGGGACGGCGGCGGCCATCGGCATCAACCGCATGAAGCCCAGAATGCGCTCCGTGATCCTGACGGTGACGAATATCCCCATGACCAATCCGGATATTGTGACCGGCGTGTCGCTGTCGCTGCTGTTTGTGTTCCTGGGGGCGCTGCTCCGGGTGAAGAACATCCTGAGCGTCTGGACCCTGCTCATTGCCCATATTACCTTCAACCTGCCCTATGTCATTCTGAACGTCATGCCCAAGCTGGCGCAGATGGACCGGTCCCTGACCGAGGCGGCGATGGATCTGGGCTGCACCCCCTTCCAGGCCTTTTACAAGGTCACCCTCCATGAGATCATGCCCGGCGTGGCCTCCGGGGCCATTATGGCCTTTACCATGTCCCTGGATGATTTCGTCATCAGCTATTTCGCCTACGGCCCCAGCTTTGTGACGCTGCCCGTGGAGATTTACAATTATACAAAAAAGCCCCTCCAGCCGAAGATCTACGCCCTGTTTACCCTGCTGTTTGCGATGATTCTGGCGCTGATGGTGGGCATGAATCTTTTGCAGGCCCGGGCGGAGCGGAAGCGCCAGGGGGCGCGGCAGCCGGGCTGAGGACGTGCCGTTTCGGACGGCGGAAAGGAATCAAAATGAAAAAGGGAATTGCAATCTTGCTTGTATCTGCGCTGCTGCTGGGTCTTTGCGGCTGCGCACAGTTTGCCACCAACCTCCAGGACGGGACCCAGGGCAGCAGCCAGGGAAGCAGCCAGGGAAGCGGAGAAGATGTGACGCTCAATGTGTATAACTGGGGCCAGTATATCTCCGAGGGAGACGACGGCTCTCTGGACGTGATCCAGGCCTTTGAGGACAAATACCCCAACATCCATGTGAACTACACCACCTACGACTCCAACGAGACCATGTACGCCAAGCTCAAGACCGGCGGCATCAGCGTGGACGTGATCATTCCCTCCGACTACATGATCGCCCGGCTGATCGCGGAGGATATGCTCCTGCCTCTGAATTTCGACAACATCCCCAATTACCAGTATATTGACGAGGCCTATCGGAACACGGCCTATGATCCCGAGAATCAGTATTCCGTCCCGTACACCTGGGGCACCGTGGGCATCATTTACAATACCAAGTATGTGGACCCGGCGGACGTGACCGGCTGGGAACTGCTGTGGAATGAAAAGTATGCCGGAAAGATCCTCATGTTCGGCAACTCCCGGGATGCCTTCGGCATTGCGGAGCTGCTGCTGGGGTATGACCTGAACACCACGGACAAGACGGAGCTGGACGCGGCGGCGGAGAAGCTCAAGGAGCAGCGGCCTCTGGTGCAGCAGTATGTGATGGACGAGATCTTCAACGCCATGCAGAACGAGGAGGCCTGGGTGGCCACCTATTACGCCGGGGACTATCTGACCATGAAGGAGGAGAACTCCGACCTGGCCTTCTACCGGCCGGAGGATCAGGGCTTCAACTTCTTTCTGGACGCCATGTGCATCCCCTCCTGCGCCCAGAATAAGGAGGCGGCCGAGCTGTTCATCAACTTCCTGTGCGACCCGGAGATCGCCGGGCAGAACATGGACTTCCTGGGCTACGGCGTGCCGGAGGAGGCGGCCAAGGCCTATATGGACCCGGAGGTGGTGGCAGACCCCATCGCTTACCCGGATGGCACGGTGCTGAGCAAGGGCCAGATTTTTGCCAATCTGCCCACGGACACCCTCCAGTATATGGAGGAGCTGTGGCTGAAGGCCCGGACCAACTAAATTGCTGAGGAGGCCCCTGCGGGGGCCTCCTCAGACTGTCAAGAACCCCCCGGACCGTTAAAATGCGGAGTAATCTATGTGAGGATTTTCCACCGTTTCGCAATACTCTGCGGGGCTAGAAATTCGAATAAAATGTCCGGAATATGCCGAAAAAATTAGCATTTTAACTTACTGCGCAACTCGCATCCTACCGTACCTCTGTACGCCGACGGATGCGAGTTGCTTGTCTCCGGCGCTTTCTTGACGTCTGGCAGCGTGTCAAAAAACGAGTTTTTTGACACGCTGAGGAGCCCCCCTGCGGGGGCCTCCTTTTTGCAGCGGAAACTTAAGACTTTTTAAGGCGGGCGGCGGTTGACTTTACCCCGGACAAACGGTAAAATAAACCCATCTGAGGTTTGCGCGCAGTTTTCAAAAACGGAGGTTATGAAGAATGCTGAAAAAGATCCTTTGCGCGGCGTTTGCCGCGATATTGGTGGTGAGCCTGGTGGGCTGCGCCGCGAAGAATACGACGACGGTGCCCGTGGTTTCCGTGGCGACCCTGAACGGAAAGGGCGACCCCGGCCTGGTGGACCGCTATGCGGGCGTGGTGGTCTCGGAGAACGTGACCAAGATCGAAAAGGAAAACAACCGCACCATCAGCAAGATCTTTGTGCAGGAGGGGGACGAGGTCACCGCCGGCGACGTGCTGTTCAGCTACGATGTGGAGCTGCAGCGCCTGGAGCTGGATAAGCAAAAGATCGAGCTGGAGAAAATGGTCAGCGAGAACAGCCAGATCAAGACCCAGATCGCGGATCTGGAGAAAAAGAGAAGCAATGCCTCCAAGGACCAGCAGCTGAGCTATACCGTGGAGATCAACTCTCTCCAGGCCCAGTACAAAGAGGGCGAGTACAATATCAAGCTGAAGCGGAAGGAAATTTCCCAGGCGGAGGCCAGCATTGCCAACCCCGACGTCCTTGCGCCGGTGAGCGGCCGGGTGACGGCCGTGAACGAAACCGGGACGGACAGCAACGGCCAGCCGCTGCCCTTTATGACCATTCAGCAAAACGGGGCCTTCCGGATCAAGGGCACGGTCAATGAGCTGAACCGGCCGAAGATCTATGAGGGCGCCGTGGTCATGATCCAGTCCCGGGTGGACGCGAACCAGGTGTGGATCGGTACGGTGAGCAAGATCGACACGGAGAATCCCATCCAGAACGGCGGCAGCCAGACCTCCTCCAGCAGCTATCCGTTTTATGTGGACCTGGGGGACAGCACCGGGCTGCTGCTGGGCCAGCATGTGTACATCCTGCCCAGCCTGGGCGCGACCATCATGGGCGACGGTATTTGGCTGCCCAGCTTCTATGTGTGCTTTGATGTGACCAACAAGGGCACGGACGCTGCCGGTCAGGACCCGGTGAACGAGACCCGCGCCTATGTCTGGGCGGCGGACGCCCGTGGAAAGCTGGAGCAGCGGACCGTGTATCTGGGAGACCAGGACCCCGCCACCGGCAGCTATGAGATCGTCTCCGGCCTGAGCCTGGAGGACTACATCGCCAGCCCGGACGAGAACTGCGTCGTGGGAGCAAAGGTGGATTATGAGAATCCCCAAGACGCCATGACCGACCATACCGGCGAAAACGGCGGTATCGTGGACAATGGTGGCATCGTGGACAATGGCGGCATCGTGGACGACGGCGGCATCGTGGACAATGGCGGCATCGTGGACAACGGCGGTGTTGTAGACAACGGCGGCGCCGTGGAGGACGGCGGCGTGGTGGCCTTCAAGAACAACGAGGCTCCGGCGGATGAGAACATCGTAGATGCGGGCACCCAGGGGGTGTTGGAATGATTTTGCAGCTGACGGACGTTTGCAAGGACTATACCCGGGGGAAGAATACCGTCCCCGTGCTGAAGCACATTGACCTGGAGGTCAACAGGGGGGACTATGTGGCCATTATGGGCCCCTCCGGCTCCGGCAAGACGACGCTGATGAACATTCTTGGGTGCCTGGACGTGCCCACCTCCGGGCGGTATATGCTGGGGGATTTGGACATCGGCAAGCAGAACGAGAACACCCTGGCCCAGGTGCGCAACCGCCGCATCGGTTTTGTGTTTCAGAATTTCTACCTGCTGCCGAAGATGACGGCGGTGGATAACGTGGCGCTGCCTTTGCTGTATGCCGGGGTGAAGCCCAAGCTCCGGCGGCAGCGGGCGGAGGAAGCGCTCCGGGCTGTGGGCCTGGAGGAGCGCATGAACTTCTATCCCAACCAGCTCTCCGGCGGTCAGTGCCAGCGGGTGGCTATCGCCCGGGCAATGGTGACCAAGCCGGAGCTGCTGCTGGCAGACGAGCCCACCGGTGCGCTGGATTCGGCCTCCGGCCAGCAGGTCATGGACATTTTCAGCGCCCTGAGCCGGGGGGGCATGACCATTGTCATGATTACCCATGAGCCTACGGTGGCGGCCTGCGCCAAGAAGGTGTATCATATTCTCGACGGCCAGATTCTGGACGGCGCGTTTATCAGCAAGGGATTCCGGCGCCCGGATGCTGCCGACCCTCAGACGGAAGGAGGAAGCAGGGATGAGCAAGCGGAATAAGCGGCTGCTGATCGCCGGGGTGAGCGTTCTGCTGGTAGCGGCGCTGATCGTGGGGATCGTGCTGGCCGTGGGGAACAAGAAGAGCCCGGTGCCGGTCTACGCGGTGAATCAGCTGGGCTACCAGGATTATTACGGCGGAGACAACATGGAAGGGACGGTAAAGACCGATCAGCTCCAGGCGGTGTACGTCTCCGGTACCCAGGAGGTCACGGAGATCTTTGTCCAGGAGGGGCAGACCGTGACCAAGGGGACAAAGCTCATGAGCTACGACACCACCCTGACAGAGCTGTCCCTGGAGAACAAGGACCTGGAGGTCCAGAAGCTCAAGCTGCGGCTGACCGAGGCGGAAAAGGAGCTCCAGAAGATCAAGGCGATGAAGCCGATCTATTACCACCCCACCAAGCCTACTGCGAAGCCCACCACCCCGCCCCCCACGGAGCCCTGGGTGGACCCCTATGACTGCGGCGGCGTGACCATGGGCGACGAGGGCTATGTGAAGGTCGGGACGCTGGACGGCTTTGACCTGTACTGGATCAAGGCGACCACGGCGCTGAATGACGGGCTGTTTGCGGCCCTGCTGGACGGGAAAACCGAGGGGAACTTTGTCCTGTTTGTCCGTGAGAAGAATGAATCAGACCAAGATAACCCCAATGGGGAGATATTGGTTAAAATTGGCTTAAACGTTCGAAAGAACAATGAGACGCCGGTGGACCCCACCGAGCCCACCGCAGCGCCTACCGAGCCGGACCCCAGTGAGCAGCCCGTGCCTTCGGAGACCCTGGAGCCCTATCGCCCGTCTGCAAAGAACGGCGGGGCGGCCTACACCTATACCTTCTGCGCCGCGCTGGAGGCGGCGGAGCCGGAGGAGCCCCAGCAGCCCACCGAGACCCCCGGCCCCGATGTGGACTGGAACAGCGGCTATACCGCCTCCGAAATCGCCCAGATGCGCAAGGACAAGGAAAAGGAGATCAAGGATCTGAATCTGAACATTCGGATGTCCGAGGCGGAATACAAGATCATGAAGGCGGAATTTGACGACGGCACGGTGTACGCCCAGCTGGACGGTACGGTGGTGGGTCTGACGGACCCGGAGACGGCCCGCGCCTCCGGCACGCCGCTGATGAAAATCTCCGGCGGCGGCTCTTATCTGATCGAGGGCAATGTCAGCGAGTTTGATCTGGACAAGGTGCAGGTGGGCACCACCGTGGAGATTCAGGATTACTGGTACGGCGGCACCTATACCGGCACGGTGATCGAGGTGAAGGACACCCCCTCCGAGAACAATTATTACGGCGGGAACAGCAACGTGTCCTATTACCCCTTTATCGTCCGCATCGATGAGAGCGCCAATCTGGAGGAGTACGGCTGGGTGCAGATGCGCGTAGCCGGGACCGGCGAGGAACAGGCCTCCCTGTATCTGGAAAAGGCGTTCATTCGCCAGGAGGGCGGCCAGAGCTATGTGTATGCGCGTAATGCGGACGGCCTGCTGGAGCGGCGGAATGTGCTGACCGGCCAGGACAACGGCTATGCCCTTGCCATTCAGTCCGGCCTGACCCTGGATGATTACATTGCCTTCCCCTATGGCAAGGATGTCAAGGACGGCGCGCCCACGGTGGAGGGCGACCCCAGCGAGCTGTACAACGTGACCTATTAGGAGGCAGAGCATGGAAAATATCAGACTTGCGTTCCAGGGAATCTGGGGGCATAAGCTCCGCTCCTTCCTGACGATGCTGGGCATCATCATCGGCATCGCATCCATCATTACCATCGTGTCCACCATCAAGGGCACCAATGAGCAGATCAAGGCAAACCTCATCGGCTCCGGCAACAATGTGGTGACGGTCCGGCTGTATCAGGACGAGCACATTTACGACATGAGCTACCAGAGCCTCCCGGATGGGGTGAAGCCCATTGAAGAGAGTATGCGGGAAAAGCTGGAGGAGCTCAAGGGCGTGGAGCGGGTCTCCTTCTATCACACCCGGGAGTACTCCGGCAGCGTGTACTATCAGAAGCAGAACTTCAACGGCAGCCTGTATGGCGTGGACCTGGCGTATTTCCCGGTGACCGGGTACCAGATTCTGTCCGGGCGGCGCTTCCTCCAGTCGGATCTGGACGAGTTCCGGAAGGTGGCCGTGGTGGACTCCAAGGTCAGCTCCTCCCTGTTCGGCGGGGCGGACCCGGTGGGCAAGGTCCTGGAGATCGGGGGAGAGCCCTTCGTGATTGTGGGCGTGGTGGAGCTGAGCAGCACCTTTGCCCCGCGAATCAATTCCTACAGCGACTATCAGCTGTATGCGGATACCTCCTCCGGCGCGGTGTTCATCCCGGATACCACCTGGCCCATTGTGTTCCAGTTTGACGAGCCCCAGTGCGTGGCGGTCAAGGCGAAGAGCACCGACGATATGACCGTCGCGGGCAAGCAGGTGGCAGACGCCCTGACCAAGAGCCAGATCGTGGCCCTGGCCGGGCAGACCGACCCGGTGGAGAGCGATGGGAATCTGGCCGAGGCCGAAAAGGAAATTGCGGCAGTCAGCGGAGATACCAATTCCTCCAGCGGCTTTAGCTACCGCAGCGAGGATCAGCTGGAGCTGGCGGAGCAGCTGCAAAATATGTCCAGCGCGTCGAACCAGCAGCTCATCTGGATCGCCAGCATCTCCCTGCTGGTGGGCGGCATCGGCGTCATGAATATCATGCTGGTGTCCGTCACGGAGCGGACCAGTGAGATCGGCCTGAAGAAGGCCCTGGGGGCGAAAAAACGCCGGATCCGCCGGCAGTTCCTTATGGAGGCGGCGGTTCTGACCTTCCTGGGCGGCCTGCTGGGCGTCTGCGCCGGGATTGGCATGGCGGAGTTGATCTCCCGGGCCAACGATATTCCGGTGGCGATCAGCGTTCCGGCCATTTTGATTGCGGTGGCGTTCTCCACGGGGATTGGCGTCATCTTTGGAATGCTGCCCGCCGTGAAGGCAGCAAACCTCAGCCCTATCGAGGCGCTGAGACGGGACTAATCGAAAAAGCACAGGCCGCTGCATTCGCGAGAGTGCAGCGGCCTGTTTTTCGCGGAAAGTGTGCTTTTTTGAGGAGGCGCCCATCAAGCGCCTTTTCCGTTTTGAACCGGCGCTCAGTCATCGCGGCCTGCGCTGCCCCCGGCGGGGCCCTTTCCACTGGGGGAAAGGGCCGAAAGCCC
>CAKTIN010000055.1 GCA_934565775.1 uncultured Oscillospiraceae bacterium
CCCAGAAGGATGCGGCGCTAAGGACCAGGGCCAGATAGTTCCCCGCTGCAAGGGTATTCCAGATCACCCGGATGCCGGGCAGCAGGGCCAGGACCTGCACCAGCGGCATCAGCAGAAACAGGGCAAAATCAACGGGTAGGAACCGGCGGTTCTTAATTCCGGCGGCAAACAGCTTGGGCACATAGCACCTCGCCACCTGCATTACGCCGCTGCACCACCGCCTGCGCTGGACCATAGACTGCCAGAAGGTCGTGGGCTCCTCGTCATAGCTCAGCGCCTCCGGGACCCAGCACACCCGCTGCCCCGCCATGGCGCACTGGGCGGCAAACTCCGCATCCTCAGCCATGGTGTGGGTGTTCCAGCCCCCCATCTCCCGGAGCAGAGACTTGCTCACGGCAAAGCCTGTCCCCACCAGCTTGGACGACAGCTTCAGGGTCATCCGGGGGCGGTTGAACATCAGATTGCTGTGCTCAAAATACAGGTCGTAGCATCCGGCCACCCAGCCGGAATTGGGGTTCATGGCCCGCTGCACTCCCTTGGCCACCTGGTAACCGGCGCAGAACGCGTCGTTCATCCGGGCCAGGAAATCCGGGTCTACCAGGTTGTCCGCGTCAAAGACGCAGTAGGCGTCATAGTCCTGATGGTCCAGCGCAGCAAAGGCCTGCCGCAGGGCGTCGCCCTTGTTCCGGCAGGGAGCCAGGCAGGGCAGAATCTCCGCGCCGGCCCGGCGGGCTGCGCCCTCCGTGTCGTCCGTGCAGTTATTGGGCACCACATACACGTCGTACAGCTCCCGGGGATACCGCTGCTGGAGCAGGGTCTTTACCGTGCTGGCGATCACGGCCTCCTCGTTGCGCGCCGCCAGGACCACGGCAAAGCGGGTCTTGGGCTCCGCCTTAGGCAGGCGCTTCCGCGGCAAGAGGAAAAAGAGGCTGATCAAGGTCGAATAGCCGATACAGATCTTTACAAAAATGGATAATAAATCCAAGAATATGTCCATAAAACCACACTCCCCTAAGACGGCACCATTATAAAACAGGGGAGATTAAGTTTCAAGAATCGAAATGCTTAAGATTTCTTAAATTTTGACAGAGAATTCCGGCATCTTTGCTCATTCGACCGATCAGTCCAGGTAGAAGGCAAAGTTCACCTCCGCTCCCATCTCCGCCCAAAAGGCCAGGTCCTCGCAGGAAAGCCCGACCTCCGGCAGGGTGCTGGCGTCCGCATAAAGGGTGAGCTCCACCAAGGCAAACAGCTCAAACGCCTCGCAAAGCGCCCGCACCTGTCCGCTTCTGCCCTCCAGGCGGTCTGCCAGAGTCCGGAGGGTCTCCTGGGCGCTCCAGCTCTTCTCTTTGGGCAGCTCCAGCTCCCAAGCGGCATTTTTAAGATAGGCATAGGGCGGCCGCTCTGCCGGAAGGACCGTCAGGCCGGGCAGGTCAGCCCCCGGCTCGGGTCCATCCGCATACAGCAGGCCCTTGCCCGGCTCCGGCGGCCGGGAGCAGGTTGGTGTCAGGTCCAGCAGGCGGCTCACAGCCTCCCGGTCAAAGTCCACCCCGTCTCTTTTCATCAATGAGAAAGAAGCCTTTATTTCCGGAATCCGTTCCATTCTTTTCTCCTTGTCCGAAAGCCGACCAGCCTTCAAAACTTTTTTCCTTTTTTTCGTCCGGTTCTTCCAAAATCCCCCGATTTGTAGTAAAATAAGGGGTAATCGCCTGGGGAACCCGCCGCTGCGGGAGGCGCACCACTTTTCTGATTCAAAATGGGGGAAGCTATTTTGAAAATCGTTCTTTTGCTCTTGGCCGCAGGCTGCGCCCTGCTGCTGATCGGGAGCTGGGTCCTGTACCGCCATACCTTTCGCCGGACGCCGGAGGCCACCGTCCTGTCCGAGAACGAGTTCAACCGCAGTCATGCGCGGGTCCGCGCCGCACAGGCGCTTCAGAACGCCTGCACGGAAACCGTTACCATTTCCGCCACAGACGGCACCCGGCTGGTGGGCCGCTATTATGAGCATACCCCGGGCGCACCCCTGGTGCTCTTCTTTCACGGCTACCGCAGCCATGCCGCGCTGGACGGCCAGGAATTTTATGAGATCGCCAAAAAGCAGGGGTGGAATCTGCTCCTGGTCACGCACCGCGCCCACGGCGAAAGCGGCTCCGACCTCTCCACGGTGGGCGTTCGGGAGCAGTATGACTGCCTGCAATGGGCCAATTGGGCAAACGAGCGCTTCGGCAGCGGCGCTTCCGTGTTTCTCATGGGAGTCTCCTTCAGCGGCACCATCGTCCTGATGGCCAGCTGCCTTCCGCTCCCGCCCTGCGTCCGGGGCATCATCGACGACTCCGGCTTTACCTCTTACCCGGAAATGTGCAAGGCGAATCTGCCCCGCGCCCTGCCGAAGTGGTTTCCCATTCCCCTGTTTCTGTTTTTCCTCACACTGGGGGCCAGGCTGTACGGCCATTTCGATCTTTATCAGGTGGACGCCCGCCGGGCGGTGCAAAAGGCCCGGGTCCCCATTCTGATCCTCCACGGCGCCCTGGATTCCCGCGCGCCCATTTCCATGGGCTACGCCCTGTTTGCCGCCTGCGCTGAGCCGAAGCGCTTGGTAATCGTCCCCGGTGCAAGCCATGTGCGGTGCTTTCAGACCGATCCCGCCGCCTACCGCCAGGCCATTGCCGGCTTTATCCGGGACTATACCCCCTAAGCCGGGGGGCGGAAATCTCCCAGCCTTGGGGCTAGCGCTCCCGCTCCTCCTCCGGCCGGTCGCTCTGCAGCGCCCGCAGGCGGTCCTCCCGGGCCCGCTTTCTGCGCAGCCTGGCTCTCTTTTTGCGTGCCTGCCGGATGCGGCGGGCAAGAAATTCCACCAGGGATGCCAGAGGATACAGGAGATACAGCCCCGTAACACAGCCCCAAAGCGTCAGCGCGGCGCGCGTCCTGGCTGCATAGAAACCCATAATCTGCTGCGCAGAGATCAACTCCCTTCCCCCGGCGCGGAGGGAGAGCAGCACGGCCGAATCATCTTGGAAGGTTCCCTTCCGCACATAGCCCGCAGTCACCTTCTGCCCGGTCAGGGTCTCCCAGTCCGTCAGCCCCAGGGCCTTTGCGGTATCCTCCAAAAGGCTTACGCCCGTTCCGTCAGAGAGCCAGAGCGTATCATACGCCCAGCTGCCCCTGCCGAAGGAGATCCGGTCCCGTGTGCATTTCCGCACGACCCCGGTTGCCGTCTCCTCCTGCCCGGTGCGCATTGCATAGTAGGGCAAGACCTCATACCAGCCTCTTATGCAGAAAAACATAAGCAGCATTAGGCCGTAAGACAGAAGCCATGCGCCAATGAACTGCGCTCTTCTTTTCCCTTTTTTCATACTATCCTTCCGGGTTTCCCCGCTTTGCAGTGGCCCGCCCGGGAGCCCCCGGCGGGCCGCTGCTTAAGCATCCTTTTTCTTCTTATTATAAAGGAATTTCCGACAAATTACAACCGCTGCATTTCGCCGTCCGGCAGGCCCCTTTCCTGCCGGGAATCGGGGCATTGGCCCGGACTCCGAATTTCCCGGCACTTGACAGGAGCCCAGTTCTGCCTTATACTCGTTTTATCCGTCTCGCAGGCGCGCTTGCGCGGCCCTATACTCGCAGAGCAGCCGCAAGCCCTCTGCAAAGCAAAAATCGCGGCCCGTGCCCGCTTGGCGCGGCCGATGTTTCTCAAAAAACTACCGAACGTTAGGTCGTTACAGAATGATAGGAGGACAATATGGATATTTGGGAAAAGCTCTATAGGCAGGCCAAGCAGGAATATCACCCGGAGGATGTGACGCCCTTTATCCATGCGCACCATGTGGTGTGCGCCCTGGAGAGCGAGGACGGCAGAATCTACACAGGCTTCTGCATGGAGGCGTGCAGCGGCGTGATGAATCTGTGCGCAGAACGGGTCGCCGCCGTGCATATGTACGTCATCAGCGGCCAGACAAAAATCAAGCGGCTGATCGCCTTCCGGGACCGGCCGCCCTACGGCGGCGGAAGCGGGATGCCCTGCGGTGCCTGCCGGGAATTTCTGTATCAGCTGAATGAGGAGAACGAGAACATGGAGATTCTGGTGGATTATGAAACCAGGCGGACCGTGACCCTCAAGGAGCTGATGCCGAATTGGTGGGGCAAGGAGCGCTATGAAAAGGCGCGGGAAGAAAAAGCGGAATGAGCCCCGGAAAGCGCCGGACCCCCGCCCAAACGGGCGGGGGTCTGAGCTTGTCCTCAAGAGGCGAGCCAGCCTTATTCCCAGTGCCAGATACAGCCGCCGTGTTTTCTATCAATTTTTGTCATAATAAAATGGAAAACCATCGCCACCGCATCCACACCGCACTATTTTACAAACAGATATTTCTCCCAGATCCCTTCCAGTAAGATTGCAGCAGCATAAGCAAATGCGCCAATCCTGTCAAGCAAAGGATCCAAAGGTACACGATTCGCAAATGTCAAAAGACCTCCAGCGTCTTTTGGTGATACTTGCAGCTCTCCTTCCTCGTCTTGTTCGTGTATAGAATTGCACCTTTCTCACCGTCCGGTCCTTTTCCGATGTGTATTTCCGGATGGACTGTTTTTCATTATGGACTGCATGACGGCAGAAATACTGGCGGGAGAATCATCCCATGGAGTGGGGGCATACGGCTCCAGATCCTCCACGCAGGGAAACGGCCGCAATTCGACTCCCTTCTTTGTCTTTAGCAGATAGCTTTCCCCAAGAATCAGGGTGCCGTCCGACTCATCTGTAGCGTACTGCGCTACAAGTTTTCCGGCAACACAGTCCAGGATCAAAACGCGGTCCTCGCACACAATCGCATAGTACCGCCTATCCCGGCCCGCGTTTATCTTTCTCCCCACCGCCGGGCCAAGAAAACGGGCACAATCCCAACCATACATTTCCGTATCCTCCCCGGTATTCAGGTCTATGCGATGGACTCTGTCGTCAATTACATAGTCCCCGCAAAGTGCCAGAGGAGTCGAACCATCCTCCTTCGTATTCGGCACCTCTTTTTTCCAGAGCCAGTGGAGCGCATTCGGCTCTATCGTGCTGCTCAACCACTGCCGGTCATAATACGGCAAAAGCACCCCCTGTTGGACTGTCCATACCCCCGCCAGATCGCATAGCTGATGTTGCAGCAGACGGACGGTCCCATCGGCAGTACAGTCTATATCCTGCCAAACCTTATAGGCGTTTTCTATTGTGTCAATTTGATACGTCCCGGTGTCCAATTCGATACAAACCAAGCAATTACGCCTGTTTATATAAAAATCATAAACCACACGGTGCCCTTCCCACACGGCAAAGTTCCGTGCCCCACCCCACCGGTTTCTGGGGGCAGACTGCTCCCAGAGGCATTTTCGTTCAGACAGGGATACCCACATATAGCGAGACGCTGTGAGCAGAATCAGCTCATCTGGCGCAACAAAGGCGGCTTTTTCAACATTTTTTATGAAATCCGGCACCCAGATACGCCTAAAATTGCAGTCAAAAACGGAAAGCCGCTTGCCAATCGTAATCACATAATCTTCATTTCTAAGAATCGTATGCCAATTCTCTTTGTTTAGTTCTTCAATTGAAATCATATACGCCACCCTTTCTGAACGGCCCCAGCCCGGTGGCTGATGCAGGCGCTTCTACCTTTGGTATTTCCCCTTCTTTTTGCGCGATACGACCCACTGGGCAATCGAAAGGGCCACCATAAGGGCCGCAGCCCCATAATAACCCCACCTTAGCGCTTCAGGGCGAACGGTCCGAAAGACCGTTTTCCCGTCCGCATTTTGAATTTCTGTCAGCACTCCATTTGCCGCCACGCGGGTCGTATAAGAACCGGCCGCATCCACATAGGAACGATCCGGCACCCGGGTCGCGTCATCCTCCGGGGCCTGCCCCAGATAGCGTCCCTGGGCGTCATACCGGTAAACCACAAGTCTGGAGTAAATCTGAATTTCCCCATCCTCTATTCCAACGTTATAGGGGGAGAACTTCTCCAGATGAAACAGGCGGAACGTCCCGTCCGGCCGAATTTGCAGCAAATGTTCATCCGACTCGGAGTAAATCAGTCCGCTGTCATCCGCCATAAGCCTGGAATAATTCCCGATATTCCAGGGCAGCGGTCTGGTTGCGGAAAGGTCATCGGTTGCCGCGCGGAAGAAATACGGCAGTGCGCGGAAAAGAAGAATGCTCAAAAGCAGGGCGATACAGACAGTGATCCATCTCATAATTCGTATTGCTTTCATGGACTTTTCCTCCGTGGGCCGTTACAAAACGGCGTTTCTTTCTCATTGATTCCAACAAAACGGTTTTCTTTTGGCAAGTTTGAGGCGCTATTGTCCGGTTTCATTCGCTGCTTGTCCTCGCCGTCGCAGTCCAGCTTAAATTTCCGCTTGATTCCATAGGTAAGAAGGAGCAAAAGGACCGCAGCCATGCCTGTATCCCAGAGAAGATCGAAGCCATGGGGAATCCCGGCCTTCTCCAGGGCTGTCTCCAACCAGCCATAGCCCATGATCTCCCCGGCCACGCCGAGAAGGCTAACCACAATCATACAAAGAAGCGCAAGTATTTGGAGCCCCTGCACGGTGGCCTTTGCAGCCTTCATAAAAATCCCCCTTCGTTTGCTCCGCAGCGGCCCACGCCTCCGTCCAGGGGGCTGCGCCCGCTGCGATTCATTTTCCGGGCGGATCGCTTCCCTTCCGTCTGCGGCATGGAGCGAAGCGCTCAATTCCAACAAATTATCCCGCCATACCTCATCGCCGCTGCGGTCCGCTTGCTGCAAGGCGATACTGATAGGGGTATCCAGCGTCTTTGTATCCCTGTAAGCCTGCAGCCGCTCAAGAATACAAATCGCCCCCGGCCAATTCAGGTCTTGCAGCCATTCAAGCAGGTCCGGAAGGCATTGCTCCAGCTCCTCGTCCGGCCGCATGGCCAGGATTTTGGCGCAGTTGTCCCAGACATTTTTGTTATACTTTTTCATGCAGGGCTGCAAAAATGCGTGAAGAAATTGCACGTCCTTCGCAAGCTCTATCCCAAGGGCCTGGTCCTCCGCGCTTCTGTTCCAATCCAGAAGGTCCATAATGCGGTCAATGTTCCCCATTGCAGCTTTCCTCCTTGGCTCCTTCATTTCCCCGCGCTTTAGCATAGAATCCTTAAAAACTCCGCGCCCTGTTGGCAAGGGCATAGGCTCGTAGGGGCGGCGCTTGCCGTTCTAATTTTTCCTTTACTCCTCAATCCATGCGTTCAGAAGCGTCCTCTTGTTTCCATCAATTGTAACATAGAGCCCCCCGCAATCAATCAAATTATCAGCATCCACATTTGGTTGGTTTATTGCGTATTCAAAGCACCACACATTATTTTCAGTGGAATGCGTAATTGAAGCCAAGGTGTACGCGGGCAGCTTCCCACCGCTATGAAGCGCCTCTATTATGTGCGTGCCCACCGCAACTGCGTTTTGATTTGTAACAATTGGTTCTATTTTTTGCAGAACCTCTTCCTTCAGCTCAACGGCGCACTGAATCGGCTCCTGTTCAATCGGGAACCGGTCGATTTCCGTAATCTTCACATTCCCTGCCATCTCATTTTTGTTTAGCGGTCTGCCGCATCCTACAAGTAAAAATAGCAAAAGGAGCAAAGGCACAATTTTCTTCATGGTTTTTCTCCTTTCCATCGGCTTTATTTCTTTTTATAAATAGTTGACAGAATGGCATAAAACAGCGTGTTAATCAGGATGAACCAGACATGAAGTTGGATCAAAATACCGGCAATGGTCTTATCAAAGCCGGTGACAATGCAGATTCCAATATTGAGCGGCCCAAGAGCGAAGAAGAAAAAGGAAAGATACAGCTCAAAATAAAGGTATCGCGGAATTGCACGTTGCCGGATGTCGAAAAGCTTTTTCATCCATCTTTTGGGCGCGACATAGTGCTTTGGGTCATATTCCGGTCTTGTCCCAAGTTCCTTGATCATCCCGACTGCCGCGTTTTTGCAGTTCAAGCCAGATAAAAGCGCAATTCCAAGGAACATGAAAAGAACGTCTATGGCCATCCCGAATTCCCCCATTTTTACCATGGTCTCCATGCAGGCGCATCCAAAAGCGGTGCCCGGGATCCCCCGGTCTCCGATTGTGCAGCCCAAAGGCAGTCGCAAGAGCCGGCGTCGCCCAATTTGCAGCAGCGTTCTGGTTAAGCCGCTCTTTCTTTCCGCTTCTCCCGGCTCAGCCAGATGCTCGAGGCAACGATCCCAAGCAGCCCCAGGGCTCCCCGGAGGATCGCGCTCCCCCGGGCAGAGGCGCTCTGCTCCACGGTGAGGCGATTATAATCCGCCAGGGAGAAATAGACGCGGTCCGGCGTCTCCAAAGAGCAGACTCGGACCATCCGCATCTCCTCGAATTGGCTTGCCCACTTGCTTTCAATCCGGAAGGAAACGGTCTGCCCCGGCGCAAGCTGCCGCGCGTCCTCCAGCCCCTCCACCTGATCCGGATACAGGCCGGTGAGCCGGGCACCGTATTCGTTCAGATCGATGAGGATCCGGGGCCCGTCCGATCCCTGCTCCACCGTGACCTGCTTCACCGTTGCGGTATACACGGTGGTGTTCTCCGGCGTCGCCGAACCTGCAAGCAGCCGGGCAACGAAATAGCCCAATGCGCCCACAAATACAAGGATGGATAGGACAAGCGCCCAAATTGCGGCCCTTTTATGGCCCGTTCGCTTTTCCGCTTTATGGTCCCGGTCCGTTCCTGCCGGGGCGCTTCTCCGCTTCTCCCGGCACAGCCAGAGGATCGAGGCCACGGTCCCCAGGAAACCGGCAATCATTCCGACCCCCGCGCCTCTCCGGGCAGCAGCGTCCCGCTCTGACACGAAGCGATTATAGTCCTCCAGAGAATAGTAGACATGGTCCGGCGTCTCCAGAGAACAAACGCTCACAAACGACAGCTCCCCAAACTGGCCTGCCTTCTTGTTTTCAATTCGGAAGGAAACAGTCTGCCCCGGCCTGGGCGGCTCCGCGTCTTCCTGTCCTGCGAACCGATACGCCCCGATCATCTGGGTGCTGTATTCATTCAGATCGATGCGCAGGGAGCACCCGCCTTCCCACTTTTCCACCGTGACCCGCTTCACCGTCGCAGTATAGAGCGTCGTGTCCTCCTGGGTCAGCGGCTTTTCCAGCAGCTGGACTGCAAAGAAGATCCCCGTAGTCAAAAATACGATCACCGAAATAACCAGTGTAATAATTGCAATTTTCTTGCCCTTCATAGAGTTCTCCTCCTCTTTTCAGCCGGATATGTCCTGTTTCTCGGAAATTCGCAGGCCGGAGAGCGCTGTCCGCCTCCATCCGGCCGCTGCCGTTAGGGCTCCCACGTCAAGGGCCTTCGCAGATTGCAATTGGCCAGCAATGCCGCACGGTCTCCGTTCTAAGGGCTTGTGTTGCCTCTATCATAACATAGCAGATATAGAAAAGCAACTATACCTTTTATTCACAAGTATTGTATTCTGCTGCTGTTCTCTGCCGCCTCATAACAGTCCCGCAAACTCCCCTGTCCCACAGGCCGTACGCCCTCATGCGGGCCGTCATCCCCCCGCAGGCTATGCGCCCTCATGCAGGCTGCTGTCCTTCCCTACTCCGCTGTCATTTCCTCCGCCGGCCACGTCGGGCCCCCTGTCCGAGAATTCTAAAACCGCTCGATTCTGTGCGTCCCCCGCTCCCCGGGCCCTCACAATCCGCCATCTGCAAAATCCTTATGATAAGTGTAACGGATCGCCGCCCCATTGTCAATCGCCCGGCACGGGAATGCCAAAAATCAGCAGGAATTTGCGTTATGAGGAAATGGCGGATTGCGCTTTTCTGGCATGGTAGGCTAGATCGCAGTGCGAACCTCCCGGCATCTGCGGTGCCATAGATTTTGCCAAGCGGGTTGACAAGGCCGGTCTGTTTCTATATAATTCTAGTTATATATAATTCGAATTATATGCAAGAGGTGCCGATATGCCAGCGAAAGCTAAAGTAACAAAAGAGAGGATCATAGACGCGGCCTTTGCAGTCGCCCGTGAAACCGGTGCGGAAACCATCAACGCCAGAACCGTATCGGAGCGGCTGCATTGCTCCACGCAGCCCGTTATGTATCATTTCGCGACGATTGAGGCGTTGAAGCGGGCGGTCTATGCAAAGGCGGACCGCTACCATTCAGAGTATCTGATGGATCTGAAAGGCCCCCAAAGGGGCGCCATGCTTGGGATCGGGCTGAATTATATCCGCTTTGCCACGGAAGAGCCGCATTTGTTCCGCTTCCTTTTTCAGTCTGACTTTTTTGAGGGAAAGACGCTGCTTGAACTGATCGACGCGGAAGAGCTCACCCCGGTTCTTTCCGCCATGCAGGGGGCCCTGGGAATCGGCATGGAGCAGACGAAAAAGGTCTTTTTGACCGTTTTCCTGTTTGCCCACGGGTACGCAAGCATCATCGCCAACAATTCGCTGCAATATGATGAGGCGCTTATTTGTTCTCAGCTGGAGCAGGCGTACCGGGGCGCGATTCTGGCTGCGCAGGAGGCGCAGGCATGAAAAGGCGAAGGATTTCCCGCTGCTTCACCGGTTTACGCCGCATTTTTTGAAGGGAAGAATCGGATTTGAAAAAAGAAAATGATGTTTTGGAAGCCACCCTGTCCCTGGCCGGGAGGGGGTATCCGGTGGCCTATGATTATTTGCGGAATGTCTATTCCAAAAATCCGCAGGATTACGGGCCGCAGACCTTTTACTTCCTCGCCTGCCTGGCCGGCGGATCCGGCAGACCGGAGGAGGCCCTGGAATGGCTGCGGACAGCGATTTGCAGCAAGGGCTGGTGGTACCGCCCGGAGGTGCTGGAGGATGAGGACCTTGCGGCGCTGAAAAATCTCTCTGCATTTCAATCTCTGAAATCGATTTCGGACGATCGATATGCAAGCGCCGCCTCTCAGGCCAGCACACAGCTTTCCTGGGAAAAGAAAGAGGCGGAGCGCCTCTTTCTGGCCATTCATGGCAACACGCAAAATGCCCAGACCGCGCGAGCGGATTGGGAGCCCATTGTGGGAACCGGCGGGAGCTGGCAGATTGAAACCGTACAGAGCGCCGAGCCGGACGGATATGGGACCTATCGGTGGCGCTATGACGAGACCTCTTATCTGCCGGTGGCACACGCTCTGAAGCAGGTGGAACATGCGGGCTATCGCAAAATTGCCTGCGGCGGCTTCTCCGCCGGATGCGATATGCTTCTGCGCGCGGTCACATTCACCCCCGCGCGCTGTGATCTGCTGCTTCTGCAAAGCCCCTGGATTCCACTCTTGCACAAGCAGGCCCAGGCCCTGGTCCACGCCATCTCCCAAAAGAAGATTGCGGTTCGGATCTTCTGCGGCGCCGAGGACGCGGACTGTCTGCCTATGGCAAGGCAGCTGTCCGCCCTGCTCCAGGCGGAGAGAAACGGAACGCTTACCGTTCAGGCCAGCTGCCGGCATCAATTTCCGGCGGAGGGATACCATTTGGAGGAGGGTGAGATTCTATGAATTACATCCGCATCCCCCAAGAAAACATCGACACGGAACACATCTGCTGCGCCATGTCCGGCAAGCAGCGCCTTACAGGAAAGGCGGCTGCTCATGCCCTGCTCCTTGCGAAGACACTTCCGAAGGGGCAATGGGCCCACAGAACGAATGGGGAGAATCTATAAATCGCCATGGAAAAACCGCAAGCAGTTCGAAATTCAAAGCTTGTTTTCAGAATCACCGACGATGGGGACGAGCGTAACAGCAACGAAATCCACGCGTTGTTAAAAGAATATAATCTCAGCCACCGCGAGGCATCTCAAAACGTTCCCATCGGCGTATTTCTGGAGGACGAAAGCGGCAAAAAGGCAGCCGGATTGACGGGAGAGACCTTTGGCAATTGGCTTTGCATCCGATTCCTTTTCGTCAGCGAACCGCTCAGAGGGCAAGGGATCGGAAGCCGGCTGTTGGAGTCCGCAGAGCGTGAGGCCAGACGGCGCGGCTGCAAATATGTCTTTGTGGATACCTTCTCTTTTCAAGCCCCCGCATTTTATGAAAAGCATGGATACCGGGAGGTTTTTACCCTGGAAGAATATCCGTACACCGGAAAGCGGCACTATTACACGAAAAGCATCCTTTGATTCGGCTCCGTCCGACTGGGTTGGAGCCGGAGGCTGCAGCGCGGAAAAGGCTCCCGGGAGCGGGTGGGAAATCTCCGGGATAGGAAGGCGCAGAAAACGCTGCTGCAAGCCATAAAGCAGCTTGCAGCAGCGTTTTTTTATGATCCCTCCGGGATGTTTTGCAGCTTAAAAAGCGACGCGCAGCAGAAAAGG
>CAKTIN010000056.1 GCA_934565775.1 uncultured Oscillospiraceae bacterium
TCTGTCGGTATTACCTGAGCCATATTGTGACGGCAAAGCCGCCGACAAAGTAAAAAGGTTCGTGTAATACCCCTTTGGTGGAGGCGAGGGGAGTCGAACCCCTGTCCGAAAGCAACTTGGAAGGAACTTCTCCGGGCGCAGTTTGTTATTTACATTCCCTCAGCGCGGCGGGAACAAACACCCTACGCGCCTTAGTAGCTTCATAATGCATGGTACACGCAAAGCTTTGTGTACGCACGGTCACCACTCAAATCACACCCGAGCCCGGCTCGTGGTCCTTCCGGGGTGGATGGCCGCCTAATTAGGCAGCGAAGGCAACTTGATTGTTGTCAGTTAATTTTAAAAGTACCCGTTTTATCGTGGTCAGGCACCACGGCCCGCTATTCCAGCCTCACTACCCCCGTCGAAACCGGTACGCCCCCGGATAGAAAGGGAGGTCTGGCCCGGCGGGGGAGAGCCCGCCGGGGAATTGCCTTTAGAATCTGCCGTAGGGATCAGGATACTTCGTGGGAGCCGGATAGGTCTCCCCGTGGGTATCTACGGAAATGTGCTTGATCTTCTGGGGCTCCAGGGGACGGTCGTTCGCGTCCGTCTTGACGGAGGCGATGGCGTCCACCACGTCCATCCCGGAGGTGACCATGCCGAAGGCGGCATACTGTCCGTCCAGGTGGGGTGCGTCCTCGTGCATGATGAAGAACTGGCTCCCGGCGGAGTTCGGGTTCATGGACCGGGCCATGGACAGCACGCCCCGGGTATGCTTCAGCTTATTATTGACGCCGTTGAGCTTGAACTCGCCCTTAATGCAGTAGCCGGGGCCGCCCATACCAGTACCCTGGGGGCAGCCGCCCTGGATCATGAAGCCGGGAATGACCCGGTGGAAGATCAGGCCGTCATAGAAATTGGCCTGGGCCAGGGCAATGAAATTCGCCACGGACTGGGGGGCCTTATCGGGGTAAAGCTCAGCGGTGATCACGCCGCCGTTTTCCATTTCAATGGTAACAGTGGGATTCATGAGATCTCATCCTTTCTCTCAGCGGGATTTCATAGCCCGCTCCATTTCACGCTTGGCGTCCCGGATGGCGGCGTCCTGCCGCTTGTCATAGAGCTTCTTGCCCTTACACAGGCCTACGGCGACCTTCACCCGGGAGTTCTTGAAGTACACGGACACGGGGATCAGAGCATAGCCATCCTGCTTGACCTTACCGTACAGCCGGTTGATTTCCTGCCGGTGCATCAGCAGCCGGCGGGGACGGCGGGGGTCTTTGTTGAAGATATTGCCCTTTTCATAGGGGGAGATGTGCATTTGATTGACAAACAGCTCTCCGTTCTTGATGCCGCACCAGCTGTCTTTCAGGTTGATCGTCCCGGCGCGGATGGATTTTACCTCCGTTCCGGAGAGCTCGATTCCGGCCTCAAACTGCTCCTCCACAAAATACTCGTGAAATACCTCCCGGTTTTTGGCAACGATCTTAATGCCCTTCTGCTCCGTATGCGGCACCTCCCCTCGGAAAATTCTGTTTTCATTATATCACATCTGTCAAGAATCAAACAGGAAACGCTCCAGCTCCTGGGGGGTCCGGCAGACAATATCGCTGTGGGCTACCATGAAGTCCTCGATCTCCGGAATAGGGGGCCGGCCCCAGCCCGCCCAGGCAAAATCCACATTCCGGGCCTTTGCCATGTCATAGCCGGGCTTCAGATCGTCCACCATCAGCAAATCCTTGGGAGCCAAACCGAACTGCGCCATGATCTGATCCAGGGCGTAGGGGGCGGGCTTGCGCTGCTCCGGCTCCAGGTCCCATCCGAAGATACCGTCCGGCGTGATGCCGAAGTATTTCTGATAGTCCCGGGTGATGTTGATATAAGAGGAGTGCGAGGAGACGCAAACCAGGCCTCCGGCCTCCTTCTGCCGCCGGATAACCCGGTCGATCCCTGCAAAGGCGGGGGGAGCATGGTCCACCACATACTTTTTCCACTCGGCGAACTGCCAATCCAACTGCTCCTGGGTAAAGCCGAAATGCTCCCGGCACATCTCCGAAAATCCTGGGGAGAAGCACATCCGGCTGAAATCCTCCAGAGAAAGGGTCTTTCCCGGGCAGATCACGGCCAGGCATTCCAGAAATGAGGGGTAGTTCACCGTAGCTTCGCTGCGGACGACGGTATCGTCATGATCCAGGACCAGACAGGTATATTTCAGCATAGGAGCCTCCTGCTTTCTTTTTCCTTCAGTATAGCACAGTTTCCCCGTCCAGGCAAGGAAAGATTTCCACTTGCTATATTCGAACATTTGTGCTACAATAAAGGCAAGAAAGCAGAAAGGGGGGAGCGCTATGGGCCAGGGCGGTCCGGTGGATGTGATCGCGGTCTGTCTGGCCTCCGGGCAGATGCAGCCCCTGCGGGTGCGCCTGGAGGGGGAGGACCGGCAGCTGGTCCGGCTGGATATTTCCCGGGTGGTCAGCGTACGGGAGGTGGCCTATGTGGGCGTAGAAGCGATGATCTATCTGTGCCAGGCGGAGGCCGGGGAGCGGCGGCATCTGTTTGAGCTGCGTTATACCATTCGCTCCCACCATTGGGACCTGATGCAGTGGGTGTACTGAGAGGGGAGGCGCGCCATGTCCGGGCGGGTAATTTTTCATATTGACGCCAACAGCGCCTTCCTGTCCTGGACAGCGGCGTACCGGGTGCGGGTCCTGGGGGAAAAGCAGGACCTCCGGGAGATTCCCTCCGTAGTGGCGGGGGACAAGGCCTCCCGGAAGAGCATCATTCTGGCCAAGAGCATCCCGGCGAAGAAATTTGGGGTGCAGACCGGGGAGCCTCTGTTTGAGGCCCTGGAGAAGTGCCCCTATCTGGCGGTGGTGGAGCCGGACTTCGGGCTCTATGTGGAGGCCTCCCGGCACATGATCGCCCTTCTGGAGACCTTCAGCCCCCTGGTGGAGCAGTATTCCATTGACGAGGCCTGGGTGGATATGTCCGGGACCCGGCTGCTGTACGGCTCTCCGGTCCAGGCTGCCAACCTGCTTCGGGAGACCATCTGGCAGGAGCTGGGCTTTACGGTCAACGTGGGGGTCTCTAGCAATAAGCTCCTGGCCAAAATGGCAGGGGACTTCCGAAAGCCCAATCTGGTCCACACCCTGTTCCCCGACGAGCTGGCCGCAAAAATGTGGCCCCTGCCGGTGCGGGAGCTGTTTATGGTCGGACCGGCTACGGAGACCAAGCTCCGCAAGCTGGGAATTTATACCATTGGCCAGCTGGCCCGGTCGGACCCCAGGGTCCTGCGGCAGAAGCTGGGAAAATTCGGAGATACGGTCTGGCACTTTGCCAACGGCCGGTGCGACGACGCGGTTCTGGCTCACCCCGAGGAAAACAAGGGCTATGGCAACGCCGTCACGACGCCCTTCGATGTGACAGACCGGCAGACTGCCAGCCAGGTGCTGCTGAGCCTGTGCGAGACCGTGGGGGCGCGGATGCGCCGGGACGGAAAGTCCGGGCGCTGCGTCACCGTCAGTCTGCGGACGGCGGAATTTGCGGATTCCTCCCACAAGACCCGTCTGCACGGGGCGACGGATGTGACCTCAGAGATTCACCGGGCCGCCTGCCGCCTGTTTGACGAGGCCTGGGACGGCGTGACCCCGCTGCGGCAGCTGGGGGTCCAGGTGACGGAGCTGTCCGACGGGAGCTACTGCCAGTTCGACCTGTTCTCTCCTGTGGAGCCGGAAAAATATGAGCGCCAGCTTCAGCTGGACCGGGCGGTGGACGGTCTGCGGGATAAATACGGAGAAAATGTGGTTCGCCGTGCCCGGTTCGTGGGCAGCGAGATGGAGCATATGGCGGGCGGCCTGAGCAAGGAACGCCGCACGGGAATCACAAAAAAGGTATGAATCAGATAGAAAACCCGGCCCTCTGGCAAAATGCAGCAGAGGGCCGGGTTGTTTTTATGGATTTGCCTTTCGAAGGGCGGCCAGGAGCGCGTCAAAGGTCTCCTGGGACAGGCCCAGAATGGAGGGCAGGGCCCGGAGGGGCATACTGTCCAGCTGGGCGCGGATCATTTCCTCCGTGATGGCCTCCTTTGCGGCCTGAGAGCGCTCCGCATCCGGGGCAAGGCGGGCCAGGAGGTCCGGGAAGGCGGCCTGCAGGGCGGTGGTCAACGCCGGGTGGGCCAGAATCTCTCCCATTGTGGTATTCTCTTCGATCACGACCGGCAGGCAGCGGTCCGTGCAGAAGGTCACGGGAAGGGCAGCAAACAGATCTCTGCTGCTGCGGCCCAGCTCCAGCACATAGGTTCCCGGCGCGGCATACCAGTCATTCAGCGCCTCGCTGAACCAGCAGAGGTCCCGGGCCCGCACGGGCAGCGCGATGGTTTTCGTCTCGCCGGGGGCAAGGGAGACCTTTCCGAAGCCCTTCAGCTCCCGGACCGGGCGGTCCGCCGCACCGGTCTCATCCCGGATATAGAGCTGCACCACGGTGCTGCCGGTGCGCCGGCCGGTGTTGGTTACGTCCACACAGACCGTAAGGGTCTCGCCCTCCCGGAGCGTCGGAGCCGAAACGCGACAATTCTGGTAGGAAAAAGTGGTATAAGAGAGGCCGTGGCCAAAGGGAAAGCGCACCGGCAGCTGCTTTTTATCATAGTACCGGTAGCCCACATAAACGTCCTCTGCATACCGGACGGTATGGCCGTCCCCCGGGAAATTCAGGTAAGAGGGATTGTGCGCCAAAGCCAGAGGGAAGGTCTCCGGCAGACGGCCGCCGGGCTCTGCGTCTCCGAAAAGCAGGGCGTCCGTTGCTTCGCCTACGCCCTGTCCGCCCAGGTACAGCTCCAGAATGCCGCGCACCTGATCGGCCCAGGGCATTTCCACCGGGCTGCCGTTATGCAGCACCACAATGGTGCTGGGCTGCACGGCGGCGATCCGGGCGATCAGACGGTTCTGGCAGTCCGGCAGGGCCATATGGCTGCGGTCATAGCCCTCAGATTCGAAGGAATCCGGCAGCCCCGCAAACAGCACGGCAACCTCTGCCTGCCGGGCGGCGGCCACCGCTTCCTGGGCGAGGGACTCGTCCCATTCGTCCCGGTCTCCGCAGAAGCCCCGGGCATAGGACACCCGCCGCCCCTTGGCCCGGGCGGTGGTCAGCGCGTCGGAGACCTTGCTGGCGTTGATATGGCTGCTCCCGGCTCCCTGGAACCGGGGCTTTTCCACGTAGGGACCAATATAGGCCACAGCGGACGCCGGGTTCAACGGGAGGACTCCCTGATTCTTCAGCAGGACTGCACACTGGGCGGCCATTTCCGCATGGGCGCTTTCCGGATTCTGGAGAAGTTCGGAATCATCACCGACCGCAGCCAAAAGGCTCTGGCGGCGAAGGAGGCGGACCTGCTGAAGATCAAGTGCGCCTCCACCTCCCAGAGCTGCACGGAGCTCTCCGGCGGCAACAAGCAGAAGGTCGTTGTGGGCAAGTGGCTGGCCAATGACAGTGAGATTCTAATCATGGACTGTCCCACCCGCGGCATCGATGTGGGTGTAAAGGCCAGCATTTATAATCTGATGTATATCCTGCCCGTCTGCGTATACGGCCTGTTCGTGGTGCTGACCGGCGGACGGTTCGGCAAATGGGATACCATGAAGGTCATCCTGGGGCAGTCCGTCCAGCCGATGGTCGCGGCGCTGGGTCTCTCCGTCATCCTGACGCTGGGAATGTGGGACTTCTCCGCAGGCGCCGTGATCTATGGCGCGGCGATCTTCGGTGGCAATCTCCAGGCAATTACGGGGACCGGCCTGCCCGGCATGGTTCTGTTCTGCATTCTGATCGCCGTGGTCATGTCCGGCTTTACGGGCTGGCTGTTTAACCGGCTGAAGGTGCCCAGCATGGTAGTCACCATGGGGATGTGCCTGTTTTATGAGTGCTTGCCCCGGGTCATCTTCCCCCAGATCCGGATCAGTGGCAGCCTGACGACGCTGTGCCATACCCCCTGGTGCTTTATCGTCTTTGCGATCATGTTCGCGATTTATTACATTGCCTATTCTTACACTCCCTTTGGCCACAATCTGGAGGCCATTGGCTCCAACAAGGTCATTGCCCGGAACACCGGCCTGAATATTCCCAAGATGAAGCAGCTGTGCTTCCTGTTTGAGGGGCTGTTCCTGGGCGTCTCCGCCGTGCTGTATCTGTCTCAGAACGGCACGATCTACTCCGCCACCACGCTGGCCTCCATGGGCCCTATGTTCAACGCCATGATGGGCGTTTGGGTGGCGAATGTGCTCAAGCGCTACTGCAATTTCACCGTCGGGTGCTGCGTTGGCGCGTTTACCATGAAAATGGTGACCAGCGGCCTGATCGCCGTTGGCTTCTCCACCCCCGTGCGGGATATTTTTACCGGATTCTTCCTGCTGATCCTGCTGTCCTACTCTGCCAATCAGGGCAGGATCGAAAAGTTCAGAGCGGACCGCCACATTGCTGCGGAGGCCAACGCCGCATATGCCAGAGAAATGGCGGAAGCGGCAAATTCCAACGGATAGGATCAATCGTATGACAGATTTTGAATATAAGGCCCTGCTCTCCAAGCTCACCCTGAGAGAAAAGGCCATCATGTGCGCCCAGGTGATCGACCACCAGGCCGGAAAGCTCCACAACGGTCAGGCTCTGTCCATCGGGATGGAGGGGGTCGTCCATTGCGATAACCCCAGCGGCGATATGGGCGAGAGCCGCGTCCTGTCGGAGCAGGAGCGCCTAAAGACCCATCATGGCACGACCTTTCCCCATATGGCGGCGCTGGCCGCGACCTGGGACTGCGAGACCGCCCGCCGGGTGGGCCGGGCAAACGGCATCGAGGCCAAGGAAAACGGCGTGACCCTTCTGGCCCGGCCGGGCGTCAATATCAAGCGCAGTCCCTTAGCCGGGCGGAACTTTGAGTATTTCTCGGAGGACCCGTATCTGACCGGGGAGCTGGCGGGCTCTTACATCCAGGGGGTGCAGAGCACCCGGACCGCCGCCTGCCTGAAGCATTACGCGGTAAACAACCAGGAGTATGAGCGCATGACCACGAATGCCGTGATTGGCGAGCGCGCGCTCCGGGAGATTTATCTGGAGCCCTTCCGGATTGCCATTCAAAAGGGCGACCCCTGGAGCATCATGACCTCCTATAACCGGGTCAACGGCGAGTGGACCAGCTCCAACCGCCACCTGATGGCGGAGATTCTCCGGGGAGAATGGGGCTACGAGGGCATGGTCCAGTCGGATGGGCTGGCCATCCAAACCAACAAGGTTTCCGCCCACGCCTGCGGAATGGACTGCGAGGGCAACGAATACACCGAGCATACCGGGGAGCTTCTGGACGCCGTTTATCGGGGCGAGATCTCGGAGGCGGAGCTGGATACTCACTGCCTGCGCTTGCTGAAGCTCCAGGAGAAGGTCCAGGGACCCGCAGAGCGGGCGGACTACGAGGCGAATCACGCCTATGCCGTTCAGGTTGCGGAGCAGGCGGCCGTATTGCTGAAAAACGACGGAATTCTCCCGCTGTCCCTGCCCTGTGAGGGGCTTCTGGTCGCCGGTTCCATTGCGGAGCTGCCGCCCTACTGCGGCTGCGGCAGCGGTCATACCAACGCCCGGGTCCTGGACCGCGGCCTGGAGCAAATCACAAGGCTGTTGGGCGCGGCGCCTGCCTATGTGCCGGGCTACCCCAATGTGGGCGATATGGAGGCTGACGATCCGGCCCTGGCGGCGGAAGCGGCCCGGGCAGCCCGGCAGGCGAAGTGCGTTGCAGCGTTCGTGGGGCTGCCGGTCCCTCTGGAGACGGAGAACCACGACCGCACCACGCTGGCGCTGCCCCTGGGGCAGCGGCGGATGCTGGAGGCCGTCTGCGCGGCGAATCCCAACGTCATTCTCTGCGTCCATGCCGGGGCGCCGGTGGACCTTACCCCGTTTGCCGGAAAGGTCCGGGCGATCCTGTTCCTGTATACCGGCGGGGAGGGGATCGGCGCGGCCTGCGCGAACCTTCTTTTCGGCCTTGCGGAGCCCGGCGGACGGCTGCCGGAGACCTTCCCCCTGCGCCTGGAGGACACCCCGGCGTTTCTCTCCTTCCCGGATTTCCCCAGCAATCAGCACAATGTGCGCTATGACGAGGGAATCTATGTGGGGTACCGCTGGTATGAGGCCCGGAAGCTGCCGGTGCAGTATCCCTTTGGCTTCGGCCTGTCTTATACCACCTTTGCCTTTTCTGACCTGCGGCTCAGCCGGAGGCAGCTGCCCCCCGGGGAGCGGCTGCAAATCCGGTGCCGCGTCACCAATACCGGCACCCGGCCGGGCTCTCAGGTCGTGCAGGTCTATGTGCGGGACCCAGTCCATAGCGCCCCCAGGCCGGAGAAAGAGCTGAAGGGCTTCGGCAAGGTCCGGCTGGAGCCGGGGGAGAGCCGGGACGTAGAGATCCTTCTGGGTGATCACGCCTTCTCCTTCTGGAATGAGAACACCAACGCCTGGTGCGTGGAGGCCGGTGAATTTGAAATCCTCGTAGGGGACTCCTCCGACCGTATTCTTCTGAAGGAGACCGTGGAGGTACAGTCTCAGGACCGGTATATGCGCTACAGCACCATGACGCCGGTGGAGTGGATCTGCCGCTCCGGCAATCTGGATGCGGCCTGCCAGGGCCTTCCCGCCAGTGTGCGCCAGACCATCGACAACGTCCGGGACTTTGCCTGCGCCTTCCCGTTTTACCGGCTGAAATTCCCCCTGCTGGGCTTTACGCCGCTCTCCGCCGAGGAGATGGACACAATCCTTTACCGGCTCAACACCCTGCCGGAGCGCCACGGCTAGGGGAATCGCACACCCACTCTGATAAGCAGAAATGAGGTACAGTACCATGCAAATGATTCGTATTACCGATGAGCTTTCTTTTTCCAGAATCATTCAGGGACTCTGGCGGGTGACGGACTGGAATCTGACCACCCGGGAACTGACAAATTTCCTGAACGCCTGTATCGACCGGGGAGTCGATACCTTTGACACCGCCGATATTTACGGCGGCCTGTGCGAGGAGCAGGTGGGCAAGGCCCTGCGGGAAATTCCCCGGAGCCGGTATAAAATCATCTCCAAGGGCGGCATTTGCCTGGGGAGCAACGGCGGTGGGAACTATTACAACACCTCCTATGATTACCTGCTGGAGGCCTGCCGGAATTCGGTGCGGAAGCTGAACTGCGGCTACCTGGATCTGTACTTGATCCACCGGGAGGACCCGCTGATCCATCACGAGGAGGCCGCCCGGGCCCTGCTGCGGCTGAAGGCCGACGGCTGCATCCGGGAGGCCGGCGTGTCCAACTTTGACCCCTATAAGTTCCACGCCTTGAACCGCTATATGGGCGGCATCCTGCGGACCAATCAGATCGAGTGGAACCCCTGCTGCTTTGAGCACTTCCGGTCCGGTATGATGGATCTGCTCCAGGAGGAGCGGATTCATCCCATGATCTGGTCGCCTCTGTGCGGCGGCGCGCTGTTTACCAGCCAGGACGAGCCCTATATCCGGACCCGCGCGGTGCTGAAGGATATGGCCGAGGAGAAGGGAATCTCTGTAAACACCCTGGTCTACGCCTGGATCCTGCGCCATCCCGTGGGCGCCATGCCTCTGGTGGGCAGCAGCAAGCTTACCCGGCTGGATGAGGCCATCGCCGCGCTGGATGTGGAGCTGAGCCAGGAGGACTGGTTCAAGATCTACCGGGCAAGCGGCCAGATGGTCGTGCGCTAGAAAGGCGGCCAACATGGAACCCAGGTCTTTATTTTCAAAACCCATGCTGGATCGCAACGAGCTGGTGCTGTTTTACTCTCCGGAGGAATATCTGCGCCGGAGAGCCGCCGTCCAGCAGCTCATGCGGGAGCGGCAGCTTCAGCTTCTGCTCATCGGAAACCCCTGCGAGGAGGCCTATAGCGCTTGGCTGGCCAACGACTTAAATTGCAGCACGCTGCTGCTGGACGCGGGCGGCGAGCTGACCCTGGTCTACGGCAGCGGTATGGCGGACGGCCCGGCCCCGGCGCATCCGGAGCGGATGGTGGGGGGCTATGAATTTTCCGGGCTGATTCCCGGTATCCGCTATACCCAGGGGATCGAGCTGCCCTATGTAATCGACCGTATTGCCCCGGAGGGGCGGATCGGCGTCATCAACTGGCGCTACCTGCCGGCTGACTTCTGCCGGGCTCTGGAGCGCGCCTGCCCCCGGATTCAATGGGTGGATTTGCGAATTCCGGTCTGCACCCTGCGGGCGATCCGAAGCCCGGAGGAGCGGGAGGCCATAGCCCGGACGGCGGATATGGAGAAAAAAATCTTCGAAGCCGCCCCTCTGTTCATCCGGGAGGGCCGCTACGCCCGGGACATCATCCGGGACTTCAGCTACTATGCCCGGGAGCTGGGCGCCGGGCGGGACGAATGCGCCCCCTTCTTCCTGAGCTTCGGCTATGAGAACGATGGCGGGCCGCTCCCGCTGCCCTCGGCCGGGATGCGGATGTATTATGACCGCCTGGAGCGGGTACGCCCGGGCTTCAAGATGCTGCTGATGCTGGAGATGAACCGCTACGGCGGCATGATTCTGGACACCGGCCGTACCTTCTCCATGGGGGAGCCCCATCCCGAGACCCGCCGGGTCTACGAGCGCTCCGCCCAGGTCCAGGCCTTTGTCGCCTCTAAAATGAAGCCCGGGGCAATCCCCCGGCAGATCGAGCAGGAGGCCGTGGCCTACGCCAAGGAATTGGACATTCATATGCTGTCCTGGAACCTGCTCCACGGCATGGGCAACACCCGCACGGAGGCGCCGGATCTGCGGGACCCCACAACCATCGACCTGCCCCTGCAGGAGCATATGCACCTGCTGTGTGAGCCCAATACCTGCCTGCCCTATGGGGACCCGAAGGCGCCCACCTACAGCTTCTTCGAGGTCCTGGTCATTCCCAACACCTATCTGGTCACATCCCAGGGCGGCATACCCTTGGTGGACTTCCCCACGGAAATCGTCGTATTATAAGGGAGGGTTCCGAAATGTATTATCATATGATGAGCCATATGTGGATGAACTACTCCCAGCAGGAGCTGGAGCGGCGGCACGCCGCCGTGAAAGCGGTCCTGCGCAAGCTCGACCTGCCCGGCGTCCTTGCATTCAGCTGGGACGGCATTCTGAAAAGCTGGCTGCTGGGAGAGCGCATTCATGGCTACACCGGAGCAGGGGATATTCTGCTGACGGATGGCCCCAGCTACTGCGTTTCCGAGGAATTTCTTCATTTCCGGATGCTGGAGCCCGGGGAGGATTTCCTCTCCTACGTCTCTCCTACCAACTATCACGCCGTTCAGAAGGCGACCCGGTTCTCCTTTGCGCCCATTCTCGCGGCCATGGAGCAGGCGGGGACCCACCGCTTTGGCATTTACGCCCCCCGGGAGATGAATGTGCAGACGGAGCAATACCTCCGCAAGCACATTCCGAATTTGGAATTTGTGGATGTCACCCGGGCTCTGGACGAGGTGCAGATGGTCCGCAGTCCGGAGGAGCTGGCCTCGGCGCAAAAAGCCGCTGCCGCATTGCAGCAGGTCTTTCAGGCCATTCCCGCCATTATGCGCCCCGGAATGCTGGAGAGCGAATGCCGCAACCGGATCTTCCATCTGCCCGCCTCCGGCCTGACCGGAGACACCAGCTTCTATACCACCTCTCTGGTGCGGCTGACCGCCGGCAAGGAGGGAGCCCCGCAGACGACGGACCGGCCGGTCTTTCCCGGGCGGGCGCTGGAGCCGGGAGACCGGGTGAACGTGCGCATGAATTACCCGGTGGGAAATTGGTTCCTCGGCATGACGGCCAGAAGCTTCCTCCTGGCTGAAAAGGCGGAGCCCGAGACGCTCCAAAAGTGGGCCGTCGCCGCAGAGGCAAATCGCCTGGCCGCCTCCGGTCTGAAGCCCGGTGCGACCCTTCGGGAAGTTGCCGGCAAAGTCAATGCCTATCTGCTCGCCCAGGGAAGCCGGGAGGACTCCTCCTGTTTCCTCCACGGCATTTCCAGCTATATGCAGGAAAAACCCTGCCTGTTTGACGAGACCCAGGACGCCCCCCTCCGGGCCGGAATGATTCTGGCAGTCTGCCCATCGGCACAGTTCGGGCAGGAGGACCCCTTCTGCTGCGGGGATGTCTACGCTGTCACCGAAACCGGCGCCCAACGGCTCGGGGATCTGCCCCAGGAGCTGATCCTGGTCCCGCCCCTGTCCTAATCTGATAAAAAGCCCGCCAACCGGACTTGCTTTTTGAGAAGCGGTCCCATTGGCGGGCTTATTCTGCTTACGAC
>CAKTIN010000057.1 GCA_934565775.1 uncultured Oscillospiraceae bacterium
GGCTCTGGCCCGGGGCTTTGCCGAGGCCTACCAGAGGCGGGTATTTGCTGACCTGAATGATGGCTCCCGCCGGGCGGCTTACCTGTTCCACCGGAATTTGCGGGAGCTGGAGCTGGTGGTGCGGGCCCTCTGGACGGAGCTGAATCAGGCCCGGTTTTACCCGGCTGGGGAGGAGGTCCGCTTCGGCAAGGGGCCGGAGGCGGAGATGCCTCCCATTGAGATCCGGGGCGGGGCCATGCCTGCCCAGCTGCGGGGAATCGTGGACCGGGTGGACCTGCTGGAGGAAAACGGCAAGGTTTATCTCCGGGTTGTAGATTACAAAACCGGCCGAAAAACCATGGATTACTGCGATCTTACCCAGGGCATCGGCCTGCAAATGCTGCTGTATCTCTTTGCACTGAAGGGCAAGGGGCAGCCTGCCGGGGTGCTGTATTACCCGGCCCGGGTGCCGGTGGTCCTGGCGGACGGCCCTCAGACCGAGGAGAGCGCCCAGGCGCTTCGGGAGAAGGCCGTGGACCGGGATGGGCTGGTTCTGAAGGATGAGGCGGTGCTCCAGGCCATGGACGGCACGGAGAATTTCCGGTATCTGCCCTGCAAGCGCAGAGCAAAGACCGGGGAGCTCCAGGGGGATCTGGTGGAGCCCGGGCAATGGGCGGAGCTGGAGGGCTTTGTGGACCGGCTTCTGGCGGGGCTGGTGGACCGGCTGGCCAGCGGCTGCGTGGACCCGGATCCCTATTTCCGCGGGTCGCACAACGCCTGCGCGTTCTGCGAATTCGGGCAGGTCTGCACCCGGGAGGGGCAGGCCGGAAAGCGGTCCTTCAAGGCCATAAAAAAGGAAGAATTTTGGGAACAGGTGGAAAAGGAGGCGCGCCATGGCTGAGGTAAAGCTGACTCGGGCCCAGGCCCAGGCGGTAAGCGCCAGGGGGAGTAATCTGCTGGTCTCGGCGGCTGCGGGCTCCGGAAAGACCAAGGTGCTGGTGGACCGGCTCATGGGGTATCTGACGGACCCGGCGGACCCGGCAAATCTTGACGAATTTCTTATTATTACTTATACCACCGCAGCGGCGGCAGAGCTCCGGGCAAAAATTTCCGGGGAGCTGTCCAAGCGCCTGGCCCGGGAGCCCGGGAACCGCCACCTGCAGCGGCAGCTACAGCGCATTTACCTGGCAAAGATCTCCACGGTCCACGGATTCTGCGGGGAGATTCTGCGGGAGTTTTCCTATGCCCTGGACCTGCCGGGGGATTTTCGCATTGCGGACCAGCAGGAGGCGCTGGAGCTGCGGCAGACGGCCATGGAGGGGGTTCTGGAGGAGGCCTATGAGAAGATTGACCGGGAGCCAGAGATCCAGGCTCTGGTCAATACACTGGGCCTAGGCCGGGACGACCGGGCTCTGCCGGAGCTGATCGCCCGGCTGTACGACAGCGCCCGGTGCCATTTGCAGCCGGAGGCCTTTCTGAACGACTGCCTGGAAAAGGCGGCGGCAGAGGGGGCCCGGGATGCAGGGCAGACCCCCTGGGGCGCGTATTTGCTGGAGGCCTTTCACGGCTTTCTGGATGGGGAGATCGCCCTTTTTACAGGGCTGTTGGCGGAGCTGCGCCGGGACCCGGCTCTGGAGAAGGCGGCAGGCCTGTATGCGTCCAATCTGGAGCAGCTGAAGGCGCTGCGGGCCTTTTCCACCTGGGATGAGGTTTACGCGGGGAAGGCGACCGCCTTCGGCCGGATGCCATCGCTGAAGGAGGACCCCATAGACCCGGAGCGCTGGGAGCAGATCAAGCAGCTGCGCGCGGATACCTGGTCGGAGCTGAAAGCCTGGCAGAGCAGATTTTACGGGGATTCGGAGCAGGTGCTGGAGGATCTGCGCAGTACCGTTCCCGCAATGGCGGGGCTGGCCGAGCTGGTCCGCCGCTTTGACCGGTCCTTTTCCCGGGAAAAGGACCGCCGCCGGGCCCTGGATTTCAGCGATCTGGAGCATAAGGCGGTGGAGCTGCTGCTGGGTAAGCGGCTCTCCGGCCCTACGGCAGCAGCCCGGGAGATCGGCGGCCGATTCCGGGAGGTTATGGTGGACGAATATCAGGACTCGAACCGGGTGCAGGACAGCATCTTCTCGGCTCTGACCGCCGGGAGGGGGAACTGCTTTATGGTAGGCGATGTGAAGCAGTCCATTTACAGCTTCCGCTTGGCCGAGCCCGGGCTGTTTCAGGAGAAGGCAGATGTGTATCTGCGTCCGGAGGAGCCGGGGCAGGCGCCGGGGAGAAAAGTATTCCTGTCCGAGAATTTCCGCTCCGGCGGGGAGATTCTGGCGGCGGCAAACGATGTGTTTGCCTGCGCCATGTCCAGGCAGGTGGGCGGCGTGGATTATGGCCCCACGGAGCAGCTGCGGGAGGGCGTGCCCCACGAGGCGCTGCCGCAGCCGGCGGTGGAGCTCCACTGTCTGGATCTGTCGCAAAAGGAGGGAGAGGCGTCGAAGGATGAGGCGGAGGCCAACTTTGTCGCCGGGCGAATCCGGCGGATGCTGGAGGAGGATACCTTCATCCGGGATGCTTCCGGCCTCCGGCGCGTGAAGCCGGAGGACATTGTGATCCTCATGCGGTCTCCGTCCAATGTGGCGGGGCTGTACGTCCGGGCCCTGGCGGCCCGGGGGATTCGCTGCCGCACCGGGGATGGAGAAAACCTTCTGGATGCCCCGGAGATCTGCGTTTTGAGAGCAATTTTGCAGGTTTTGGATAATCCCCGGCAGGACATTCCTCTCTTGGCGGCCCTGCGGAGCCCGGTTTTTGGCTTCTCGGCGGACCGGCTGGGGGCCATTCGCGGGGCCCATCCTGACGGGTGCTATTACGACGCCCTGGAGGCGAGCCGGGAGGCGGATGCGGCGGCCTTTTGCAGGACCCTGTCCACACTCCGGCGCTGGGCAAAAACGGAGACCCTGGCGGCGCTGCTCCGGCGGATCTTTGACGAGACCGGCATGGAGAGTGTGTACAGAAGCCTGCCGGACGGGCAGAGCCGGGTGGAAAATCTGCGCCTGCTGTATACCACGGCGGCCGCCTTTGAGGAGAAGGGGCGGAAGGACCTGCCCCAGTTCCTGGAATTTCTGGAGAGCCAGACGGAACGGGGGCTGACCCGTCCCACGGACGGAGATCATGGCGCGGTGCGGGTCATGTCCATTCACAAGTCCAAGGGCCTGGAGTTCCCGGTGGTATTTTTGGTCAATCTGGACCGGAAGATGAACCTGGAGGACCAGAGCGCGCCGGTTTTGACGGACCCCGACCTGGGCATCGGCTGCTGCGCCGTGAATCAGGCCCAGCGGGTGCGCTATCCCACTGTGGCCAAGCGGGCCATTGCGGCCAAAATGGAGCGCGACACGGTTTCGGAGGAGCTCCGGGTGCTCTATGTGGCCATGACCCGCCCCCGGGATCTGCTTGTCATGACCTATGCCTCCGCAAATCTGGCCGGACGGCTGAAGAGCATCGCCGGGGCGATGGAGCTGCCGGCCTGCCCGCGGGTGTCCGCTCAGGCGGGGTGCCTGGGGCACTGGGTGCTGATGTGCGCCCTGACCCGGACCGAGGCGCAGCCGCTTTTCGACCTGGGCGGCCGGCCTAAGGCCCTGGCGGTGCGGGACACGGTTTGGGACATCCGGGTCCACGATGATTCTGCCCTGTGGAAGCGGGGTAGCGGCGTTCTGGGGGACGAGGGCGAGAAGGTCCGTCTGCCGGACCAAGAGGCTCTGCGGACCATGACGGCGGCCTACGGGTATCCCGCTGCCTGCACGGCGCCCTCCAAGCTGACCGCCACCCAGCTGAAGGGCCGGAGCCTGGACGAAGAGGCGGCGGAGCAGACGCACCCCGCCCGGCGGGAGGGAAGCCCATGGCGGCGTCCCGCCTTCCTGGAAAGCAGACGGCCTGGCGGCAAGGAGGCCGGGATTGCCATGCACCTGGCCATGCAGTTTCTCCGGTATGAAGCCTGCACGGACCGGCAGGCCGTGGAGGCGGAGATCGGACGGCTGGTCCGGGAGGAGTTCCTGACCCCTGCCCAAGCGGCGCTGGTGGACTGCGGAAAAATCGCCCGATTCTTTGAGACTGCCTTGGGAAAGCGGCTGCGTTCCGGGGAAAATGTACTGCGGGAGTTCAAATTCTCTCTTTTGGAGCCGGGGGAGACCTACGACCCGGCCCTGAAGGGGGAGCGCATTCTGCTTCAAGGCGTGGTGGACTGCTGCCTGTTAGAGCCGGATGGGATTACGGTGCTGGATTTCAAAACCGACCGGGTGCCCCCGGAGGGGGCGGAGAAGCTTGCCGACCGGTATGGGCCCCAGGTGCAGGCGTATGGCCGGGCACTGGAGCGAATTTACGGCCTGCCGGTTAAGGCACGGCTGTTGTATCTGTTCGGCCCGGAGCGCTTTCTGACCTTGGCTTAGGGAAAAAGAAAAAATCTCATTTTTTGAAAAAAGGGCTTGCATTTTCCACCGAGATGTGCTAGTATATTTAGGCACGTGGAGTGTGGTATGCGCCAGTAGCTCAGCTGGATAGAGTGACTGGCTACGAACCAGTAGGTCGGGGGTTCGAGTCCCTTCTGGCGTACCAAAAAGGCACTTGCTGATCGCAAGTGCCTTTTTACTATCTATCGGCATAAAAGAAGCAAATAGCGGGGCCGTTCCGGGAACAGCCCCGCTTTCTTGCGGTTAAGGGTTGCTATTTTTTGCAGCGTGGCGCTTCAGCGCCTCAAAGGTCTCGTCGCTGATGATATGCTCCATTTTGCAGGCGTCCTCTGCGGCGACCTCCGGGTCTACCCCCAGACTGGTCAGCAGCCGGGTCAGGGTGGTGTGCCGCTCATAGATCTTCTTAGCCACGTCCTCTCCGGAGGGAGTCAGGAGCAGGAACCCCTGGGGATCTACGGTCAGATACCCGCCGTCCTTCAGCAGGCCGACCGCCCGGCTGACGCTGGGCTTTGAAAAATTCATATACTCAGCAACGTCCAAAGAGCGCACCATGCCCTTCTGCTGGGTGAGAATTAAAATCGTCTCCAGGTACATTTCCCCGGATTCCAATAAGCGCATAGGATGCACTCCCTCTCTGTGAATTAGAATTATTTTACCACAACTGTCCGCGCTTTGCAATGAAGATTTTATAAAAAAGGGAGGCGGCTGCCTCCCTTTTCTTAATTTCTGGTTTTTCTGCGCTTTCTGGGCGGATACAGCAGGGCGGCAAGGCCGAGGGTCACGACCAGACAGCTCAGAGACAGGAACAGCCCGGCGCGGAAGGCGGTGTTGCGATAGGTCAGGCGAATTTCATGGGTGCCCGAGCCGAGCTTCAGAGCGACCATTGCGTTGCCGACCAGGGTAATCTCGGCCTCCTGCCCGTCTACCTCCGCGCGCCAGTTCCGGTCTACGGGGATCGAGGTGTACAGCAGACCGCCTTCTCCGGCGTCCACGGTGCCCTCTACCTGGGTGTCGGTGACCTTGGTAAGATTCAGGGGGCGCTGGCTCAGAAGGGACACGGCCTGCCGGTAAACTGTGTCATCCAGGACACCGGCGGTCAGGTCGATCGAGCCGTTTTCTCCGGCCTTGCAGGTGAACTCTACGGTAATCACGTCGCCCTTGTTGCAGCTGCCTACGGCGACCATCTGGGGCAGGGAAATGGAATCTCCGGTCAGGCGCTCCCTATTGCGGTAGATCGTAAAGGAGTTCCGCTTGGGGGCGTTGATCCGCAGGCAGACATAGCCCGGAACCGTGGCCACAAGCGTGACCTTGACCTTTCCGCCGGAGCTGACATCGGAGTAGGAGCAGGAGCCGCTGTCCGGCTTCTGGCTCACCGTGGCGTTTTCCCCCACAATGTCGTACTCAGTGAGGACGGTATAGGCTGCGGCGTCCAGACCGGTCGCAGCGGCAAGGAGCCGGTTCTGGAAGGCGAAGCTGCCGGAGTCGCTGGATTCGAAATCAAAATCGGCCAGGGCCTCCCGGGTCATAAAGCCCAGGGGCAGCCAGGTTGTGTTTTCCAGAAGGGTGACGTCCCCTGACTGGTACATAGGAAGGAAATACGAATCGGGCAGGACCTCGCCGTTCCGGGAGACCAGATACTTCAGGTTGAGGAACAGATAGCTCACCGGAGAGGCCTCTTCAAAGGCATAGCGGTTGTAGGAGGGCTTGGCTGCGTAACCGAGGGTGGCCATGAATTTGGTCATATTTTCATTGACGGAGGAGGAGAAAACCGTGATTCCGTTCACCCCGTTCAGGGCCCCGTCGTTCAGCGACTGGGTGTGGGTGAATTCCGTGCGGTAGAAGCTGCCGCCCTGCTCCTTGTCCCGCATATATTCCAGGACAGCCTTGGTATCCTTGGTGCCGCTGGGATAGTTGGAGACGCTGCCGCCGCCGAAGTTGACACCGAAGCGGATCAGGTTCGCCGTGCATTCTAAGGCGAATAGGGCCACGAGCACCGAGGAGATCACCCGGATCTCCGGGCGGGTCTTATCGGGGTACAGCAGGGCGACGGGCTGGGGGCTTCCCTCCGGCTCCGGCGTCTTGCGGACCCACAGGGCGATGAGAAGCGCCGTATAGGCCAGCCCCAGGCCCAGATTGTACAGCCAGAACACCCAATCCGTCCGATTCTTGGAGCAGACGCACAGCCCCAGGAAGGCGGCAAAGGCGAAGAGAATCTGCCAGAGCTTCAGCTTTTCCGCGTACTGGAAGCCCCGATACCCGGCTACCAGGAGCACAAAGGAGAACAGGAAGCTGAAGCGGTAGGGGATCATGTTGGTAAAGTGGAAGCCGTGCCAGATGTAGTCCAGCTGCCGGAGGATAAAGCTCACCATGAAAAAGACCAGGAGCAGCACGGTGCAGAGCTTTTCCCGGATCTTGACCTCTTTCCGGGTCAGGGCGGTGAGGGCCAGCAGGAGGGGGAGAATGCCGCAGTACAGGTTGGGCAGTCCCTCCTTATAGGTGGGCTCATTGCCGCCGACGGTCATGCCTGCGACCTGCCGCATGGCGTCCAGGAAACCCAGGAGGGTTTTCTTTGTGGCAATATTGAAGCTGACGCCCTTGGGAAATTCGTTGACACTGGAGTGTGTGGCTTGCAGCGCCGCATAGGCCGGGAGCTCCAGGAAGGCGGTCATGCCGATGGCCAGAGCGGAGAACAGGGCAATGCGGAGCAGGTCCCCCAGCAGCCGCCGAATGCCACGCCAGCAGCAGATCTCATAGCACAGGAACAGCAGCGCCACGAAAATGCACACGAAAAAGCCGATATAGTAGTTGCAGTAGATGGCCAGGAACAGAGAGAAGGTATACAGCAGGAATTTCTTCTCCTCCAGCAGCCGCAGGGTCCCCAGGGCGACCAGAGGCAGCAGGGCGAAGGTATCCAGCCACATGATATTCCACACGTACCCCAGCGCCCAGGCGCACAGGGCGTAAAAGGTGGCGAACATGGGCACGGACCAGTCGTCCCGACGGAAGGTCCGCTTCAGGAAGAGCCCGAAGAACAGCCCGGCAAAGCCCAGCTTCACCGGCAGCAGCAGGGAAAAGTATCCGATCAGCATCCCCTCCGGCACCAGGACCGACAGCAGATACAGCGGAGAGGCCAGGTAATAGGAGATCAGCGCCAGGTAATCCATGCCCATGCCCACGGTCCAGGTGTGGAACAGGGAGCCTCCGCTGCGCAGGGTATTGCGATAGGCGACAAAGAAGGGATAATACTGATGATACCCATCGGAGTACAGCACAGAGCCGGTGCCGAAGGGGGCGTACTGGCTGATGATCATCAGAATGAGGAAGCCTAAGAACGGCAGCAGGAAGGACAGCGCCAGATTGCCGGGGCCGCGGCGCTTTTTGGTGAGCTCCATGGGACCAAAACCTCCAAGAATAAAGTAGCTTTATTCTACCATAGTTTTCCCTTTGGGTAAAGAGAAAGGAAAAATTTAATATCTTAAGGGATTTTTACTTGTAGCGCACAGACGCCAGGGTCAGGGCGCTGGTGAGGAACAGGACGTCCTGCCCGGAGAAGGTCACAAACTGATCCAGCTGCTTCCAGGACACATACCGCAGGTCCACCAGGATCACGCTGCGATAGGTGCGCGCCAGCTCCGGGGCCAGGGCGCTGCCGTAGGAATCCCGGAAGAGCAGAAGGGAGCGGTCCGTGGAGGAGCCGGGATTCCGGATCTCCAGCAGGGCCCGGGAGCCATAGAGATAAAAGCTATAGGGGTCTGCGGTATCCAGAGCCTCCCGGTCATACAGGCCCAGGGCCTCCCCGGCGACCAGATCCCGGACCTCCGCGTTTTCCAGCTCAGGGCTTTCGTCCCAGCACAGCTGTTCCTCGTCCCCCTTGCCCAGAGGGTAGGCGCTCTGCCCCCAATAGGCGCCCCGGAAGCCGGAGTAGGTACCGGTCGCCTCTGCCTCGTCTGCCTCCGGGATCAGGGCAGCGTAGAGCTTCTCAATGCCCGCCAGGCGCAGATGGGGGTCGGTGTTGTAATAGTCGCCGGCGGTGAACAGGGCCTGGGTGGGGCAATAGACGCTCTCTGGCAGGGCGGCCTTTAGCGCCGCCTCCAGCTCCCCATAGCCGTCCTCCGTCCGAATCCCGGGATAATAGTGGTATTTGGTGGGGATCAGGGCGGAGCGCACGGTGCAGCCTGCCGCCTGGGCCTGCTCGGCCAGGGCGGAGAGAATGTCCAGATTCCATTTCGCCGCCCCCGGGTCGGCCTGCTCCTTTTTATAGATGGCGTGGGGCGTCCCGGATGTGACCAGAAAGCCGTTGTTCTCCAGCTTTCCAAACAGGCGGTAGGCGCTGAAGGCCTTGAGTTGGCGGAAGGACTCCCGGAAGGGGAACTGGTCCGCCGCCGCGTCCTGGGCCACGCTCTCAAAGGAGCCGCTGGCCAGCCCGGACCAGGTGAGGCTTGGCCACTGGGTCAGAGCCCGGCGCTCGGAATCGGAGCGCTGTCGGTGTCCCAGGAGCATTCCGCTCCCCAGCCCCAGCAGAAGGGCAAACAGGAGGAAAATGGTAAGTTTCTTTCGCATGGCAGCCTCCTAGAAGCGGAAATACAGGAAGGGATTGAATGAGCCGTCCACCAGCGCGGCGGTGCATAAAAGCAGCAGGGCCAGAAGCCCGAGACTCTCGGCCCACTGCACAGCGGGGTGGTGGGCGGCCCGGTCATACAGGCGCTTTGCAGCCGGCGTGGCCCCGATCAGAGCCATCAGGAGAACGGCGGCGTAATTCCGCAGATCATACAAGTCGCTCAGCCGGGCGGGGACTGCGCCGGCGCAGAACATCCGGCGCACATCCTGGGCGAACATGGCAAGATTGTCCGCGTTGAACAGGACAAAGCCGAGGACTACGAAGAAAAGGGTGTACACCCGGCTCAGCACCCTGCGGCGCTCCAGGGCCTTGCCCCAGAGCAGACCCTCTCCCAGGAGCAGAACACCGAAGAGCAGCCCCCACAGAAGGAAGTTCCATCCCGCCCCGTGCCACAGGCCGGTCAGGCCCCAGACCAGGAGAATATTGCGCACCCATTTTCCCTTAGACACGCGGTTTCCCCCCATGGGGATATAGACATAGTCCCGGAACCAAGCTCCCAGGCTGATGTGCCACCGCCGCCAGAATTCCCGGATGGAGCGGGAGAGATAAGGATACCGGAAATTCTCCGGGAAGGAGAAGCCCAGCATCTGCCCCAGACCGATGGCCATATCGCTGTAGCCGGAGAAATCCAGGTAAATTTCAAGGGTGAAGCCAATGGCGTACAGCCAGGCAAGCAGAGCGCTGGGGTCGGCCATGGCCCGGTAGTCCTTGCACAGCAGCGCCAGCTGGTCCGCCAGAAGGATCTTCTTCCCCAGACCCACGAGAAACCGCCGGGCCCCTGCATACAGCCCGTCCGCCGTGACCCGGCGGTCCCGGAGCTGCCCGGCAATGTCGCTGTAGCGGACAATTGGCCCGGCCACCAGCTGGGGAAACATGGCAATATAGGCGCCGAAATCGATGACAGAGCGCTGGGGCGCCGCGCCCCGGTATACATCAATCACATAGCTCAGCAGCTGGAAGGTGTAAAAGCTCACTCCGGCGGGCAGGGCAATGGACCGGATGGAGAAGCCCAGGGTGGTAAGGAAAAAATAAGTATACTTAAAGTAAACCAAAACGCCCAGGCACACAGTGCAGGTGCCCCAGAGCCAGACCTGTCTGCCCCGCTTCGTCTTGGCCCGGCTGACCGCCAGAGCGCCAAAAAAGCCTGCCAGGATGGTCAGAATCATCACAGGCAGGCACTTAGGCTCCGCCCAGCCGTAAAACGCCAGGCTGCAAAGGAGCAGCGCGGCGTTTTTCAGCGGCTTTGGGGCGGCAAGACACAGAAGCAGGGAGACAGGGAGAAAGACATACAGAAAGATCAGGCTGGAAAAAGCCATGAGGCGGTCTCCCTTCGTTCTTGCTTATTTTCGATAGTCCAGCGTTCCGACGATCGTCTCAAAGTGGTCGATCATGTCGGTGGCGGGGACGTCAAAGAGCTCGGAATCCACCATGTACAGCAGCACAAGGTCGCCCTTTGCCGCCACATGGAGCTCGTCCGCCTCCACGCAGACCCATTTACGGGTGTTGATCCCCTTTGCCATCTCCTCGGCGACAGACACGGCATCCGCCGCGTCCTTCACCCGGACGGCGACTAGGGAATAGGCAATGGAGCCAATCATGGGCTCGGAGACCAGGGCCTCCTGTACCTTGTCCGCGCTGGACAGGCCCAGGTAATAGCTGACCTGGTACTCGTCGGTCAGATCGACGCTCTGGGGGTCGCCCAGGGCCATTTCGCCGGTGTCTGTCATTTCATAGAGCTTCGTCAGCAGCTCGGAGAGTGAACCGGTGAAGGCAGGCTCCGTGGGAGCCTCGGTAGGGGCTTCGGTAGGGGCTTCGGTGGGGGCCTGCGTGGGCTTCGTGCTGCTCTGGCATCCGGCCAGAGAGAACAGAAGCACCAGCGCCAGGAAAAGGGAAATTGCTTTTTTCATGGGTATCTCCTTTTATTTATTGTTTCTCATTGCAGGCGGCACGCAGAGCCTGAGCAAGCTGATCGGGGCAGGAGGTGGACTTGGCGCCGCAGCGGATGCCCTCCAGCCGGGAGATGGCTTCGTTTACGTCCATGCCCTCCACCAGAGCGCCGATACCTTGCAAATTGCCGTTGCAGCCGCCGACGAAATGCACGTCATGGATCTTTCCGTCCTTCAGATCGAAGGAGATCTCGCGAGAGCAGGTGCCCTTGGTCTTGTACTCGTACATGATGATTCTTTCCTTTCTTATTTGATTTATGCGGGGTCGGCGGTCAGATCGGCAAACTCCGCCTGCAAAAAATCTTTGAGCGCTTCGGCGTTCAGGATCAGCTGCCTGCCTCTGGCTCCGGCGGATACGGCGATCTCGTCATAGAGCACCGCGGTCTCATCCAGAAAGGTGGGGAATTTCTTCTTCATTCCCACGGGGCTGCATCCGCCCCGGATATAACCGGTCAGACCCAGCAGCTCCTTCACATGGACCAGCTCTACGCTTTTTTCACCGGCGGCCCTTGCGGCCTTCCGCAGGTCCAGCTCGCAGCAGACGGGGATGCAGAACACATACAGCCCGCCCTTACCGGACCGGGCCACCAGAGTTTTGAATACCTGCTCCGGGGGCATCCCGATGCCCTCCGCCGCGTGCAGACCGTTCAGATCGTTTTCGTCGAAGTCATAGCTGGCTTCCCGGAAGGGAATGCCGGCCTGCTCCACCAGACGCACCGCGTTGGTTTTTGCAGCTTTTGCCATTGCCATTTGACTCGCCTCCGAAGCCCATTATAGCGGAGAATTGTGAACAATTCAAGTATACCTTGCTTTTTTGGGCGCATCCTAGGAAAAAGGAGTGTTGCACATGGAAAAAGACGGCAAACAGGAAAATCAATCCCAGGAGCGCGCCATTGAAATGGGGGCGGCCCTGACCCATCATCAGGGGAGCAATCTCTATATTCTGACGGTGATCGGGCAGATCGAGGGCCACCAGGTCCTGCCGGAGACGGTCAAGACCACGAAATATGAGCACGTTCTGCCTCTGCTTGCGGGCATTGAGGAGAGCGACGAGATTGACGGCCTGCTGGTACTTTTGAATACGGTAGGCGGTGATGTGGAAGCAGGTCTTGCTATTGCAGAGATGATTGCAGGCATGAAAAAACCCACCGTTTCTCTCGTGCTGGGCGGCGGCCATTCCATTGGCGTCCCCCTGGCGGTTGCCGCCAAAAAAAGCTTTATTGCCAAATCCGCGTCTATGACCATTCATCCGGTGCGGATGAGCGGCACCATTATCGG
>CAKTIN010000058.1 GCA_934565775.1 uncultured Oscillospiraceae bacterium
TCATCTCGCCGCCGTACCAGGTGTTGATGATGACCTGCTCACGGGAGGTGATGTTGAAGGCCACGCAGGTCTCGGAATTGAGGCCCAGCTCCTTGTAGTTCTCAACCTTTGCCTTGGAGGCGTTGTACACCACGAAATCGGGCTTGAAGTCCTTCAGCTCTTCGGCGGTGGGCTTAATGAACATATTGGTCACAAAGTGAGCCTGCCAGGCCACTTCCACGATGAAGCGGATGGCCATGCGGGTGTCCTTGTTGGCGCCGCAGAACGCATCGACCACGAACAGCCGCTTATTGCACAGCTCCTTCTTGGCGATGTCCTTCACGGCCTTCCAGGTCTCCTGGGGCATGGGATGGTTGTCGTTCTTGTAAGCATCGGAGGTCCACCACACGGTGTCCTTGGAGTTCTCGTCCACAACAATGTACTTGTCTTTGGGAGAACGGCCGGTGTAAATGCCGGTCATGACATTCACGGCGCCCAGCTCGCTGACCTGGCCCTTTTCATAGCCGGTAAGGCCGGGCTTGGTCTCTTCTTCGAAGAGCATCTCGTAAGAAGGATTATGCACGATTTCGGTGGTGCCGGTGATCCCGTACTGCTTCAGATCAATTTCAGCCATTTGGATATAACCTCTTTCTTCGATCAGTTCAGGCCGCAGGGGGGCAGCCTGGTAAATATGGTATTTCGCAGCTACACTCCTTGTAGTGCAATTATATAATACGACATTTCGGGGACAAAATCAATAGGTTTTTACTTATTCAAGGAAAGTTCATAAATCCCCCGCCGGGAGCAAGCGCAGATTGCAGTGACTGAGTGCCGGTTCAAAACGGGAAAAGCCCTTGATTGCAAGCCTTCTCAAAATGGGCAAGCTTACAATCCCTCAGTCAAAAATCAAAGATTTTTGTGTGGTGCGCTTGCCACCGGCAAGCGTCCTATTTTGATCCGCAGTGGGTTGCACCCGCCCTTTCCACAAGGGAGCCTTTGGCCTTCTGAAATTTCCGAACGTTTATGCACTCGCCTTGCCATATACTACACCATCGGCTATCTTCTGCACCATCTTGTTATGTCTGGCACCATCGGGCGGCATGATGCACATCTTTTAACGCAACTGCTGTCAAATTCTGCCCGGTGCATTTCGGGCGTGTGCGCGGCCAAGCGCTGCCGCGTGTCGAAGCGGATACAGAGCGACGCAGCGGCTTACAAAGCTTGCCGGACAATTCCAGCGTACCGCCGCCTGGGCCCTGGGTCCGGGCCGCAGCCCGGTGGGCTTTCGGCCCTTTCCCCCAGAGGAAAGGGCCCCGCCGGGGGCAGCGCAGGTAGCCTCGCTCAAGCGTCGATTCAAAATAGGAAAGGCCTTGATTGCAAGCCTTCTCAAAATGGGCAAGCTTACAATCCCTCAGTCTAAAATTAAAGATTTTTGTGTGGTGCGCTTGCCACCGGCAAGCGTCCTATTTCGATCCGCTGCGGGTTGCGCCGCCCTTGTGGAAGTCGGAATACAAAGGTCCCCGGCAATTGCTTGCCGGGGACTCTTCCTTATCTTACATACTCGATGACGACCCGGCGGTTGGGCTCGGTGCCGGTGGAGTAGGTGGTGATATTCTCCATATCCTGGAGGCTGGCGTGGATCACATGGCGCTCATAGGCGTTCATGGGCTCCAGGGTGGTGCGGCGGCGGAGCTTCAGCACCTGCTGGGCCTTCTTCTTGGCGTACCGGTCCAGGGATTCCTCCCGCTTCAGCCGGTAATCCTCCGCGTCCACGGTGATGCGGATCCGCTGCTCCAGGCCCCGGTTCACCGCATAATTGGTCAGATGCTGGATGGCGTCCAGGGTCTCGCCCCGGCGGCCGATCAGCGCGCCCAGGCCCTTGCCCGTGAACTCCACCTTATAGCCGCCCTCCACCGCAAAGGCATGGGGCACGGCCTCGGAGCCCATCTGCTCCACCAGGCCCTTCAGGAACTGCTCGATCTTCTCCTCCGTGGAGCCGGGCTCCGCAGGGGCATAGGTCTTTTCCACATAGGGCTTGGGCTCCCGGACCTCTCTGGGCTCTCTGGGCGCCTTGGGAGCGGCGGGGCGGGGGGCCTTCGGGGCGGCAGGAGCCTTTTCCGCTGCGGGAGCGGCGGGTGCCTTCGGCGCTGCGGGAACCGCCGGCGCCTTGGGGGCCACGGGAGCCGCCGGAATCTCCACTGCCGGGGCAGCCTTCTTGGGCTTGGACCGGGAGGCGGAGGACAGGGCGGTCTTGGGGGCGGCAGAAACGGCAGGGGCCTCGGGGGCAGGCGCCGCCGCCTTGGGGGCGGGCTCGTCCGGCACCTCATAGCTCACCTGGACCTTATAGGGCCGCGCGCCGATGCCGAACACGCCGGACTTGGCGTTTTCCAGCAGCTGGACGGATACGCTCTCCCGATCCATTCCCAGCTGCTCCAGAGCCGCCTGGACAGCGGCGTCAAAGGTCTTACCGGTAGTAATGATCGATTTTTCCATGCTTACTCCTCTTTATTCTCCTGGGCGGTATGGTAGCGGTCCGGATCATAGTTCCGGCCGCGGCTGTTGGGCCGCTGCTCGGGGACCGGGCGGCTTTCGCCTTTCTGCGCAGCGCGGCGGGCGGCGTCGGCCTGCTCCTGCTGGCGCTGCATCTTCTTCTTACTGGTATTTTCCGTAATGCCGTCGGGGTTCTCCGCCCGGCGCTGGGCGCGGATGCGCTCCCGCTCCGCCTCCTCCGCCGCCTTCAGAGCGGCCTGAGCCCGGAGCTGGGCGTCCTCGGCGTCATAGCCCTTGCGGTAGTGCTTGGTCAGGATCACGTCGATCACCACGCCCACAACGCCCTGCACCAGCCAGTACAGGGACATGGCCGCAGGCATACTGAAGCCGATCCACAGGGTCATGATGGGGCTGAGCCACATCATCATTTTCGTCGTAGACTGGGAGGCGTTCTGGGCCGCGTCCTCATCCCGCTCGCCCTTGGAGTCGGAGATGACGGTGTTGTTCATCTTCTGGGAGATAAACATACTCAGAATACCGCTGGCCGCAGACAGGAGCACCAGCAGCAGGCCGCCGAACTGGTTCCAGCTGAAGCCGGTCCAGGTCCAGACCTTCCACTGGGGGATCTCGCCCAGGTTGATCCCCAGGAAGTTGAAATTCATAACGGGGATCTTGGTCAGATCCAGGTCGGGCAGCACCGCCTTGATCTCGGCGGCAAATTCGTGGATATGGGGCGCGGCGACCAGCTGATCGTAATAGGTGTTCTTGCTGAAGCTGGCGGGCAGGGCCTCCTTCACCACCCCCACAATGGCGGTGATCTGATCCGCCGTCAGGTGCAGGAGATAGTTCATGGGCTGGCGCACCATGGCATACAGCGGGAACAGCAGCAGCAGCGGCAGCAGGCTCCACAGGCAGCCGCCGGAGGTGCTTACGCCTTCGCTCTTATACAGATCACTCAGGGCCTGCTGGGCCTTGACCTTATCGTCGCCATATTTGTCCTGGATGGTCTTGGCCAGGGGCGCCAGGCGGCTCATGGCCATCATGCTCTTCTTGCTCTTCATGGTAGCGGGCAGGAGGATGAGCTTGACGATCACGGCAAACAAAAGCAGCGACAGGCCGTAATTCGCGGTAAGCTGATACAGCACCTGCATCAGATACCCGAAGGGGACGGCGATGATATCAACGGGACTAGCTAAAAACATCTGTTTCCTCCATTAAAAGGTAGCGTTAGGGCACCGGGTCATACCAGTCGCCCTTGTAGAAGGGTTGGCAGCGCAGGAGCCGCCGCAGAGCCAGCCAGCCGCCCTTCCAGGCGCCGTATTTGGAGATGGCCTCCAGGGCGTACTGAGAGCAGGTGGGAGAAAAGCGGCAGCGTGGGGGAAAGGCCGGGGAAATGCGCTTTTGGTAGAAGCGAATGAGCCCGAGAAGAAGGCGCTTCATTTTCCGTCCTCCCGCAGGAGGCCCAGCTTGCCCGCCATGGCCAGATAGGCGCTCTGGAGCTGGAGGAAGGAGGCGTTCACCGCCTGGGACCGGGCGACCACCACCAGGTCATACCCCGGGCGGAAGGCGGTCTCATTGAGCCGGTAAATCTCCCGGAGGCGGCGGCGAACCCGGTTGCGCGTCACGGCGCAGCCCAATTTTTTGCTCACGGTGATCCCCACCCGGTTTTCCCGGGTGTGATTCGGGCGGCAGTACAGCACCAGATAGCGGCTGGCTGCCGGGCCGGTCTTATACAGACGGCGAAAGATATGGTTGAGCTTTAGGGCTTTGGAGTATTTCATGGACGCACCTTCCGGCATAGGGTTCAAGGGGGGAATCGGCGGCGGGGGCAAAGCTGCCCAAATATGGAAATCAGCTTGCTAAAAAGCCCCCGGCTTTTTAGCAAGCTGAGGACAGCAAACCGGCAACAGCCGCTTTGCGCCGCCTGCGGCGGGATCGTTCAAAAAGAAAGCCCGCAAAAGTCTGCGGATTCCCAGGGCAGAGATGCCCGGCCTTTCAAGAGAGCTTAGGCGGACAGGGTCTTGCGGCCCTTCGCGCGGCGGCGGGCCAGGACCTTACGACCATTGGAAGTCGCCATTCTCTGACGGAAGCCGTGCACTTTGGATCTGTGACGCTTTCTGGGCTGATAGGTACGCAGCATGGGGATACACCTCCTGTAAAAATGATGCTCAACAGCCGCGAAACGCGGCCGCAGCGAGTCGAAACCATGCGGCCCACCGGCGGCGGGCCACAGTTACTGCTTATTATAGCTGAAAATCGGTTCCGGGTCAACACTTTTTTCGGGAAAAACCGCTCTTTTTCCGATCCGGGGCCGGAGTTTGGGGATATGCACCAAGTTTGCCCATGCACTTTTGTGCACCATTTCTCCGGAACGTCCCGCTCCCCTTCTTGCTATTCAAACATAGGTATGTTACACTATAAGCACTAACCTTGGCGAAATTGCCACGGAAAGAGAAATATGGAGGTTATCAAGAGATGAAATTCCGCAAAGCAATCGCTCTGCTGCTGGCCCTGGCACTGACGGTCTGTCTGTCCTCGGTGGGCTTCGCCGCAGAGGACCATACCGCACCGCTCCGCTCCGCCGGGGACAAGCTCCGCCAGAGCGCCCGTCCGGCCGAAGCGCTCTCCCCTCTGCCCGGAGAAAGCGAGCCCATGGCCGCGAAAAACTGCACGGTGCAGCCCAATCTGACGGATCTTGACCGGGGCATTTTGCAGAATGCCGCCGCATCCTTCGTCTGCTTCTTCGCCGCCGAGGACTGCGGCGTGCGGGACACGGTGCTGGGCATTGAAATTTACCCCGAATCCGGCCTGGACGACGACCCCGCTTATTCGGAGTACTATTATTTCAACTCCGGCGACCAGGCCGGCACCCAGCGCTTCGACGTGCCCGCCGGGGTGTTCAGTACCCTGGGCACCTACCGGGTCTACTTCAGCATTGTGGCCCTGGACGATAACGACGACATGGCCGAGATTCTCCAGAGCGTATACCTCAATGTAAACGTGGTGGACCATGAGATCCCCCTGGAAAGCCTGAGCCTGAAAACCGTCGATACCCACGAATCCGTGACGTGCTTCGTCGCGTGCATCGGGCAGCCGCTGACCTTCTACATCGCCCTCAATCCTGCGGCCTACACCGGCGGGCACTCGGTCTCTGTGTACAATCCCGACCCCCACATTGTGGACGTGCAGAACAGCTTGGGCTATATCCAGTTCCAGCCCAAGCTGGCCGGGGAGACGGACGTTACATTTGAATGCGGCAGCGTGCAGCTGGTCGTCCATGTGACGGTCCGCTCCCGCATTACCGGCATCAGCACCGACGACGCCGTCGGCCTTTGCGTCGGTACGACCAAGGAGCTTTACTACAGCGCCGGCAGCGGCATTGTCAATTCCTATATCCAGACCCAGTCCGAGGACGAGACCATCGCCTCCATCGTCGGCCGGGACAGCGCCAACGGCGTGCTCTGGCTGAAAGGCGTGGCCCCCGGCACCACGAGCCTGGTTTTCTCCGGGGACGACTACACGAAGAAGGTACCCGTTACCGTCTACGCGGAGCATGAGCTGGTAGAGGTCAGCCGCACCGAGGGCACCTGCACGGAGCCCGGCACCGTGGAGAAAAAGTGCGTCCACTGCGGCGCGGTAGTGACGGAGCCGCTCCCCGCCCTGGGCCACAAGGTGGACCCGGCGTCCGCGACGGAGACCCAGGCCCCCACCGCCACCCAGCCCGGCTATGTGACCGGCACCTGCACCCGCTGCGGCCAGGAGGCCCGGATGGAGCTCCCGCCTGTGTTTCTCGACACCGTGGCGGACAGCTTCTACGCCCGGGAGCTGGACTATCTCTACGCCCACGGTATCATCAAGGGCATGACGGAGAATACCTTCGGCCCCGGCAACCCCATTAACCGCGGTCAGCTGGTGGTGCTGCTGTACCGCCTGTCCGGCGAGACCGCCGGGGAGGGCGAGAATCCCTTCCGGGATGTGAGCGAGGACAGCTTCGTCTATGACGCCGTGCGCTGGGCCTCCGCCAACGGCATCGCCCAGGGCTATGGCGACGGGACCTTCCTTCCCGGCCAGCCGGTCACCCGGGCGGAGATGGTCACCTTCATCTACCGCTTTGCCGCCCACATGGGCGCAGACATGAGTGCCGCCGCCGACCTGTCCGGTTACACGGACGCAGGTCAGATGCTGCCCTATGCCAAGGCGCCCTTCGCCTGGGCCGTGGCCTCCGGTCTGATCAAGGGGACCTCCGAGGTCACCCTGGGCCCCGGCGAGACTGCCAACCGCGCCCAGTGCGCCGTGATCCTGTACCGCTACGTCCAGAGCTTCCCCTCTGCGGCAAACTAAGTGCATGGGCCCCATCCCGCCGGACGGCGGGATGGGGGATCAGCTGAACAGAGGCCCGCCTCCCGAAAGGAAGGCGGGCCCGTTTTTTATTCCCGGTCCAGCAGGCGGTTCTGATAGCCCTTACTCAGGGCGAACAGAGTCTCAAACAGCGCCCGCACATCCCCGGCAAAGGCCGCCGGGACCTGGGCCTCCGCCCAATCCAGCTTCCGGGCCTCCCGGGCCGGGTCATACACCGGCAGCTGCTTTGCCTTTTTATAGGCGGCCACCTCCGCAGACAGCTCCATCCGCCGGACAAAGGCGGCGATCAGCGCTCGGTCGGCCTCGTCAATTTTTTCCCGATAATCGGACAGTTCCATGGGGATTCTCCTTTATAACTCTAAGATTTCTTCTTTTTTCAGGGAAATCGGGGCGTCCATACACAGGGCGGCCAGGCAGCCCCAGGCCTCCAGCTGGGCAAAATGCAGCCCGCTGCCCGCCAGCCGGGGCTCCGGCTCCAGGGTAAAGGTCAGGCTCCGCATATCCCGGTGGAGGCCCTGGCCGGTATATTTGAGGTAGGCCTCCTTCAGAGTCCAGTAGCGCAGCAGAGACCGCCGCTCCTGCCCGGGGATCAGCGCCTCCTCCGCAGAGAGCACCCGCCGGGCCACCTCCAGCCGCAAAGGGCGGCTCAGATCCTCCGCATCCAGCCCCACCGGCCTGTCCGCCAGGGCCACAAACACATGGCCCCGGGTGTGGGTAATACCGCAGTGGAGCCCCGCCTCCTCAAAGCAGGGCTTCTCGTCCGGCCCCCGGCGCAGCGGCGGCGCAGGCCGGCCCAGGGTCCTGCGGCACAGCAGGTCCAGCAGCTCCCGGGCAGCGGCGCTCTCCTGGGGGCACAGCCCCCGATGGGCAACGGCAAGCATCGGGCTCCTCACAGGCCGAACACCAGCCAGATGTACACATAGCCCGGCAGGATCGCCGCCAGGGTGAAGGGCACGCCGATGCGCATAAAGTCCCGGCTGCTGACCTCCCGCCCCTCCCGGCGCAGAATGCCGATGCCCGCAATATTGGCCGAGGCTCCCACCGGAGTCAGGTTGCCCCCCAGGGTCGCCCCGCACAGCAGGCCGAAATACAGCACCGTGGGCTCGATCCCCATCTTCCCGGCCAGGCCCTGGACCACGGGCAGCATGGTGGCCACATAGGGAATATTATCCACAAAGGCGGAGCAGGCCACGCTGGCCCAGGCGATGACGGTATAAGTCACAAAGACGCTCTGCCCGCCGACCTTGGCCAGGGCCCCGGCCATGGCGTCGATCACCCCCTGCTCCTGGATCCCCGCGATCACCAGAAACAGACCCAGCAGCAGGCCGATGGTCTCAAAATCGATCTCCTTCAGAGGCTTTATCACCGCCTCCCGGCTCTTTTTCGTCAGGGCGGTGTACACGAGACCCACAGCCAGCAGGCTCATGCAGATGATCCCGTTGATGGTCTCCGGCATTCCGGGCAGGAAGGAGGCCACGATCAGCAGCACCACGGTCCCGGCCAGCAGCACCGTGGGTACATAGTCCGTCACCTCCGTCCGGGGGAAACGGGGCACCGGGGCGGTCTCCTTCCGGAACATCCGCAGGAGGATCACCGCCGAGCACAGGGCCCCCAGCTCCACGGCGAAAAACATGCCCGGCCGGCCATGGTAAAAGAAGAAATCCAGGAAATTCATTTTGGCATAGGAGCCCATCATAATGGCGGTGGTATCTCCCACCAGGGTAGCGGCTCCCTGCAAATTGGAGGACACGGCGATGGAGACGATCATGGGCACCGGGTCCGTTTTCAGCTTCCGGGAGATCTCCAGGGCCACCGGGGCGACCATGAGCACCGTGGCCACATTGTCCACAAAGGCGGAGATCACTCCTGCGAACAGGGCCAGGCTCACCACGGCCCACTTCACATTGGGCACCTTCTCCAGAATGAGGTCCGCCAGAAGGGAGGGCATTTTAGAGGTAATAAACAGGGAGACCACGCCCATGGTCCCAGCAATCATCATGAGCACGTTCCAGTCAATGGCACCCAGAATCTTCCCCAGAGGGAGCATCCCCGTCACGATAAACAGGGCGGCGGAGCCCAGGGCGATATAGGGCCGGTACTTGCCAAACAGCAGCATCAGCACATAGGTTGCGGCAAAGAGCAGGATCGCAGGAAGCATAGTCGGTTCTCCTTTTGAAATTTGGCATCATTATAACACAGATTTTTCTCTCGCGGGAGATTTTACAAAAATTTTACCTGGGAAAATTCGAACGGATGTGTTATAATGGGTCTGTATAGGGTATGCGGCCCCTCCGCCCCGCAGACCAAGGGCCCCGGCAAGGGCGTCGATTCTGCGGAAGGGTCCGGAGATTTTGGAGAGTCAAAGGCTCCCTTGTGGAAAGGGAGCTGTCAGCCGCAGGCTGACTGAGGGATTGTAAGCTTTCCCATTTTGAGAAGATTCGCAATCAAGGGCTTTCCCGTTTTGCATCAGCGCTCAGTTGAGGCGACCTGCGCTGCCCCCGGCGGGGCCCTTTCCACTGGGGGAAAGGGCCGAAAGCCCACCGGGCTGCGGCCCGGACCCGGGGCCCAGGCGGCGGTACGGGTCAAGCGCCCGGCAAAACTTGTGAACCGTTACGTCGCACCGGCACTGTTTCGACACGCGGCAGCGCTTGGCCGCGCCCGCGCCCGAAATGCACCGGGCAAAGCCGGGGAGCAGCTGCACCGGGAGAAGTGCATCATGCCGCCCGATGGTGCCGGATATGACAAGATGGCGCAGTTTAGAACGAAAAATTCGCACAAATATGTGGAAATCTAAAGATTGTAATTCGTACGCACTCAAATCATTGCTGAAAAGTTCAAAATTTCAGAAAGTCAAAGGCTCCTTGTGGAATGGGAGCTGTCAGCCGTCAGGCTGACTGAGGGATTGAACGCTCCCCCTCTTTGAGAAGCATTCCAGTGATTGGTACTTATGTGCCATTCGCATTTTTACAAAATCCCCTTCTTTTGAGGTGAACTCTTATGGACGAACAAACCAAATATTCCGAAGAGACCGCGCAGCAGCCCGCCGGGCAGCCCATCGCCCCGGACCCGGCGCCAGACCAGGAACCCCCGCTGGAGCACTACATCCCCCGCCCCCGGTGGCAGCTGGTGTGCGCCTGGGTTGCTCTGGTGCTGTTTCTGATCTTTGTAGCGATGTGGTATTACGGCATCGCCCACAAATATTGAGCCATGCGCATTCTGGGCATCGACCCCGGCTATGGCACCACAGGCTTCGCCCTGCTGGAGGCCAACCGGGGCAATTTGCAGCTTTTGCAGTGCGGGGTCATTACCACGCCCCCGGGGCTGGACTTTCCCCTGCGCCTGGAGATGCTCCACCGGGACATGACGGAGCTGTTTGACACCGGAAAGCCCCGGGTCATGGCCATTGAGGAGCTGTTTTTCGGGCAGAATGTAACCACGGGCATCGGCGTGGCCCAGGCCCGGGGGGTCATCCTCCTGGCGGCGGCCCAGGCCGGGGTCCCGGTGTATGAGTACAAGCCCATGCAGGTCAAGCAGGCCCTGGTGGGCTACGGCAGCGCCACAAAGCACCAGATGATGGACATGACCAAGCGGCTGCTCCATCTGGAGAAGCTGCCCCGGCCGGACGACGCGGCGGACGCCATTGCCATCGCCCTGTGCCACGGCCGGAGCGCCACGTCCCTCCTGGCCCAGGCGCAGAACCAATAAGGGAGGATCGCCATGTTTTCCTATTTGCAGGGAACCATTTCTATTCTGGAGCCCGGAGCCGCCGTGGTGGACTGCGGCGGAGTGGGGTATGCGTGCGCCATTACGGCCTATACCGCCTCTCAGCTGAAGCTCAACCAGTCTGCCCGGCTCTACATTCATGAAAATATCAAGGAGGACGCCTTCGACCTCTTCGGCTTCATCACCCGGGAGGAGCTGCGGTGTTTCCGCCTCCTGCTGGGGGTAAACGGCGTGGGTCCCAAGGCGGCCCTGGCCATTTTGTCCGCCGGCGGGCCCCAGAATTTCACCCTGGCCGTTATGACCGGGGACGAAAAAATGCTCACCGCCGCCCAGGGAGTGGGCAAAAAGCTGGCCCAGCGGATCATTCTGGAGCTGAAGGACAAGGTGGGCGGCGCCGCCGAGCTGGACTTCTCCGTCCCCACCGTCTCCGCCGCCCCTGCCGGGGACAGCCGCGCCCTGGCAGCCGCCGCGCTCCAGGAGCTGGGCTATACCCCCGGGGAGGTGGCCCTGGCCCTGAAGGGCTGCGACCCCGCCTCCTCCACCGAGGAAATGATCCGTCACGCCCTCCGGGCCATGGTTATGAAAGGGTAAGGTACGCCGGATATGAGCATTGAATTTTCCGAGGAGCTGGACGCTCCCATCATCACCCCCAGCCTCACCCCCCAGGACGCCGGGGAGGTCAGCCTCCGGCCCAAGCTGCTGGCGGACTACACCGGCCAGGAGAAGGCCAAAAGCAACCTGTCGGTTTATATCGAGGCGGCCCGCCGCCGGGGAGAGCCCCTGGATCACACCCTGCTGTACGGCCCTCCGGGCCTGGGCAAGACCACCCTGGCCGGGGTCATTGCCAACGAAATGGGGGCGGGCATCCGGGTGACCTCCGGCCCCGCCATTGAGAAGCCCGGCGATCTGGCGGCGCTGCTGACCAATCTGAATCCGGGGGACATCCTCTTTATCGACGAGATCCACCGGCTGAACCGGGTGGTGGAGGAGATTCTGTACCCCGCCATGGAGGACTTTGCCATCGACATCATTGTGGGCAAAGGCCCCAGCGCCAACTCCATTCGCCTGGATCTGCCGAAATTCACCCTGGTGGGCGCGACCACCCGGGCCGGGCAGCTCTCCGCCCCCCTGCGGGACCGGTTCGGCGTCAGCCTGCGCCTGGAGCTGTACACCCCCGAGGAGCTGGCCCGGATCGTCACCCGGTCCGCCACCCTTCTGGGCATGGACATCGACCCGGCGGGCGCCCGGGAGATCGCCTCCCGGAGCCGGGGCACCCCCCGGATCGCCAACCGCTTTCTCCGCCGGGTGCGGGATTTCGCCCAGGTCTGCGCCGACGGCGTGATCACCAAGGAGGCCGCAGACCTGGCGCTGCGCCGCCTGGAGGTGGACCAGCTGGGGCTGGACGCCATCGACCGGCGGATGCTCACCGCCATCATCCAGAATTACGCCGGGGGCCCCGTGGGTCTGGAGACCCTGGCTGCCACCATCGGCGAGGAGGCCGTGACCCTGGAGGATGTGTACGAGCCCTATCTGATGCAGCT
>CAKTIN010000059.1 GCA_934565775.1 uncultured Oscillospiraceae bacterium
CCGCCGCAGAGCGCAGGGGAGACCTCCTATTCCCTGGAGGGGATCGCCGCCCTGCCTGCCCAGAGCCGGATCGACTTCGATCTGAGCCGCTGAGCGGGAAGAAAGGATGATGGATACCATGATGAAACGTGTAATTTCCTGCCTGATGGCCTTTGTGCTCCTGCTGGGGCTGTGCACCACCGCCCTGGCGGCGGGGGTGAAGGCTACGGCCGTGGTGGCGGACAGCGCCAAGGGCTCCGTTACCGTCCAGGTGAAGATCGCAGCCGGGAAGGGCTCCGCCCACGGCCGCGTGACCTGCCAGCTGCCCGACGGGCTGGTGCTGGTGAGCGCCAAGTCCCTTCTGGGGAGCAGCGGCATTGGAGATCTGGCTGTGACCAAGGATTCCTTCTCCTTTGCCTGGGCCTGCTACGGCGATTTTAAGACCCAGACCCCGGTGCTGGAGCTGACCGTCAGCGGGAAGCCCGGCGCATATACCCTGACCTTCCAGCAGCCCGAGGGCGGAGACGCCTTCACGGCCAAGGTGAACCTGACTGCGGCCTTTGACGATGTGCAGGACCCCGGCGCCTGGTTCTATGATGCAGTGTACGAGGCCTATGGCCTGGGCCTGATGAACGGCAAGGAGGCCAACCTCTTCGCGCCCGGCGAGACCATGAACCGGGCCATGCTCATTACCGCCCTGTACCGCCTGGCGGGTTCTCCCGCCGTCAGCGGCAAGAATCCCTATTCCGATGTGGCCAAGGGCAGCTATTTTGAGAAGGCTGTGATCTGGGGCACCCAGACCGGCGTGGTCAACGGCACCGGCGACGGAAAGTTCGAGCCCGGCGCCGTGGTGACCCGGCAGCAGGCGGTGACCATGTTCTACCGCTATGCGGTAAAGATCGCGAAGATCTCCACCGGCAGCCGCGCGGATCTCAGCGGGTACAGCGACGCCGCCCAGGTGAGCGCCTATGCCCTGACCGCCATGCGGTGGGCCGTGGGTGCGGGCATGGTGAACGGCTTCCCCGACGGGACCCTCCAGCCCAATGGGACCCTGAACCGGGCCCAGGCAGCGAAGCTGCTGGTCTGGCTGGCGAATCAGATTTGACCGTTTTCCGGCGGGGCACCGCCCCGCCCGGGATCCTAGCAATGTGATCGATACACAGAAAGGACCGATTCGATGAGTATTCGCAAACGCGCCCTGGCTCTGGTTCTGGTGCTGGTGCTGCTGGCCGGGCTGCTCCCGGCCGGGGCATTGGCTTCCGGCGCTGCCTATACGGATGTGCCGGAGGACTATTGGGCGGCGCCTTATATTCAGCGCGTAACGGAAGAGGGCCTGATGAACGGCACTTCTTCCACGACCTTCAGCCCTCTGGAGGTTACGACCCGGGGGATGTTCGTGACCATCCTTGCCCGGTTTGCCAAGGCGGAGGTGGACAATGACGCTCTGACCCGCTTTGACGACGTGCCCACCGGAATGTACTACACCGGCGCCGTGGCCTGGGCCTCGGAGCTGGGCATTGTCAACGGCGTCTCTGATACGGAGTTTGCCCCGGACGTCCCCGTGACCCGGGAGCAGATGGCGGTGCTTCTGTTCCGGGGCATGAAGGTCCTGGGCTATGCCTGCGAGCAAAGAGGCAGCCTGGACGCCTTTACCGACGGAGCGGACACCCTGGGCTATGCCCAGGAGGCCGTGGCCTGGGCCGTGGGCGCAGGCCTGCTCAACGGCTTTGAGGACGGGACCCTCCGGCCCCACGAGACCGCAGTCCGGGCCCAGACGGCTAAGGTGTTCTGCCTGCTGCTGGACTACAAGGAAGAGCCCGTGACCCCCACGGAGCCCACGGAGCCCGAAAAGGGCTTCACCGTGACCTTCCAGGGCAACGGCGGCTATGCCAAGGTGAACGGCGAAAAGGTGACCTCCGTCACCCTGGAGCCCGGCGTGAATTGGCTGAACTTCAACCTGTACGGCGACCAGTCCCAGGGCTTTGATCTGGACCAGGTCGCGGCGACTGCCGGTACCCTGCAGCAGGTGCGCTCCGAGTTCATCCTCCGGGATATTGACCGGGATGTGACGGTGAGCTTCACCACGAAGGGCAAGATCGTCACCATTACCTTCGTGTCCCGGCAGGTGGCGACCATTGAGCCCGAGAAGGTCCAGATCCCCTGGGGACAGACCATCGAGGCCCCCGCAGCCACCCGGACCGGCTACACCATCGCCGCCTGGAAAACCGAGGCGGGAGAGGTGTTTGACTTCTCGCAGCCGGTGTATGAGGACGTGACTCTGTATGCCGACTGGAAGGTGCAGACCTTTACCGTGTCTTACTACGACGGCGAGACTCTGCTCATGACCCAGGAGCTGGAATATGGCAGCCGCATCGAGCGTCCGGAGACCCCCATGAAGGAGGGCTATCTCCTGGTGGGCTGGTTCCTGGATCCGGAGCTGACCCAGGTGTTTGACTTCTATGATCGCTGCCGCAGCGACATGAACCTCTACGCCAAGTGGCGGGAGGATGACCGTGCGGATTACATTTACCTCAACGGCGAGACCGGCGACGACGCCAACGACGGCTCCAGCGACGCCGCTGCCGTCAAGACCTTCCAGCGGGCAAAGGCTCTGCTGGCAGAGAGCAAGAACCCGGTGATCCTCATCAGCGGTATGGTGACCATTACCGAGGATACTACCTGGTCCATGGCGGATCTGCCCGGCGGCATGGTGGCCCGTGCGCCCCAGTATACCAAGAAGCTGGTTACGGTGCAGCCCGAGGCGGAGGACGCCTCCGCGACCCTGACGCTGGAGGACATCGTCATCGACGGCGGCGCCACCATGTGGCCCGAGCTCCTGACCCAGAGAATGGTTTGGTTCATGATCGACGTGGAGTCCGGCGGCCGTCTGGTGCTGAACAGCGGCGCGGTGCTGCAAAATTCTGCGGCGACCTCCAGCATGGTGGGCGGCGCGGCCTATATCACCGGCAGCGGCTTTAACCCCGGCACCTTTGAGATGAACGAGGGCTCCAAGGTCATTAACAACTACGGCGGCTATATCGCCGGTATTGCCGGTTCCTCCGGCGCGCACATTACCATCAACGGCGGCGAGATCTCCGGCAATATCGCCCTGAGCACCTCCACCACGCTGCCCCACCGCGGCTCTGCGGTGAGCGTCAGCAGCGGCGACACCAACAACCCCGGCGTGCTGACCATCAACGGCGGCGTGATCGAGAACAACGTGTCCTACTGCGGCGGCGCGGTGGGCTTGGCCCAGCACGCCGTGGGCTATCTGAACGGCGGCGTTATTCGGAACAATACCTCCGGGACCTACGGCGGCCTGATTGCTTACGGCAACAACGGCAGCTCCACCTGGTACCTCAACGGCGGCACAGTGGAAAACAATAAGCCCGGCAAGGGCTACTCCAACGAGCAGGTGGCCCTGCTGGAGAAGTCCAAGGCGGTCTTTGGCGCGGATAAGGATGCGCTGAAGATTGACGGCGTATACCTGGATACGGCAAAGTTCGCCAGCCCCATCGGCATTTCCAAGCCCCTGAGCAACGTGCAGTCCGGCGGCGTGGATGTGACCCTAAGCTATTTGGGGATCGACACGGTCCTGGCCACCGGCGAGGGCACCTATAAGCTCACCGCTGGGGATACCCAGGCTTACCGGCTGACCAACTCCCTGACTCCCTATTACGGCGCGGAGATTGACGCGGTGAATAACCGCTACTGCGTGACCTCCACCCAGGTCATCGGCGCTGAGGTCTACATGAACGACAGCACCATGCGGGTGAATCCCGGCAACGACGCCAACGACGGACTGACTCCGGAGACCCCCGTGGCCACCTTTGCCCGGGCCAAGGAGATTCTGAAGGCCAACGCCAAGGAGAACGGCGATAACATCATTTATGTGCTCAATGGCGGCACCATTGCGGCCGGGACCGAAGAGACCTGGAGCCTGGAGGGCATCCCCAATGCCATGGTGGCCCGGTCCAAGAACGGCTCCACCGGCGCTGCGGTGTATGTGGAGGGCAGCCTGACCCTGGAGAATATCACTCTGGACGGCCTGTGTATGTACACGGGGCAGAGCCGGACCACCAACGCCTTTGTGCGGGTGGACGACGGCGGCGTCCTGACGGTCAAGGCCGGAACGGTGGTGCGCAATATGCGCGGCAGCGGCAGCGGTCAGACCTTCGTCTGGTCCTTCGTCTGCGCCGGCAATGTCAACACCGTGAACGTGGAGGATGTGACGGTGGTGGACTGCCAGACCAATGTGTCCTCCAACAATGAGACCAACGGCGGCAGCTCTTCGCCATGTACGGCACCGGCGGCGAGAGCGTGCTGAACATTGAGAACGGCACCTTCACCAACAACCAGGCTCGTCTGGTGTATGTCCAAGGCAACGCCAAGCACACGGTGAACGTGAAGAACTGCACCTTCTCCCACAACTCCATCAAGGGCGCGGGCGGCATCTTCCTCATGGACCAGACCAATGCGGGCAACGCCTCCTCCATTAACGTGTATGGCGGCACCTTCACCGACAACCATTGCCTGCTGGCCAAGGCCTCCTATGGCGCGGGCGGCATCGCCCGGATCAAGAGCCCCGGCTCCTTCCATGTGTACGGCGGCACCTTCGAGGACAACACCTCCGCAGCCGGGGACGTGTACAACGGTATCTACATCCGGGATGTGAGCAACAAGATCGGCTCTACGGTGTATCTCCATGGCACCACCTGCGACCTGCCGGTTTATTACTACCCCTACTCCGCGAAGATCTTCAACAGCCGCATTGTGACGGACCGGGCCCTGACCCATACCCTGTCGGTCTATTTGATCGACCGGAATGTGGTGGATAATATGGTTATTGTCACCGGCACGGAGGATTACGCGCTGACAGAGGCGGATCTGGCGAAGGTCGTCTCGGCGAATCCCCTTGGTATGTTCTATCTGGATACGGAAAAGAACGCCATCTGCCTGAAGAAAGCGTAACACAAGAGAGCCCAGGCCGCAGCAACGCAGCCTGGGCTCTCAGTGTGTCAAAAGACTCGTTTTTTGACACACTGCCAGACGGCAAGAAAGCGCCGGAGCCAAGCAATTTGCTCCCGTCGGCGTATATCGATACGGTAGGGAGCAAATTGCGCTGGAAGTTAAAATGCGAATGCTTTCTTGAAATTCCGAGCTTTTTCTGCAAGCTTTCCATCTTGCAGCGTAGTGTGAAAAGGAGGAAGCTCTCCTGTGGATTACCTTGCATTTTAACAGTCCGGGGGCTTCTTGATAGTCTGAGAGCCCAGGCCGCAGTCATGCAGCCTGGGCTTTCCCTTTTTGGAGGCAGGGGCGGAGCGCTCTTAGGAAGGGCCCGCTCAAAACAGAAAAAACCGGCCGCAGTTTTCTGGGAACTGCGGCCGGTGCGCTTTTTTATTTGCGGTAATCCAGCACTTCCTTGGCCAGATAGACCGGACGATGCTTGGACTGTTCAAAAATCCGCCCTACATATTCGCCGATCAGACCGATGCAGAACAGCTGCATCCCCCCCAGGAAGAGGATCAGCACAATGATGGTGGCGTAGCCGGGCACATCGATCCCCCAGCCCAGCTTCTGGATCAATACGACAATCAGATATACCAGCGAGGCGAAGGCGGACAAAAAGCCCAGGTAGGTGGACAGGCGCAGAGGCGCGGTGGAGAAGCCGATGATGCCGTCGATGGCGTAATTCATGAGCTTCCGGAAGGACCACTTGGTGGTCCCGGCGGCCCGGGGGCAGGCGGTGTAGGGGACGAACTCCGTCTCATAGCCCACCCAGGCGAAGATTCCCTTGGAGAAGCGGTGATACTCCCCCAGAGACAGGATGCTCTCCGCCACGCACCGGCGGAAGGTCCGGAAGTCGCTGGCATTGGCCCGGAGCTTCACAGAGGACATTTTGTTGATAAGGCTGTAAAAGCTGCGCTTGAAGAAGGAGAGCACCTTGCCCTCCCCCCGGCGGTCCTGATAGGCGGCGACGATGTCAATCTGGGGCTTCTCGTCCAGGACCTTGACCATCTCCAGCACCAGCTCCGGCCGCTGCTGAAGGTCTGCGTCAATGATGGAGATATAGTCCCCGTCCGCGTGCTGCAAGCCGGCGTAGATCCCGGACTCCTTGCCGAAATTCCGGGTAAAATTCACGACCTTGGTGGGGCAGCGCTGGGCCTCAAACAGCCGCCGCAGGGCGGCCATAGTGCCGTCCTTGCTGCCGTCGTTGATATAGACCACCTCATAATCAAAGCCGCAGCCGGAGAAGGCCTCCAGCACCGCAGCCTGAAAGGCGTCCACATTCTCTTCTTCGTTGTAGCAAGGGACGACCAGAGAGAGCTTCATTTTCATCACCTGTTCTTGTTTCGGTTGAAGTCATTATACAATATTCCCCGGAAAAAGTCAATTTGAAGCCGCGAGGGTCGTGGGGTGGAGCCACTTTTTGCTCCGGAAGCGCAGCAGCAGCGCCACGGTCCGCAGGGCCCACTCCAACCAGGTGGAGATCCAGACACCCCAGAGCCCCAGGCCCATGGGAATGGAGAGCACATACCCCGCCCCGATGCGGATGACCCACATGGTGAGCAGGGACAGCACGGAGGGGAACACCGTGTCGTTGGCGGCTCGGAGGGTATAGGGCATAATGTTGGACATAGGCCAGAAGAGAAGCAGCGACGGGATGCTCCAGAGCAGCAGGGACTGCGCCAACCGGGCAGACTCCGCGCTGGGGTGGTACAGCCCCAGCAGCAGGGGCAGCAGGGGATAGAATACCAGCCCAAAGACCAGCAGCAGCGCAGTGCCCATGGAGATCATCCGCTTGCCGTAGCGGTAGGCCTCCTCAGGGTGATCCGCCCCCATGCACCGGCCCACCACGGTAACGGCCAGGTTGCCCGTGGCCCAGCCGCAGGAGGTCAGCAGCGCCAGCAGAGAGTTGGCCACGGCGTGGGTGGCGATGGCACCGGTGCCCAGCAGGACCATGTACATCTCAACTACAATATTGCCGCCGTACAGGAAGATCTGCTCCAGCCCGAAGGGGATGCTCACATGGAGAATGGAGCCCAGCAGCTTCTTATCAAAGGAGAACAGGTCCTTCAGCCCCATGGAAATGGGCGGCTTCCAGAAAAACAGGATCCAGACGGCGGCGGCGGAGCCCACCAGCCGGGCCAGATTCAGCGCCAGGACGCTGCCTTGAATGTCCATGTTCAGCCAGTTGATGAAAAGAATACTAAACAGCAGGTACGATACATTGATTATAATGGTCAGAACCAGCCCCCGCTGGGACTCGCCCAGCCCCCGGAGAATGCAGAACACGCCGGTATAAATGGTAAAGACCAGGATCGACAGACAGCTGCCCCGGAGATAGGAGGCCGCCTTGGCCAGCACCGCCGCCTCCGCGGAGGGGTAGAGCAGATGGGTGATCTGCCGGGGAAAGGCCAGGAAGGGCAGGCAGAACAGGACGCCTACCAGGGCGGTCAGCCACAGGATATGCCCGGCGGCCCGGCGGACCTCCCGCTCGTCCCCCAGGCCCAGGCACTGGGTGACCGCCACGGTGCCTCCGGCGGCAATGCCGTTGAGCAGGCACACGATTAGAGCCGTAATGGGGTTGATGAGGTTCACCGCCGCCACGGATTCGTCCCCGGCCCGGCTGATCAGGGCCGTAATGAGCATATTGATAAACTGCACGCTCAGAGCGTCCAGCAGAAACGGGACCATCATTTTGGTGATCTCCCGCCGGGAAAACACCGGCCCGGATAAACGGCGGTCCAGGAAGGCGGACCATCTGCAATTGGATCTGCTTGCCATGACAATACTCCTGCTTGCGCCGCCGGAAAGAGACCGAAACGGGCATTTTGTGTCTAAAAGTACAGCCGGGCACAAGATATAGGAGCCATGCCCGGGTTGCCGCAGTAAAAAATGTGCATTTTTACCAACGACAAGGATAGCACAAACCGACTTCCTTGTCAATCATTTGCGGGATCTTTACCGCGAAATGCAAAAACGAACAAGCAGATGCAAGAAAAGACAATTGTGAGCCGTGACGAAAGGGGGAAAGGTTGTTAAAATATAGTAAACAACGATTTGATTTGGCTTTAATTTCGTCAAATTGAATAATCCATAGATGGGTGGGAAGTGGAATGAAAAATCAAAACACGGCTGCGGCGCCTGAGACGCGGACCGTTACCACCATGATGGGTGCCAAGCGGAGAAAGACCCTGGTGCTTCTGTCCATGGTGGCTCCCGCGGCGATCTGGCTGCTGCTGCTGCGGTATTTGCCGATGATCGGTATCGTCATGGGCTTCAAGGATTACAAGGTCTATACGGCGGACCCCTCCTTCTGGAACAACCTGATCCACAGTGAGTGGGTCGGCTTCAAGAACTTCGAGTTCCTGTTCAAGACCAAGAACGTCATGGTCGCCATCCGGAACACCCTGCTGTATAACCTGGTGTTTATCGCTCTGGGCGCCGTGATTCCCGTGGCCTTCGCCGTGATGATGAACGAGCTCACCAAGAAGCTTGCCACCACGGTGTATCAGACCCTGATGTTCTTCCCGTACTTCCTGTCTTGGGTCGTGGTCAGCTACTTCCTGAACGCCTTCCTGGACCCCCAGTACGGCATGATTCCCCAGATGCAGAGAGCGGCGGGGGAGACGGTCATTAACTGGTATACCACCAAAAAGTATTGGCCCTATTTGCTGACCGGCGCAAACCTCTGGAAGAATGTGGGCTACTCCACGGTTCTGTATCTGGCTGCCATTACCGGTATTGACACCACCCAGTATGAGGCCGCCGCGATCGACGGCGCGACTAAGTGGCAGCAGGTCCTCCATGTGACCCTGCCGAACCTCCGGGGCATGATCGCGATCCTGCTCATCATGAACGTCGGTAAGATCTTCAATGCGGACTTCGGCCTGTTCTACAATGTACCTATGCAGAACGGCGCGCTGTTCTCCGTGACCCAGGTCATCGATACTTACATTTACCGCGCCATGTTTACAGCCTCGATTGGCCAGACAACGGCGGCGGGCCTGTTCCAGAATGCGGTGGGCTTTGTGTGTATCATGCTGGCAAACGGCGTGGTCCGTAAGGTCGATCCCGATAGTTCCCTGTTCTAAGGAGGTTGAAAGCAGTGAGTAATATTTCTGTGGTGAATCACAAGAAGAACTCTCGTCTGACCTCCGTTAAGCTCGGCACCGAGGTGATCTTCCATATTATCATTGGCCTGTTTGCCCTGGCCTGTATCATCCCCTTCGTTTTCGTTATCATCATCTCCTTCTCCTCTGAGGAGTCCATCCGGCACATCGGCTACTCCTTCGTACCGGAGGCCTGGAGTCTGGAAACCTATAAATACGCCTTTGAGAAGCTGCCTCAGATTTGGCGGTCCTTCGGCAACAGCGTGCTCATTACCGTGGTCGGCACCCTCCTGAGCACCACTATGTGCGCCATGTACTCCTATGCGCTGTATCGCCCGGACTTCAAGTACCGCACCTTCTTCACCTTTTTCAGCTTCTTCACCATGATCTTCGGCGGCGGCCTGGTTCCCACCTACGTCATCTCCAAGCAGGTCCTGGGCCTGAGCGAGAACTATGCCGCGCTGATTGTGCCTCTGCTGGTCAGCCCCTTTAACATCATCATCATGCGGACGTTCTTCAAGACCTCCGTGCCCATGGATCTGATCGAGGCGGCCACCATTGACGGCAGCGGCGAGTATGCCACCTTGTTTAAGATCGTGGTCCCTATTGCAAAGCCTGGCCTGGCTACCGTGGCCCTGCTGAACTCCCTGGCTTACTGGAACGACTGGTTCCAGGCCATGCTGTACATCAACACCAACAAGAAGCTCCAGCCTCTGCAGGCCCTGCTGATGGAGCTGCAGAACAACGTGGAATATCTGAATAAGATCGCTTCCCAGATTGGTATCTCCATGACCGAGGTCGCCAAGACCCCCACCCAGTCCCTGCGTATGGCCCTGGTCGTTATGATCGTGGTGCCCATCGCCTGCGCCTATCCCTTCTTCCAGCGGTACATCGTCGCTGGTCTGACCATCGGCTCCGTGAAGGGCTAAGCGCATCCCGCTTCGGCGGAATTCCCATCGGGTAATTCAGCTTCGGCTGATACCAAATATTTTACTCTATATGGAGGAAGAACAATGAAAAAGCTACTGGCACTGCTGCTTGCTGTGGTCATGGTCCTGTCCCTGGCTGCCTGCAAGACCAGCACCAACCCCACCGAAGCTCCCACGGATAAGCCCACCGAGGCTCCCACGGATGCTTCCGAGAACAACGAGACCGAGGCTCCCACGGATGCCACTCTCGAGCCCGTGACCCTGAAGATCTGGTTCCACGGCTCCAACGTGACCCCCGAGGCTTCCGAGAAGGTCATGACCGAGCTCAACAAGTACCTGGCTGACAAGATCAACGTCACTCTGGTTCCCGTGTGGGGCACCTGGGGCGACTTTGACACCAACACCGTGACTGCTCTGCAGGGCGGCGACGACACCGACATCTACTTCACCTGCAACTGGTCCGCTGACGAGTACAACAAGTACGCTCGCGACGGTTACTGGGTCAAGCTGGACGACATGCTGGACACCTACGCTCCCGAGCTGAAGGCCACTGTTCCCCAGTCCATCTGGGACGGCGCTGTGACCAACGGCAAGAATGGCAAGGGCATCTATGCGGTTCCCGGCCTGAAGGATACCGCGACCCAGAACTGCTGGGACGTGAACGGCACCCTGCTGGCTGAGCTGGGCTACGACGTGGACGCTGTCTGCGCGAAGGGCCTGGACTTCTACTCCGATGAGTTCGAGGAAATGCTGGCCAAGGCGAAGGAAGCCAAGGGCAACGATTTCTACCCCCTGCTGATCGAGGCTGTCGTGCTTGAGAGAATGGTCACCCATTCCACCATCATCACCGGCGACCTGGGCTCCGGCAACGTTCTGTCCTACTACTACGACGCCGAGCATCCCTCCAAGGATCTGGGCAACACCATCGTGAACAAGTTCGCTACCCCCGAGTTCGAGAAGTTTGCCAAGAGAGTTTATGACCTCGCGCAGAAGGGCTATATCTCCCCCAGCTGCATGAACGTCTCCACCGCGAACGACTACCGCACCGCCACCCAGAATGAGGCTGCTTACCTGTTCGGCACCCAGTCTTATGCTTTCGGCTGCGAGAAGGACTTCTCCAAGGCCCGTAAGATCGACGTCCGCATGGTCCCCGAGACTGCTCCTTACCAGGATTGCACCTCTTCTCAGGGCGCTATGATGGCCATCTCCAGCACCTCCAAGAACCCTGAGCGTGCTCTGATGTTCCTGAACCTGCTGAACACCGATCCCGTTGTCATGACCTATGTCAACTACGGCGTTGAGGGCTACACCTACAACAAGAACGCGGACGGCACCATTACCTTCATCGACGAGAACCGTGCTCTGTACACCCCCTGGACCAACGGCGTTGGCAACGTCCGGATCCTGCCCCCCACCGATGCGCAGGGCGCTGACTTCTGGACCAAGTTCTCCACTTACTATGAGAACGTCGAGACCGTTCCCTACGGCTCCTTCATCTTCGACAACACTGTCGTTGCGACCGAGGGCGCTGCCATTGCGAACGTCTACGCTGAGTACGCTTTCAACCTGATGTCCGGCGCTGTGAACCCCGACGAGGTTCTGCCCGAGTTCCTGGCTGCTCTGCAGGAGGCCGGTATCGACGAGTTCGTGAAGGCCGCTCAGGATCAGATGGCTGCTTACATCGCTGGCTAATCTGCACCACTTTTACATACGAAATCATCGCTGCGACAAGTGATGCTGACTATGAAAAAGGCAACCGCACCCTTCGGGGTGCGGTTGTTTTTTGTGCAACGGGAAGGAACTGGAGCTCGGCGGAAGTGACGCTGAAGGTCAGTGGACTGTCCCGGGTAAAAAAGTAGGCCCCCGCGCCGTATAGCGCGGGGGCCCTGCCTGCTTTGCATTACAG
>CAKTIN010000060.1 GCA_934565775.1 uncultured Oscillospiraceae bacterium
GTATTCAATACCTTCTCCGGCCTGTATCTGGCCAAGGATAACGACCTGCTGCTGTCCATGCCCATCCCTGTGGGGACGGTGATGGCCGCGCGGCTGCTGGGCGTGTATCTCATGGGGCTGATGTACTCCGGGGTGGTTATGCTCCCGGCGGTGATCGTCTACTGGATCGTGGCGCCCTTCTCCGCGGCGGCGCTCATCGGCCCGCTGGTGCTGCTGATTCTGACCTCTATTTTTATTCTGACCCTCTCCTGCGCCTTGGGCTGGGTCGTGGCAAAGATCAGCCTCAAGCTGAAGAACAAGAGCTTCATTACGGTCCTGGCCTCGCTGCTCTTCTTTGGCGTTTACTATTTTGTCTATTTCAAGGCCCAGACGGCCATTCAGGACCTGGTTATGAACGCCTCGGTTTACGGCGCGAAGATCAAGGGCTCGGCTTACCCCGTGTATCTCCTGGGGAAGGCAGGGACCGGTGACGGCTTGGCCATGCTCCTGGTGGCCGCAGTGGTTTTGGGGCTGTTCGCTCTGACCTGGTGGCTGCTGGCCCGGAGCTTTTTGAAAATTGCCACGGCGACGGGCAAAACGGAGCGGGTCCGGTACCGGGAGCGCACTGCCAAGCGGAAAACCCCCGACCAGGCCCTGCTGGGGAAGGAATTTGCCCGGTTTACCGGCAGCGCCAACTATATGCTCAACTGCGGCCTGGGCGTTCTGTTCCTGCCGGTCGTGGGCGTGCTGCTGCTGGTGAAGGGCGGCGTTCTGTTCCCGGTGCTGGAGACGATTTTCGAAGGAATGAGCGGCTGCTCCGTGGCGCTGACTGCGGCGGCGCTGTGTATGTCCGCCGCGATGATCGACCCGATCGCGCCGTCTGTCTCCCTGGAGGGCAAGAGCCTGTGGCTGGTGCAGTCCCTGCCGGTGACGGCCTGGCAGGTGCTCCGGGCGAAGCTCCGGGTGCAGCTGCTGCTCTGTGGGATTCCCATGGCCCTGGCCTTGGGGTGCGTGCTGTTCGTGCTGCCGGGCTCCTGGGTGGAGCTGGTGCTGCTGGTGCTGGTGGCAGGCGGCTATGTGCTTCTGGAGGCCCTGTTCGGCCTGGCCATCGGGCTGAAGCTGCCGAACCTCAACTGGACCAGTGAGATCACCCCCATCAAGCAGGGGGCGAGCGTAGCAATTACCATGTTTGGAGGCTGGGGCTACGGCATCGCGCTGGGCGGGCTGTTCTTCCTCTTCGGCTGGAAGATCGGGCTGGCGGCCTATCTGGGGATCTTTGCCGCCGTGTCGGCAGTTGCCTGCGTGGGGCTGTTCTTCTGGCTGAGAAAGCGGGGCTGCCGGGTCTTTGCCGCCCTTTAACAAAAAACAAAATGCCCTCCGTGCCGGTCGATGCGGCGCGGAGGGCATTTCTTTGTCATCCATGCGGAGACTATTTTGCGGAGAGGTCCACGGACCGGCGCAGCAGCGACAGCGGCGGGACCTGGCAGGGCAACTGCATGGTAAAGCGCATCTGCGGCGTTCTGGGCTCGGTCAGGGGCAGTCCCGCCTCGTCCTGCATTTCCGGAACGGTAAGGGCCATGGGCCGGAAGTCCGGACCCACCAGCTCCACCTCGTCCCCGGCGGCAAATTTGTTCCGGAGGCTCAGGGTAGCCAGCCCCTCCGGGGTGCAGCTCTCTATCAGGGCGCAGACCTGCCACTGGCGGATGTAACGGGAGCTGGCGGTGTACTGCCCGGGGTAGCCGTAATAGAAGCCGGTGGAGTAGACCCGGTGAGAGATGTGCTCCACCTCGTCGCGCCATACCCGGTCCGGCGCCCGCCCGGCGGCAGCATCGTCCAGGCAGTGCCGGTAGGCGCCGGTGACAATGGCGGCGTAATAGGCGGATTTGGCCCGGCCCTCCAGCTTGATGCAGTCCACTCCGGCGGCCATGAGATCATCCAGGTGGTCGATCATGCACATATCCCGGGAATTTAAGATGTAGGTCCCTTTTTCGTCCTCAAACACCGGGAAATATTCCCCGGGACGCTTTTCCTCCATCAGGGCGTACTGGTACCGGCAGGGCTGGGCGCAGGCGCCCCGGTTGGAATCCCGGCCGGTCATGTAATTCGACAGCAGGCACCGGCCGGAGTAGGACACGCACATGGCCCCGTGGGCGAAGGTCTCCAGCTCCAGCTCCGGGGAGACCCGGGCGCGAATCTCGGCGATTTCCGGCAGACTCAATTCCCGGGCCAGCACCACCCGCTTGGCCCCCAGGTCAAACCAGCTCTGGGCGCAGACGTAGTTGGCGATGGACTGCTGGGTGGAGACGTGCCGCTGGCAGTGGGGGGCGTACCGCCCCGCCAGGGTAAAGGCCCCCAGGTCGGCCAGAATCAGAGCGTCTACGCCGATGCCGTCCAGCAGCTCCAGATAGGCGGGCAGCTGGGCGGCCTCCTCATTTCGGGGCATGGTGTTTACGGTGACATGGACCCGGATTCCCTTGCTGTGGGCAAATTCCACCGCCCGGGGCAGCTCTTCCGGAGAGAAATTCCCGGCGAAGGAGCGCATCCCGAAGGCCGTCCCAGCCAGATAGATGGCGTCGGCCCCATAGGCCGCAGCCATGCGCAGGCGCTCAAAATCCCCGGCGGGGGCAAGGAGCTCCGGCGCTTTTTTAGTAGCCGTCATTTTCTTCGTCTCCTCCCAGACTGTTCAGGAAGGCGTTGTGCTCCTCCAGGGTCCGGCTGAAGTGATGGGTGCCGTCCGTATCCAGGGCGTAGTAGTAATAGTCCGTTTCCTCGGGCAGCAGAGCGGCGCGAAGGCTGGAGTAGCCGGGGTTGGAGATCGGTCCGGCGGGCAGACCGATGACCTTATAGGTGTTATAGGGACTGTCGATCTCCAGATCCGCAGAGGACAGCACGTCCTTGTGCTCCGGCAGGGCGTACTGCACCGTGGCGTCAATGTTCAGATACAGGAAGTCCGGATCGGCCAGCCGGTTGTAGATGACCGAGGCAATCACGTCGCTTTCGCCGGCGCCGGCGGATTCCTTTTCAATCATGGAGGCGATGATGACCACATCCCGGACCGTAAACTTCTGGCGGGCAATGGTTTCCTCATCGTAGCCGAAGCCCCGAAGCTTTTCTGCAAAGGCGTCGTTGAGCCGGGAGAGATAGCCCTGCATGGTGTCGTCGAACTTATCCTCAAAGTTGTTCAGCAGCTTCCGCAGGACCCGGGCGGGGTTGTCGTCGGTATAGAAGTAATAGGAGTCGGGGAACAGATAGCCCTCCAGGCAGTATTTGCTGTCCCGCTTTACGCCGTCCAGGAACCAGTAGTCTCCCAGCTCCCCGGTCATGGAGGCCTCCTCCAGCTCCTGGGCTGTGCAGACGCCCTTCTTTTCCAGCAGCTCGAAGATCTGGCGGCAGGTATAGCCCTCGGGGATCATGACCAGCAGCTCCTGCCGGTTGGAGGAGGAGCGGCCCAGAGCGTTGACAATGGCGTGATAGTCATACATGGCGTTGAGGGTGAAGGTGCCATTGCTGATCTTTTGCCGGGCATGGGACAGCTCGGCGTACTTGTTGAACAGCCAGTCGTAGCGCACCAGCCCTGCGTCCACCAGCTTCTTGGTGATTTGCTCCATGGAGTCGCTCTCCAGAATGGTGACGGAGACCTCCTGGTCCGGCTTGGTCAGGGCCATCAGGTCGTCTGCGCAGGTCCAGATTGTCATGGCCAGAGTGAAGCCTGCGGCAAGGATCATGCCGATCAGCACCAGGGTGCACACGAAATGGGGCAGACCCAGCAGCCCGGCGCCCCGGCTTTTCATTTTTTTCCGGCTGGTGCGCCGGGCGGGAGCGGCAGAGGGCTGGGCAGGGGGAAGGGCCTCGCTCTCCGCCTCATCCTCCTGGGGATAACTGTCCTGATACTCCTGATCTCCGGCAGGGGCGGCAGGCTCCTCCTGGGGCTCTTCTCCGCCCAGCTCCTGCCGGGTCTCCCGGAGGATCCGGTCCAGCGAGGCACTGGTGGGGTCGGACAGCCCGGCGGCGTCCATGGCCCCGGCGTCCGCCTCGATGGGGTCTCCGTGTTCAAAATCCTGCATTCCCAGGTCGGGGTCCTCCGGCAGGATGGGGTCTTGATGATCCATGGTTCCTCCTTTGCGCTTGGGCGCGTTTCTCAGGAATTAGCGAATGACGATCTCGTCCTTTACGGCCGCGGCAGCTTCGGGGCCCTTCAGGGCCTCCACCAGCTTCAGACCAAAGGGAACGGCGCAGCCGGCGGATGTGCCGGTGATGACCCTCCCGTCCTGGACAGTGGGGAGAGCTTGCAGCTTGGCCTTGCTCATTTTGGCCTCAATGGGGCCGGCGGGGTAGCAAACGGCGGCCCGGCCGTCGGTGATGCCCAGCTCCGCCAGCAGGGAGGGGGCGGCGCAGATGGCGGCGACCCATTTGCCATTGTCATAGGCGAAGCGCACGGCGTCCATGGCCTCCCGGCTGGCGGCCAGGTTCTTCACGCCCTCCAGCCCGCCGGGCAGGACGATCATGTCCAGCGCTGTAAGGTCTAGCTCCCCCAGGGTCAGGTCGGCGGTCACGGGGATCCCGTGGCTTCCGGCTACGGTCTTGCCGCTGACGCCCACAAAGGCAGCCGGGATACCGGCCCGGCGCAGCAGGTCACAGGGGGCGATGGCTTCAATTTCTTCAAATCCGGTTGCAAGCAGAATGTATACCATTATAATTCCTCCAAATACGTTTTTATGAGACGGTAGATCTCTTCGTGAATGGCCTCCACGGGCCGGGGCTCTCCGTCCTCCGCGCAGGAGACCACGGTCCAGCCGTAGTAGGCGGCGGCCCGCAGACCCATCTGCCGGCAGGTCAGAAGATAGCTTTCGTCTTTCTCGTGAATGTCTGCCGTGGTGTGGGTGGCCTGTTCCCGATGGCGCATAAGCCGCTCCGTGACCTCCGTGGGCATATCCAGGTAAATCACCAGACCGGGGCGGGGGAGCCCCAGACGGTCATATTCAAAATCATACAGCCACCGCAGGAACTCGCCCTGCTCCTCGGGGGGGAGCTTTGAGGTCTGATGGACGGCGTTGGAGGTGGTGTACCGGTCCGAGAGCACCAGGCCGCCGGACAGATAGTAATCCTTCCACACCTTCTGATAGGAGGCGTACCGGTCCACCGCGTAGAAGCTGGAGGCGGCGTAGGCGTTCACATCCTCCGGATGCGGGCCAAATTCGCCGTTTAAGTACATTTTCAGCAGGGCGGAGGAGGGCTCGGAGTATTGCGGGAAGATGAGCCGCTGAAAATCCATGCCCTCCCGGGTCAGCCGCTCGGTGAGAAGCCGGAACTGGGTGGATTTGCCGGAGCCGTCCGTCCCCTCAAAGACAATCAGTTTTCCCATGGGTCAGCGTTCCTTTCGGTTCTTGCGGGCCTGCTTTTTGCAGGCCAGGACAAATTTCGGCAGCCGGAGCATCCGGCCGAAGCGGCTGGGCTCCTTGATCAGGCGATACAGCCACTCCAGATTCATGCGGATCATCCACTTCGGCGCCCGCTTCACCTTTCCGGCAAAGCCGTCCAGACTGCCGCCCAGGCCGATCATCAGCCGACAGTTAAGCTCCTGCTGATGGGCGCGCATGAAGCGCTCCTGCTTGGGAGAGCCCAGACAGACAAAGAGCACAGCCGGGGCGGCGGCGTTGACGGCGGCGACCACCGGAGCCTCCTCCTGGAAATAGCCGTCTGCGGTGCCGCAGATGGTCAGCCCCGGGTACTTCTCCCGGAGCTTTTCTCCGGCCAGCTCCGCAATGCCGGGCTTGCCCCCCAGCAGATACAGCCCGCCGCCGGTCACGGCCAGGCGCCGGGCCAGAGCCTCCGCAAATTCGATGCCCGCGACCTTGCCCTTCAGAGGTGTGCCCAGGATCTTGGCCCCCAGCACGGCCCCCGCCCCGTCCGGCAGGACCAGAGCGGCCTCGTTCAGCAGGGCGGCAAAGTCCGGATCGTGCATGGCCTCATAGACCATCTCCGCATTGGGGGTGACGCAGTAGTCCGCCCCCGGCTGCGCCAGAAGCGCGTCTGCCCGGGCCAGGGCTTCGTCCATGGTCACGTTGTCAAACCGAACACCCATGACGTCAATTTTCATATTGGGACCTGCTTTCTTTCGCCGATCGGCGATCCTAAGACATTTTTCTATTAGTTTACCACATTTTGCGGAAATAGTAAACACCGATTTGCACACATCGGCTCCCGGGCGGCATAAACTGTCCTGTAAGCGGCTTGCACCCTGGTGGATGCCGCAGCAAAAGGAGGTATTTAGCATGGCTGAACAACAGGTAGCTTTCTCCTGCCGCCCGGAGGACCTGCGGGAAGCGGTCTGTATCCATACGAAAAAAATTACCGATAGCTGCCGGGACAAGGACTGCATCGAGGACCTGCGGGTCTACCTTACCCGGGAATCCCAGACTATTTTGGATACGGCGGCCAGCGCCAAGGCCCGGTGCGCGGAGCTGCTGTACGCTTACATCGATGTGGAGCCGGTGGCCTTTGACCGGAACCACTACTGCATCGACATCACGTTCTATTACCGCATTTTGGCCGACGCCATCGTCACAGGCAACCGCCCGGCAAGCCTGTACGGCCTGGCGGTGTTCTCCAAGCGGGCGGTGCTCTGCGGGGAGAACAGCGACGCCCGGATCTTCAGCAGCCGCACCCGGCTGGGGGACCTGGACGGACGGACCGTCCGGACCTCCAACCATCCCACCGCGGTGGTGGAGGTGCTGGACCCCATGGTCCTGGGGGCGAAGGTCAAGGAGGTCTGCGACTGCCCCTGCGGCGCGGAGCCCGGCGCGCAGATCCCCGGGAGCATCTGCACGCTGTTTGACGATGAGCTGGTGCTCTCCGGAGAGCGCCGGCGGCTGTATGTGACCCTGGGCCAGTTTTCCATTATCCGCCTGGAGCGGGATGCCCAGCTGCTCATCCCCACCTTTGACAACTGCCTGCCCACCAAGGAGTGCTGCGCAAATCCCGGCTGTGCCGAGGACCCCTGCGAGATGTTCTCCCGGATCGCCTTCCCTGTGCGGCAGTTCTTCCCCACGGGCTGCCGGGAGGGCGGCGGCCAAGAGGAGGGGGAGAGCTGCCCCTGCGGCGGGTACCGGACCAGCAGTTCCCAGTGACCCCCTAAAGAAGAGGTACCCCCGGCCGGAGGGCCGGGGGTACCGTGTTGGAGGGGATCAGCAGAGGGTTGCGTAGATCACGGCCTTGATGGTGTGCATCCGGTTTTCCGCCTCGTCAAAGACTACGGACTGCTTGGATTCAAAGACCTCGTCGGTGACCTCCATCTCGGTGACGCCGTATTTTTCCGCGATCTGCGCCCCGACGGTGGTATTGGTGTCATGGTAGGAGGGCAGGCAGTGCATAAAAATGGCGGTGGGCTTGGCGTTGGCCATGGCGGCGGCGTTCACCTGGTAGGGCTTCAGAAGCTTCAGGCGGCTGTCCCATACCTCGTCCGGCTCGCCCATGGAGACCCAGATGTCCGTATAGAGCACATCGGCATCCCGGGTCCCCTCGGCCACATCCTCCGTCAGGCGGATGGTCCCGCCGGTTTCTGCGGCAATGGCCCGGCAGGTCTCCACCAGGGCGGGGGCAGGGAACAGCTCCTTGGGGGCACAGGCGGTAAAGTGCAGGCCCATCTTGGCGCAGCCGACCATGAGAGAATTGCCCATATTGTTCCGGGCATCGCCCATATAGGTAAAGCGGATGCCCTTCAGCGTGCCGAATTTTTCCTCAATGGTCAGCAGATCCGCCAGCATCTGGGTGGGGTGGAACTGGTCCGTCAGGCCGTTCCAGACAGGCACACCGGCATAGGCCGCCAGGTCCTCCACCGTCTTTTGGGCGAAGCCCCGGTATTCGATGCCGTCGTACATCCGGCCCAGCACCCGGGCGGTATCCGCGATGGATTCCTTCTTGCCCATCTGCGAGCTGCCGGGGTCCAGGTAGGTGACGCCCAGGCCCAGGTCCCGCCCGGCGACCTCAAAGGAGCACCGGGTGCGGGTGGAGGTCTTTTCAAAAAGCAGCACGATGTTTTTGCCCTCCAGATAGCGGTGGGGGGTCCCCGCCCGCTTCAGACGCTTGAAGTCCTTGGAAAGCTCCAGAAGATAGCGGATTTCCGCCGGGGTATAGTCCAGAAGCGTCAGATAGCTTCTGCCGCGCAGATTTACAGGCATACTCATCGTTCCTTCTATTTTATAAGTAGTAGTGATTTTCGTCCCTCTCCAAGGACGCCGGGCCGCAGCCCGGGGATGGTTTGATTATAGCGGAGGCGCGCTGGAAAATCAAGGAGGAAAAGCGGCGCGGCGGGCCCGGCGGACCGGGGAGAAGGGAGCCGGAGGGGCCGCAGGCTCGTTTTTTGGAGGATTTCACAGTGGAGTTTTTTCAAATGCAGACTTATAATAAAATCAGAATTATTTGTGAGAAACGATTTTATCAGACCGGAATTGCGGAGGCCGGTGCAAATCGGGAGGTCCTTAGGATTTGAATCCATCCGGCCAAAGCCGGTGGAAATATAAACAAAAGAGGGAAAACTATGAAAAAATTGTTGGCGGGCATTCTGGTGCTGGCAATCCTCCTTTCCATGGCAGCCTGTGGGCTTGAAACGAAGGAAACGCAGCAGCTTACAACACAATCGCCCACGGAGAAGAATGGTGAGGACGAGAAAACGGAAGCGCCTACTGAGGCCCCTACAGAAGCACCCACGGAAGCGGTAAAGAATGAAAAGGCAGAGATTGCAGAGACAGTTGTGTTTGAGAATGACGATTTCACAATTACTGCTACAAAGCTGGAGGAGGACCCTGTTTGGGGGACGAGCATTCACTTTATTGTAGATAACCGCACAGACAAAAACGTTGCGTTGAGTGGGGACCGCTTCGTTGTAAATGGGATTACGCTTAGCGGCTGGCTCTACATCTATGCAGCTGCCGGGAAGAAGGGCAAGGGTGAGCTCCAATGGGCCGGGACTGCTCTTGAAGACTCGCATATTACAGAGATTGCAACACTGTCCGCTTTTGATGCGCGGATTGTTGACACGGATAGCTATGATACGCTTGTGGACGTTCCCTTTGAAATTCGGACAAGCATTGCGGATACTTATGTGCAGGAGATCAACGAGGAAGGAGAACTTCTTTGGGAGCAAGACGGGGTGACCGTCATTGCACAAACTACTGGGAGCTCCTGGGCCTCTCATGAGGTTCGCCTGTTTATTAAGAACGACACTGGAAAGAACATGATACTGTCTGCCGATAATATTTCGGTCAACGGTTTTACAATTACCGGGCTCATGTCCGAAAGGGTACAAGCCGGCACGGTCTGCTATGGGTCCCTGTCTCTCTTTAATTCCGAGCTGGAGGATGCAGATATTGAAGAAATTGAAGAAGTTTCCTTTACCCTTCGCATTCTGGACCCTGAGACATTCAGCACCCAGGCAGAATCGGATGAATTGACTCTGTACCCTGCAAAATAAGCGAAAAAGCTGCCCACCCCTGCGGATCATTGGGGGCGGGCAGCTGAAATTTTGGGACGTTTTCCGGTGCGGAGCGAGGAAACCGCAAAAAAGAAAACCGCTGACAACTGTCAGCGGTTTTGTCCTCGGCACATGAAAAAGATATTTTAGCGGTTTCCTTGGTGGGATTTGAACCTCTGCAAGCCTTGCTTGGAAGTACGACATCACTGCTCCACCTCGGCTTCCACTTCCATGCCGCCGATGAATACCACCTTAATCTTCTCTTTGGATTCTACGATGACGCATTGCAGGATCTGGCGGATCACTGCATCGTCATAGGTGAGCGGATGATTCTTCATGCCGTCGAGGATGGTGAAGATATTGTCCAGTCGGGACGCCGTATTCTGCCGATGCTGCTCAGCGGCTGCGTGCTCCGCCAGTTCCTTTTCAAGCTGGCGTTTCTCTGTCATCAGATCCGTAATGCGGGGATCGGTGAGTAGTTCCTGCTGATTTTCGGCAGTCACGCTGTTCAGCAGGTTTTTGAATTTCTGATCGATCTGCGCAATGCGGATTTGTATTTCAACGCTCTTGTCCTCTCCGGCCCCGGCACCGAGGCCCAACTGAATGTGCTGCTTGAGCGTTTGCAGGACATTTGGGTCGATCTGTGCTGTTCTCAGGACTGCATCCATGATGGCGTTTTGCAGCGGTACTTCTTCCATCGTCGGCGAGTGATGGCAGTATTTTTTGCCGTAGTCCAGCCGGTTGATGCAGCGCCAGACGATCCGCTTTTTCCCGCCTACGGTCCATGTGCAGCGACGGTATGGCGTTCCGCATTCGCCGCAGACCAGCAGCTCCGTCAGGGCGTATTTGCCGCAGTACTTGCCCTGTTCCGTAGTGGTGCCCGTTTGCTTGACCTTGCGTTTGGAAGCACGACGGGCCAGTTCTTCCTGCACTCTGGCGAAGGTGGCTGCATCGATGATCGCCGGGTGGTTATTCTCCACATAGTATTGGGGCCGTTCCCCAGCGTTGACCCGGACCTTTTTGCTGATGCAGTCCTCCACATAGGTTTTGCCCAGCAGAGCATCACCCTTGTATTTCTCGTTAGAGAGAATCGATTGTACGACGCTGGCCTGCCATACCGCTTTGCCCATGGGCGTCGGAATGCCGTCCGCAGTCAGGCCGTTTGCGACCTGCTGCAGGCTGTCCCCTGCGAGGAAACGGTCGTAGATCCGGCGTACCGTGGTCGCCTGCTCCGGGTCGATTTCCGGCTTGCCGTCCGCTCCCCGGCGATAGCCAAGGAATGACTTATAGGCGAAGAACACATTTCCATCCTTGGCACTTCGGGCTTTTCCCCATGCCACATTGTGGCTGATGTTCTCGGATTCGCTTTGGGCGACGGAGCCGTAGATGGAGATGTAAAATTCCGAGGAAGGATCGATGCTGTGCAGGTTCTGTTCCTCGAAGTACACATCCACTTTAAGCTCCCGGAGCATTCGGGTGATCTTGAGGCAGTCCAGCGTGTTCCGGGCGAAGCGGCTGATGGATTTGACGATGATCATGTCCACCTTGCCGCGTTTGCATTGGCGAATGAGCTTGTTGAATTCATCCCGTTTTTTCATACTGGTGCCGGTGATGCCCTTATCGGCATAAATGCCAGCCAGTTTCCAGCCGGGTTCCCGGTTGATACGATCCGTGTAATAACGCACCTGCGTTTCGTAACTGTTGAGCTGTTCTTCCTGCTTGGTGGACACCCGGCAGTAGGCCGCCACCCGCTTGAGAAGATACTCTGTGCTGTATACATTCAACGGCTGCACGGTTGCCGGAATGATTCGTACCCGTTTAGGCGCTGTGTTCATGCGCTCCATCCGATTGCTCCTTTCTGACCTGCTGGCCATTTTTCAGGGTAAGAGACACGCTTTTATCTGCGTGAAGGGTAATGGCTGTAACAATAGTCTTTACCAGCTCCACCGAATAGGAAGAGAGCGGCCCCGTATCTGACAGAGCCGCTCTGATTTCCATGGTAATACGCCCATCCGCATCCAGCTCAGCATATTGCCTGGAAGCGTATTCAAATATTTTGTTTTTCAGCAGTTCCTTATCGATCATCGAGCCGTCCAGCATTCTGCCGATCTCGTTTTTAAGCCGCAGAAGCTCTACGGGAGATTCATGAGCTGCCGGGGTGTAATGGACCTGCTCCGGGTCGGCAAGCAGGTCGTTCAGATGATCGGTGATGGCCCTCAGCAGATCGG
>CAKTIN010000061.1 GCA_934565775.1 uncultured Oscillospiraceae bacterium
AAATGCCTGCTCTCCAAAAGAAGCATAAAAAATCGAGTGTTCATAACATCAAATCCGTTATGAACACTCGATATGGTCGGAGTGGCGGGACTTGAACCCGCGGCCTCATGGTCCCGAACCATGCGCGATACCAAACTTCGCCACACCCCGATGAAGGAAAGCGCCCGGCGCGACCCGGCGCATCCACTTAAGCTTATATATTGTAGCAAAGAGACCGGGAGAAGTCAAGCAAAAAATGCGGAACAGGAGAGCTTTTCCGGAAAAAGAAGGGCGGCTTCAGGGGCGGACTTCTTCGGGGATGGGCATTCGGGGTATTTCCCCAGAATGCAGAAGCCGCCCTTTTCGAAGGGCGGCTTTTTATAGGAGAAAATTACTTCAGGATCCGGATGCCGCCGATGATGGGCAGCTCCTTTGCCTTGCCCTGGCAGGCGTTCACGATACCGAGAATGGCGAGCACCAGGAACACGAGATTCAGCAGGCTCAGAATCACGCTGACAAGGGCGCCGACGACGGGAATGCCGCCCAGGATAGCCTGGATGATTTGCGATACAACGTTATAGGCAAGCTCAAACAGGAACAGGACGATGCCCTGGTTGGCATGGAACTGCGCGAATTTGGACTCCTTTGCGCCCAGCATGGGAACCAGCCACAGGATGCCGATGTAAGACAGAACGGCCATGACCTTGTTGCTCTGAATGTCGGCCTGATCGAACTGCGCGGTGGTGTCAGGGGAATTGCTGATGTCTTGCATATCCATGATATAGCCTCCATCTATCTTCTTTGTGCGGTTTTTCCGCTGATAAGTTCATGATAGCACCGGATCGCCCCTACGTCAATAGCATTTCCGGTCTATTTTTTACCATTTCTGACAGTGTGCAGAGGCGGCGTGCCGGAGAGCAGACCGCTGTCCGCCATGGAGACAAAATCCTCGTCAGCAACGATGATGTGGTCCGCCAGGACAATGCCCACGGCGTCCAGGGCAATCTGCAAGCGCTGGGTAACGGCAATGTCCTCCTGGGAGGGCAGGGCGATCCCGCTGGGATGGTTGTGGGCCAGGATCACGGAGGTAGCATTGGCGGCGAGGGCCTGCTCAATAATCTTCCGCATGGGCACCCCGGCGGAATTTACGCTGCCATGGCCTACAGTCTTGCAGCACAGCACCTGGCACTTAGCGTCCAGACAAAGCAGGCACACCGTCTCGTCCCGGAGTCCAAAGAACCGGGGGACCAGATAGTCTCCGCACTGGGCGACGGTGGTCAGGACGCAGGCGGCCTGGGCCCGGCTGACCATGTAGTACCGGGACAGGGCGGTGGTCAGCGCAATGAGCGTCGCCGCGTGCTCGCCCACGCCGGGAACTGCCCGCAGGGCCTCTGCCGGTGCCTCCAATACGCCGGCCAGGGAGCCGAATCGGGCCAGAAGGTCATGGGCGATGGGATTGGTGTCCTTCTGGGGAATGGCATAAAAGAGCAGCAGCTCCAGAACGTTGACCTCATCAAAGTTCTCAAGCCCCTCTTCCAGGAAACGGCGCTTGAGCCGCTGGCGGTGGCCGTCATGAATGGACAATGGGCTGGACCTCCTTTTTCGGAAAGGACTTGCTATTTCCGACATTTTTCGTTAGAATGGAAGAAAGATGCTGCCGAATTGGCAGTAAATCAAGGCACGAACCATTTTTCCAATGAAAAACGAGAAGCTGCGCATCCTATAGAGGAGGCGGCTCCGTTTGCTCCGCACAAAAGCAGAGAGGATTCAATTTACAATGAACGAACGAGAATTGGCGCGAATTTTAGAGCTGCCGGTGTGCCCGGCCTTCACCGTGGAGGATGGCAGGCTGCGCCTGGTAAATGATAAGGCGGCGGCTATGCTGCTGCGCCCCGGGGACCCGGTGGAGCCTCTGCTGGCCACGGGGGCGGCGGAGCTTGCCGCTTTTACCGACGGCTGCCTGTGCCTGACGGTCCGGATCGGAAGCGAGGTGCGCCCGGCGGCGGTGGAGCTGCTGGAGGGGCGGCAGGTCTTTTTCCTGGAGGAGCGGCGAAGCGGGGAGGGGCTGGAGCTGCTGGCTCTGGCCGCGCAAAAGCTCCGGGCGCCCCTGGGGGACGTCATGGCGGCGGCGGACGGGCTTTTCCCCGCCCTGGCCCACTGGGAGGACCCGGGGCTTCAGGAGAAGATGGCCCGGATGAACCGGGGGCTGTATCAACTCCTCCGCCTGATTGGAAACCTGTCCGATGCCCAGGGGTACCTCCTGGGGGAGGCAGCGCTCCAGGCGGAGCAGACGGAGCTGGGAGCCTTTTTCGGAGAGCTTCTGGAAAAGGCGGGAGACCTGGGGGTGGAGAGCGGCGTACACATCGGGTATACGGCACCGGAGGAGCCCGTGCTCGGTCTGGTGGACCGGCAAAAGCTGGAGCGGGCCGTGTATAACCTCCTGGCCAATGCCCTCCGGGCGGCGCCGAAGGGCAGCACGATCCGCTGCGAGCTCAGGGCCCAGCGGGACCGGGCGTGGCTGTCCGTTTCGGACAGCGGGCGGCAGCGCTTCACGGAGGGGGACCTCTTTGCCCGGTATCGCCGGGATCCGGCGGTGGACGCGGGGGGCCTGGGCCTGGGCTTGCCTCTGGCACGGCAGGTGGCGGCGCTGCACAAGGGCGCCCTGCTCCTGCGCCAGGGGCCGGAGGGAATGACCGCCGTGCTATCTGTGGCCCTGCAGGGGGCCGGGGAGGCCGCCCTGGCTTCCCAGCTGCGGCAGCCGGATTATGCCGGATGCCGGGATCACTGCCTGCTGGAGCTGGCGGAGGTCCTGCCCCTGGAGGCCTATGCCGTGGGGAATATCAACTGAAGCTCAGTCCCGGTCCCGGGCGAGGATGGGGGCCAGATACTGCCCCGTGTAGCTCTCCGGGACCTGGGCCACGGCCTCCGGGGTGCCGGTGGCGACAATGTGCCCGCCGCCGTCGCCCCCCTCGGGGCCGAGATCGATGAGATAGTCCGCGGATTTCACCACGTCCAGATTGTGCTCAATGACCACAACGGTGTTTCCGGCGTCCACAAGCCGCTGCAGGACCTCGATGAGCTTATGGACATCGGCGGTATGCAGGCCGGTGGTGGGCTCGTCCAGGACGTAAATGGTGGAGCCCGTGGCGCTCTTTGCCAGCTCCGTGGCCAGCTTCACCCGCTGGGCCTCGCCGCCGGACAGAGTGGTGGAGGATTGCCCCAATTTTACATAGCCAAGCCCGACCTCCACAAGGGTCTGGGCTTTTTTTCGGATTTTCGGCAGATTTTCAAAGAAATCTACCGCTTCCTCTGCGGTCATATCCAGGACCTGGGAGATGTTTTTGCCCTTGTACAGTACCTCAAGAGTCTCCCGGTTGTACCGGGAGCCGTGGCAGACCTCGCAGGGCACATACACGTCCGGCAGGAAGTGCATTTCGATTTTGACCAGCCCGTCGCCGCAGCAGGCCTCGCACCGGCCGCCCTTCACGTTAAAGGAGAAACGTCCGGGGCCGTAGCCCCGCATTTTGGCGTCCGCCGTGGAGGCAAACAGATCCCGGATGTCGTTGAACAGGCCGGTGTAGGTGGCGGGATTGGACCGGGGGGTCCGGCCAATGGGGCTCTGGTCGATGCAGATGACCTTGTCCAGATGCTCCAGACCGGTGACGGCCTTGCAGGCTCCGGGGCGGACCCGGGCCCGGTTGAGCTTCGCCGCCAGGGTCTTATACAGCACCTCGTTGACCAGGCTGGACTTGCCGGAGCCGGAGACACCGGTCACGCAGGTGAAGGCCCCCAGGGGAATGGAGACGTTCACATTTTGCAGATTGTTCTCTGCGGCGCCCTGGATTTCCAGGGTGCTGCCGTTGCCTGGCCGCCGCCGGGTGGGGACGGGGATCTTCTTTGCGCCGGACAGATACTGCCCCGTAAGGGAGCGTGGGCAGCGGAGAATGTCCTCCAGCGTTCCGGCAGCCACCACCTCGCCTCCGTGGACGCCCGCGCCGGGGCCAATATCCACCAGATAGTCCGCCGCCCGCATGGTGTCTTCATCGTGCTCCACCACGATCAGGGTATTGCCCAGATCCCGCAGGTGGCGCAGGGTGTCCAGCAGCTTGCCGTTGTCCCGCTGGTGCAGGCCGATGGAGGGCTCGTCCAGAATATACAGCACCCCCATGAGGGAGGAGCCGATCTGGGTGGCCAGACGAATGCGCTGGCTCTCGCCGCCGGAGAGAGTTCCGGCGCTGCGGCTCAGGGTGAGGTATTGCAGCCCCACGTCCCGCAGAAAGCCCAGACGGGAGCGGACCTCCTTCAAAATGGGCTCCGCAATCAGGGCTGCGCTGCCCTCCAGCTTCAGACCGTTGACAAAATCCAGCTCCTTCGTCACGGGCAGGCGGCAGAACTCCGCCAGGCCCATGCCGCCTACGGTCACGGCCCGGGCAATATCCGAAAGCCGGTCCCCGTGGCACCGGGGGCAGGGAGAGGCGGCCATGCACTCCTCCAGCTCCTTCCGGGCGGCGTCGGACTGGGTTTCCCGGAAGCGGCGCTCCACATTGGGCAGGATTCCCTCGAAGGGTTGCTCCAGCACCCCCCGGCCATAGCCCCGGTCATAGTGCATTTGCAGCTTCTCTCCCCGGGTGCCGTGAAGGATGATGTCCCGGACCTGGTCGGACAGGGAGGACCAGGGGTCGGACAGGGAAAAATGATATTTTTCGGCTAGTGCGTTAAAATACATCCGAAAGACGGAGTCCGTCCGGGCGCTGCTCCAGCCGCTGACTTGGATTGCGCCGTCCAGAATGGATTTGCTCTTGTCCGGGACCACCAGCTCCTCGCTGGCCACAAGCTGGAACCCCAGGCCCGTGCAGTCCGGGCAGGCCCCATAGGGATTGTTGAAGGAGAACATCCGGGGGCTCAGCTCCGACAGGCTGACACCGCAGTCCTCGCAGGCGTAGTTCTGGGAGAAGGACAGCTCCTCCCCACCGGGGATGCTGATGTTGACAAGGCCGCCGGAGTGGCTGCACGCGGTCTCGATGGAATCCGTCAGCCGGCGGCGCTGCCCCGCCCGGAGGACCAGCCGGTCCACCACCAGCTCGATGGTGTGCTTCTTATTCTTTTCGCAGGGGATCTCCTCGCTGAGATCGTAGATGATCCCGTCCAGGCGCACCCGGGCGAAGCCGCCCTTCCGTGCGTCCTGAAAGACCTTGGCGTGCTCGCCCTTCTTCCCCCGGATCACCGGGGACAGGACCAGGAACTTGGTCCCCTCGGGCAGCGCCTCCACCCGGTCCACGATCTGGTCGATGGTCTGGCGGCGGATCTCCCGGCCGCATTTGGGGCAGTGGGGGATCCCGGCCCGGGCCCAGAGCAGCCGGAGGTAGTCGTAGATCTCCGTCACCGTTCCTACGGTGGACCGGGGATTTTTGGAGGTGGTTTTCTGATCGATGGAGATGGCAGGGGAGAGCCCGTCAATGGAATCCACATCGGGCTTGTCCATCTGCCCCAGGAACTGCCGGGCGTAGGACGACAGGGATTCCACATAGCGCCGCTGGCCCTCGGCATAGATCGTATCAAAGGCCAGGCTGGATTTTCCAGAGCCGGACAGCCCGGTAAAGACCACCAGCTTGTCCCGGGGAATATCCAGATCGATGTTTTTCAGATTGTTTTCCCGCGCGCCGCGGATGCGAATGGTATCGGTCATAAGGTGCCTCTTTATTATTTTGAGATTTCTCTTTATTATAGCACGATTTTCCCCGTTTCTCAATAGAAATTCCGGGTAAAAATCTGCGCCTGCCGGGGGAAGAAAACGGTTTTGTGAAAACGACGGTTTGCCCCGTCGAAAATGGCACCTTTTTCGTCGAATGTTGGAATGGAAAAACCGGGGAAAGTGGTTGCGTTTTCTTGGAGAGGAATGGTATAATGATATCGTCCGTAAGAGCGGACTAATGACAGAATTCCCCGGCGGCCCCCGGCCGCAACCACTGATACGATAAGAGAGGTAGATTCGATGATCGCACACGGGAAAGAAATCAAGGTTTTCTGCGGAAACTCCAACCGGGAATTTGCTCTGGGCGTCTGCAAGTCTCTGGGAATCAAACTGGGAGACTGCGACGTAAAGCAGTTTGCCGACGGTGAGATCGCTCTGTCCGTGAATGAGACGGTCCGGGGCTGCGATGTGTTTGTGGTGCAGTCCACCTGCAAGCCGGTAAACAACAACCTCATGGAGCTGTTGATTATGATCGATGCGTTCCGCCGGGCGTCTGCCGGCCGGATCACCGCTGTGCTGCCCTATTTCGGCTATGCCCGGCAGGACCGGAAGGCGAAGGGCCGGGATCCCATCTCCTCCAAGCTGGTTGCCAACATGATTACCGCCGCCGGTGCAGACCGGGTCCTGACCATGGACCTGCACGCCGCCCAGATCCAGGGCTTCTTTGACATCCCCGTGGATCATCTCCTGGGAAATCCGGAGTTTGTGCGGTATTATCTGAAGAAATTTGACGAGACCGTGTATGACCACAACGACTTCGTGGTGGTCTCCCCGGATGTGGGCAGCGTGGCCCGGGCCCGGGCGTTTGCGGCGAAGGTCCATATGGGCCTGGCCATTGTGGACAAGCGCCGTCCCAAGGCCAATGTCTGCGAGGTTATGAACGTCATCGGCGATGTGAAGGACAAGACCTGCATCCTCTTTGACGACATGATCGATACCGCCGGTTCCCTGTGCAACGCGGCGAAGGCCCTGGTGGAGATCGGCGGCGCGAAGGAAATTTACGCCTGCGCCTCCCACGGCGTGCTGTCCGGCCCTGCCATGGACCGCATTAACGAGAGCCCCATTACGGAGATCGTGGTTCTGAACACTATCCCCCTGCCCGAGAATTGCAGCCCCAAGATCAAGCAGCTGGACGTAGCGCCCATGTTTGCCAGCGCCATTGACCGGATCTACAAAGAGGTTTCCATTTCCGGGCTGTTTGGCTGAGAAATGCTGTTTTCCAAACCGGCCTGCGATTGGTTGATCGTGGGGCTGGGCAACCCCAGCGCCCAATATGAAAAGACCCGGCACAACATGGGGTTCCGGGCCTTGGACCTGCTGGCGAAGGAGCTGGGCTGCAAGGTGGACCGGGCAAAGTTCCGGGGCCTGACCGGGCAGGCGGTTTATGGCGGGCAGAAGCTTCTGCTGCTGAAGCCCCAGACCTTTATGAATGCCTCCGGCGACAGCGTCCGGGAGGCGGCAGCCTTTTATAAGCTCCCGCCGGAGCGGGTGATCGTGCTGTTTGACGATATTTCTCTGGCTCCCGGCCGCCTGCGCGTCCGGGGAAGCGGCTCCGCCGGCGGGCATAACGGGATCAAGTCCATCATTGCCCAGCTGGGCAGCCAGGATTTCCCCCGGGTAAAGATCGGCGTGGGGGCAAAGCCCCACCCGGATTACGATCTGGCGGACTGGGTCCTGTCCGGCTTCTCCGCCCAGGAGGAGAAGGCTGTGGGCCTTGCGCTGGAGCGGGCCGGGCAGGCGGCTCTGTGCATTCTGGAAAAAGGCGTCCAGGAGGCGGAAAACCGCTTCAACGGCGCCGTGTAATCGAAAATTGCCGCAAAATACGGAAAGAGGGCGCAATGCCTTCTTTCCGCATTGCTGCGTGGAACGAAGAAAAGGAGGCGCGTTCATTTGAACTTGCTGTTATCCTGCCTCAGGGAGATGCCCGAGTACCAGGCGCTTCTGGCGCAGGTAAAGGCCGGGCAGGCCGCTGCGCTCACCGGCGCGGCCCAAATGGGGCGGAGCCATATTCTGGCGTCGCTGTATGCCGAGACCGGGCGGCCCCTGGTGGCTCTGTGCCAGGACGAGCTGGCCGCAAAGCGGCTGCAAAGCGACTGGAAGGCCCTGCTGGGGGAGGAGGCGCCCATTCTACCCGGCCGGGATCTGGCGCTGTACAGCGCCTCCGTGGTGAGCCACACCTGGGAGCAGAAGCGCCTAAGCCAGCTCTATCGCCTGGCGGCCGGGGAGACGAAGCTGCAAATTTTCTTCTGGGATTCGGCCAGTCTGCGGACCATGCCCCCCAAGGTCCTCACCGAGGGGAGCTTTTGCCTGCGGGTGGGGGAGAGCTATCCCCAGGACGAGCTTCTGTCCCGGCTGAGCCGGGCGGGCTATACCCGGTATTCCATGGTGGAGGGCCCCGGGCAGTTTGCCATTCGGGGCGATATTCTGGACGTCTTTTCTCCCGCTGCAAAGTACCCGGTGCGTATGGAGTTTTTCGGAGACGAGCTGGACGCCATGGGCTTTTTCGACCCGGAGAGCCAGCGGCGCACGGAGAATCTGGAGCAGATTCCGATCCTGCCTGTGGCCGAGGCCCTGCCCGGGCTGCATCCCGGCGGGGCGGCCGGGATGGCAGAGGACCTGCGGAAGCTTATAGCCCGGCAGAAGCGCCGGAAGGTGCAGCATGAGGCGCTGATTCAGACCCTGGAGGGGGACCTGGAACGGCTGGAGAACGGCCGGAATCTGCCCGCCGCAGACGGATACCTGGCCCTGATTTACCCGGAGATGGCCACGGCCTTCGATTATATCCCCGAGGACGCCATCCTGGCCGTATGCGACCAGGGAAATCTGCGCCGCTGCGCCAAATCCCGGGAGGAGGAGCTGGGACTCCAGCTGGACAGTCTTCTGGAGAGCGGTGCGGTCGCGGGGGAGCTGTGCGACTTTACCTGCCGGTGGGAGGACTTCTGCCGGTCCCTGCGGGGGCGCACCGTGGTCTATCTGGACGCGTTCTCCGGCTCTGCCTACCCGGCGGAGTGTCCGCCCAAGGCCCTGCTTCCGGTGACGGTCAAGCAGCTGCCCGGCTACGGCGGCAATCTGGAGACGGCGGTGTCCGACCTGGGACACTATCAGAAAATGGAATTTGCGACCCTTGTCCTCTGCGGGAACCGCCGCCGGGGGGAGATTCTCCAGGGGATGCTCCGGGAGAAGCACCTGTCCGCCTTCCTTGCCTTTCCCCTGACGGCTATGCCCAAGGCCGGGCAGATTCTGCTGGCCGAAGGCAGCCTGCCCAGCGGTATGGAGTATCCTACCATGAAGCTGGCGATCCTCACCGAGGGGCAGCTGACCGCCGCTGTCCAGCCGAAGCGGAAGGTGAAAAAGTCCGGCACCAACCGGCAGAAGCTCAATTCCTTTACGGACCTGTCCCCCGGGGATTTGGTGGTCCATGAGCAGTACGGCATCGGCCGGTTCCTGGCGATGGAGCAGATCCGTGTGGACGGTGTGGTCAAGGACTATGTCAAGATCGCCTATCAGGGGTCGGACGTGCTGTTTGTCCCGGCGACCGCCCTGGACCAGGTGAGCAAATACATCGGCGGCGGCGAGGACGCCCCGGTGAAGCTGAACAAGATGGGCTCCGATGCCTGGCAAAAGACCAAGGCCAAGGCCCGGAAGGCGGCCAAGGATATGGCCGGGGAGCTGATCCGGCTCTATGCGGCCCGGAAGGGCAGCGTGGGCTTTGCCTTTGCCCCGGACAGTCCCTGGCAGCAGGAGTTCGAGGAAAACTTCCCTTACCCCGAGACCGACGACCAGCTGCGGTGCATCGGAGAGATCAAGTCCGATATGGAGTCCCCCGTGCCCATGGACCGGCTGCTGTGCGGCGATGTGGGCTTCGGTAAGACGGAGGTGGCCCTCCGGGCGGTGATGAAGTGCGTCCTGGACGGCAAGCAGGCGGCGATCCTGGTGCCGACGACGGTTCTGGCCCAGCAGCATTACCAGACGGCCATGGCCCGGTTCCGGGGCTTCCCGGTAAACATCGACGTGCTCAGCCGGTTCCGGACGGCCCAGCAGCAGAAGGCGACTCTCCAGGGGATCAAGGACGGGTCGGTGGACGTTATCATCGGCACCCATAAGCTCCTGCAAAAATCCGTGGAGTTCAAATCCCTGGGCCTGCTGATCGTGGACGAGGAGCAGCGCTTCGGCGTGAGCCACAAGGAGCGGCTGAAGGAAATGTCTAAGGGAGTGGACGTGCTGACCCTGTCCGCTACCCCCATCCCCCGGACGCTGAACATGGCCCTGTCCGGCATTCGGGATATGTCCACCATCGAGGAGCCGCCGGCCGACCGGTATCCGGTGCAGACCTTTGTCATGGAGCACAACGACGGGATCCTGGACGATGCGATCCGCCGGGAGCTTGGCCGGGGCGGCCAGGTGTATTACCTGCACAACCGGGTGGAGACCATCGAGCAGTGCGCCTCCACCATGCGCAAGCGGCTGCCCGGGGTGGAAATCGCCGTGGCCCATGGGAAGATGCACGAGGATGCCCTAAACGAAGTGATGGAGGCCATGGACGACGGGCGGGTGCAGATTTTGATCTGCACGACCATCATTGAAACGGGGCTGGATATTCCCAACGTCAACACCCTGATTATTGAGAACGCAGACCGGCTGGGCCTGGCCCAGCTCCATCAGCTTCGGGGCCGGGTAGGGCGCTCCAACCGCCATGCCTATGCGTACTTCACCTACAAGCCGGATAAGAGCCTGACGGAGGTGGCGGAGAAGCGCCTGAGCGCCATCCGGGACTTTGCGGAATTCGGCTCCGGCTTCAAGATCGCCATGCGGGACCTGGAAATCCGGGGCGCGGGCAACCTGCTGGGGGCGGAGCAGTCCGGCCATATGCTCTCCGTGGGCTATGATATGTATCTGAAGCTTTTGGAGGAGGCGGTGAACGAGGCCCAAGGCAACACCGTCCGGGAGCCCGAGTGCTCCGCCGACCTGAACGTCACCGCCAACGTGGACAAGGGCTATGTGTCCCGGGGCGAGGAGCGGATGGACCTGTACCGCCGGATGGCGGCCATTCGCACCCAGGAGGATGCGGACGACCTGCTTGACGAGATCGTAGACCGGTACGGAGAGCCGCCGAAGGGGGTCCTGAATCTCATTGACATTGCGCTGCTCCGGGCAAAGGCGGCCCGGACGGGGATCTGCGAGATCCGCCAGAAGGGCGCGGAGATCCAGTTCACCCTGACGGTGCTGGATTTCCAGGCGGTCAGCGAGCTGTGTGCATCGCCAGGGTATCAGAATCGGGTGCTGTTCGTCCCTGCGGCCAAGCAGCCTACGGTGCGCCTGCGCCTTCTGCCGGGGCAGGACAGTCTGAAGCAGTGCCGGCAGTTCGTGGAGCGCTACGGCGAGGTCCACCACGAGGCGCCGTGATTGCATTTTGTTTCCGGAATTGTCATTCTTTTCCCGGGAAATGTAATTGCTTTTTCCGGGAAAAGATGGTACTATAAAAGAAAGTTTTTCCGCGCACTATGGCGACTAGCGGCATAGATTGGAGTTGGTTATCATTAAAGGAAAATTTGAGCAGAACCATGGTGGCAAGGGCATGAGCGACGCGCGCTTTGCCCAGGAGCACGCCAAGGTGACTCGGGCGGCGAATCAGGCCGGGCACTTCAGCGGGAAGGGACACGAAAAGTCCTCCAACGGGAAGCTGGCGCTGATCTGCGCCGGGGTGATTCTGGTTGCCGCACTTTTGGGCGGCGGCGTGTACCTGTCCACCATTGCGAAGGACGACGGCCGGATCTATCCCAACGTGTTTGCCGGGGAGGTCGAGCTCAGCGGCATGAGCCGGGAGGAGGCCCAGGCGGCCCTGGAGGAAAAGGCAGCTGCGGATTATCAGCACAATGTGGTCCTAAAGCTTCAGGACCAGACCCTGGAGCTGACCCCGGAGGAGACCAAGGTCCAGGTG
>CAKTIN010000062.1 GCA_934565775.1 uncultured Oscillospiraceae bacterium
GGGGGTCACCAGCTGGCTCTTGTAATCCTGCACCGCGCCGCTGCCGCTGATGACCAGCTTGCCGCTGTCGTACAGGGTCCAGAAGGCCTTCTCGCCGCAGGCGCCGGTGGCTACCACACCCGTGTCGGCCGGTCCGATCAGCGCGCCGTCCTCGCCGAACTCATAGGTGCCCGGAGCCAGCAGGCCGTTGGTCTTTTCCACATAGCAGGTGCCCGTAGCCATAACGCCGTCCTCGCCGGCATAGTAAATCTTGCCGTCGATCCGGACCGCACCGGCGAAGTAGGGCTTGCCCATCACATAATAGGTCATCACGCCCTGGGGCGCGGCGAACTCCTGGTCGAACATGGCGCCGTCGCTGCCGAACTCATAGTAGCCCGGCTCCACGATGCCGTGGGCCGCGTTGGCGTCCACATAGCGTCTGCCCGTGGTCATGGTGTAGGCGCTGGAGAAGTAATAGTACCGGCCGTTCTCCGCCCACAGGCCGATCTTGGCGATGCCGTCCACCAGGTAGTAGGCCTGATCGCCCACCCGGTAAATGCCCGTGGATTCCACGGCGTATTGCAGCACGCCCGCCTCGTCAAAGACGAACATCTGGCTCGCGCCGCCGGTGGAAAGCTTCACCAGCATGGCGCCCGTCGCCGCCCGGCAATTGTTGTCGAAATGGTAGGTCTTATCCCGCAGGGTAAACCAGGTGTTGCAGAGCTTGCGGCCCGCCCAGTAGAACTCCAGATGGCCGTCCTGGGCGCTGCGCACCCAATAGCCGTCATACAGCTTGTAATCCCGGAAGTCATAGGGCACGCCGTCGATGCCGTGTCTGCCCTCCCGAATCGCGTAGAAGCTCACGGGGTCGAAGTAATAGTAGTCGTCCCCCTCCACGTTGTTCCAGCCGGAGGACAGCACGCCGATCTTGGCATACCGCAGGCCCGTCTCATCGGTGATGAAGCCCGTATACTTCACCTTTCCGGGGCACACGCCGTCCTCGCCGAAGTCATAGTAGAATGTGCCGGAGCCGTCGGGCGCAGAAACCTGCCGGAGCCCGGTGACCTTCTCGCCGTTCTCATAGTAGCTGTCCTCGATCCAGCCGGTGACGGCCAGGCCGTCCGCATAGAGCTTGCCGTCGGTCCACAGGCCGCTAAAGGCCTCGCCGCAGTTTTCGCACTTCAGAACGCCGTCTGCAAGAGCGTAGCTGTGGCCCGTAGCCTCCAGGGTAGTGCCCCAGTCCACAACGGAGCTGCACACTGCGCAGTAGGTCCGGCCGGTGTAGCCGCTCTCGGTGCAGGTTGCCGCCTGGTCGGGTACGGCCTCCGCAGTATGGATATGGCCGCCGTTCCAGGCATTGTAATAGGCCTTGCCCTCTGCGGTGGAGATCATATCCTTGGCCATCTTGTACATCTCGGTGTCCACCTGGGGGCCTTCCCCGGAGAAGGTGGCGGTGGTCCCGTCCGCAAGGGCGATCACGCCCCGGTCGATCTCCATGCTGATGTCAACGGGCCAGAACTCCTTCATGGACTTGAACTGCGCATAGGTATAGGCCTGCTGGCCCTTCTTCGTGCCGCTGCCGTAGGTGTAGCCCATCTTCAGCTCCCAGGTCCGGATGGGCAGGGAGGCCAATACGCCCTGGCCGGTGGTCTCGTTGACCCCGGTGCGGGTGACGGTGATGGTGGCGATGTTCTCGTCGTCCTGGATGGAATACGAGGCCTCAAAGCCGGGGGCCACGGTCATATGGTCCAGCTCCCAGCGGCTCATATTGTTCAGGTCGATGTCCACCGTGACGGACTGGACCTTCTCCAGATCCGTCGCCACAAGGTCCGCATACCAGACCGTGCCCAGGAGAATCTTATCCAGAGAGGGATCCTGCGCCACGACCTTCACCGTGGGCTTGCCGGAGTTCGCCTGCACCTGGATGGTGCGGATCACGGAGGCGTAGTTGCCCTGGTTGTCGCAAATGGAGAACTTGACGTGATGGAGCCCGTCCGCCAGGCTGACGTCGGAAACCGCAATCACGCCGCCCTTAAAGGTGCAGGCGTACTCCACGCCGTCCACATAGGCCTTCGCCGTGGTGGCATTCAGGCCGGTGTAGTTTTTCTTGCTCATATTGTCGGCGACCTTCGCGCTGAAGCTCACCGTGCTATCCGCGACGGTCTGCCCGTTCAGGGTCACGGCGTCGGACATGGAGGGCGTCGCATAGGTCACATCGCCGAACACCGGGGCCTCCCGGTCCTCCACTGCGTCGGAATAGTCCACGGTGATGTCGTCAACGTACATCACATAGCGGCCATTGTAGGACTTATGCTGGTTGTAATAATAGTTGTAGGCCGCGCCGTCCCGGTCGGAGATATAGAACTGGACAATGTAGCTGTTCAGCAGGTCCAGGCCCTTATACTTGCTCAGATCGATGGACAGGTAGTGCCAGCCGGGCTCCTGATACTGGTTGACGAAGCCGGTGGTAGAAGCCAGGCCGTCGCTCAGGGTATTTGTAATCGATTCGCTTCCACGGACATACTCGCCGTTGTCATCCAGAACCAGCGGGTAAACCGTGTAGCGGATCCAGGTGGAGACGTCCTCGTCCGAGATGTAGATCCACATCCCCAACTTGGTGGCGTTCTTAAATTTCTGCTCGCCGCCCTTGTACTCCAGGGCGGTCATCATATAGCCGGACTCCAGGGAGTTGCCATAGTTGATGTCCAGAGCCATGGCGCCGTTGCCGCTGTGGACCTTGCCGGTCTCCCGGGTAACGGGGTAGACCTTGCCCTCGGGCAGAACGTAGTTATACGCAATATAGCCCAGGTCAAACATACTGGTATCGCCGTCTTCGAAGTCGAAGATCACGTCGGAGCCCTTGCCGAGCTGGATCAGGGAGGTGGCGCTCACCTCCGTGCCGACCACGGTGGCGGTGATCTGGCTCTGGGTCACTTCCCCGCTGCCCGCAGTGAAGCTCAGGCCCGCGATGGTGCCGATGGCCTCCTGCTCCAGGGTGAAGCGGATGTCGCTGTCCTTAAACTTGACCTCGTTCAGGCCGTAGGTCGCAGTCAGCTCCAGGCTCACGGTCTTGCCGAAGGGCACGGTGATCGCCTCGCTGGCGAAGGCCAGCTTCTCCGGAAGCACGGCGTGGACCGTCACGGAGCCCACCGCCGCGCCGTTATACTGGGCGGTCAGGGTCACATCCCCGGCGGCCCCGGCCGTCAGCACGCCGTTTTCATAGGTGCCGTTGTCCACGGTATAGGTCAGCTCCCCGGGGATCTCGGCGGCGGTGCCCGCAGGGGACACGCCGGCCACGGCGATCCGGGTGGAGGTGCCGGGGGTCATGTACTCGTCCTCGGCGGTCATGGTCACATGGTCAAACACGTTGGAGGGAGCCGCCGTGGAGGCAATGATCAGACCGGAGGAGATGGAGCGCTCGGAGCCGTCGGAGGGGCGGTTGATGACGCTCACCTGGTCCGCGCCCTCGGGCCGGGCCGCATAGGTGGTGGAGCCGCCGCCGTCCAGGTTGATGGCCGCCACGCAGCCGGCCTCCAGCATGATCTGGGCCAGCTCGTGCATGGTGCCGCCGCAGGAGAAGGGCTCCTGCCGGCCGTCCAAGACCATCATGACCACCTTGCCCTCTGCGGTGATGCCCACGCAGGTGCGGGAGTGGCGGGTGGTGGCGTAGTCGCCGCCGTAATTGCTGGAGACGTCCACGCCGTCCCGGACCAGCCACTGGTTGCCGGCGGCCGCCTGCCAGATGGTGCTGTTGCCGTCGGCGTCCACATACTTGCTCAGGTTCGTGCGGTAGTCGATGACCGCCGTCTTGCCGTCCTTCAGGATGGCGAAGAAGTTGTCGTAATTCGCCGTGCCGAAGCTCACGCCGTCAATGAAGGTGACGCCCATGGGCTGGCCGGTGGTCATGTTGTAGAAGGAGGCGTTCACGCCCGCCACTACATTATAATATTCGCTGATGAACAGCGGATCGTCCGGATTGGTATACTTCTGGTTGGCATAGGCGATCTGATTGCTCAGCTTCTCCATGCCCATGACTTGATTCTCATGCTGCTTGAGATAAGAGGTCTGGACGACTACGTCGTCCCGGGTAATGTCCGCAGTGGCCACATAGTACACCATCTGCTTGCCGTCCTTGGCGTAGGCGTAGTTGATATACTGCTCCACGCCGGGGGCCAGGGTGGATTCCGTGTGCCGGAATACATCGTGGGTCTCAGAGGTATAGCTGCTTTGCACTCCGTCCCCATTGGACTGGGCCGCCAGGGCCGCGCCGGGGAAGAAGCCGAGCACCATGGCTACGCAGAGCAGCATTGCCAGGACTTGCTTTGCTGAGGCGAATTTCATAGATCCCGCTCCTTTTCTTGTATTGATTTTCTTTCTTCTGCGGGGGACCATCCCCTTGGGTCCCGGCTCACCTCCCCGTTTGATTCAGCGGCCTGCGCCGCTCTAATTTCCTTTACCCGGCGCCGCCTGCCCATAGGGCACGCAGGGCCGGTTCAGATCACACAGGACCGCCTCGTGGTGGCCCCGCTGCTCCTCCGGGGGGAGCTCCCCCCGCCAGGCACCGTATTTCTGGGTCAGATAGCGGTCAAACTCCGCCGGAATGCGCACCTTCAGCCCTTCGAAGTCCGCCCATACGCCCTGCCCGTACTGGGCCGGGTCCGCATAGTCCAGGGTCCCCTGCCAGTTCCCGTGGTTGCACCAGAGGCTGCTGCCCTGGGTGGGATAGCGGCGGATCAGCGCCGTATACCGCCGGGCTATCGCCTGGGTCCGCCGGTGCATCCCCAGCGCCCGGTTGAGCCGGTACAGCGCCCGGGCGGCGCTGCGGCGCTCCAGGTCAAAGGCTGCCGCCAGCTGGTGCTTGTACAGGCGCTTGCGCAGCTCAAACCACCGCCGGGCCAGCCGCCCCCGGGGATAGCCGTCCAGGGGAAACAGGTCCAAATACACCCCGTGGTGCATGGGCAGATGGGCCGTGCCGCGCTCGATATAAGTCGTGTTGGAATCCCGGAGCTTGCTGTAAATTCCGGGGAAGGCCGGGTCGGACCGGTAATTTTGCAGGAACAGATGCTCCGGCAGCAGCCGGGGGGCCTCCCGACAGAAGGTCTCATAGTCCTCCCGGGGCATGGCCACGTCCACATCGTCGTCCCAGGGGATGAAGCCCCCGTATTTCGCCGCCCCCAGGGCGCTGCCGCACACCAGATAGTACCGCAGCCCCAGCGCCCCGCACACCCGGAGAAAGGCCCGGAGCAGCTCCAGCTCCGTCTGCTGCAATTCGTTCATGGTCCCGCCTCAGTCCTGGGGCAGGATGTTGCCCTGGGCGTCGATCTGATAGCGGGTGGTCTCCGTGGACTCCTTCCCCGCCTCGTCGGTCATGGTAATGGTCTCTACGCAGTCCTTGGCGCCGTCCGCCGCCGCAGTGAGGACGCTCTGCCGGGTGATCCGCGCCCCGCCGGCATAGACGGTGGTGTGGAGGGTCGTCTGGACGGTCCCGCCGTCCGCCCGCTTCCGCAGGCCGGTCTCGTCGATCTCCCCGGAGCCGTCCGCCTGCCAGGTCTCGTCCCGCTTGATCTCCTCCGTATCCCCGTTGGGATAGGTCACGGAGGACTGGGTGCTGACGATCCGGGTCCCGTCGTCGCACTGGGTGGTGCTCACGGAGGACTGCACCTTGGCCCCGTCCTCCCGGGTGGTCTGCGTGTCCTGCACCGTGGTCTGCAATTGATCCAGATTCGCCTGCACGTCCTTGGGGACGCTGGGCAGGTCCGGATCCCGGGTCTGCCGCCCGGCGCAGCCCGCCAGCAGGCAGGCCCCCAGGGCCAGCAGGAACATTCCTCTAAGAATGGCTTTCTTCATGGGCTGTGCTCCTTCTTTCCGCGCGCTCCAGAATGCGCTTCACTTCCGCCCGGTTCTTTTCCGCCCCGTGGTTTTCCGCCGCAAGGCGCAGGCCGCTCTCCGCAGTCCTTTGCCGCAGGGCTCCGTCCGTAAAGGCTGCCCGCAGCCCCGCCTCCAGCCCGTCCGGGCCGTTGATGACAACGGCCGCCTCATGCTCCGCCAGATAGGCCATGGAGGCCACCTCCCGGGGCCCGTAGGCCACCAGGCAAATGCCGCTGGCCAAGCAATCCGCGATCTTGGTTGACACGGAGTACCGCACCGCGTCCACGCTCTCCGGGTCGAAGGCCTCCGTGTGGAGCATCAGCTCCGCCGCGCCAAAGGCGGCGGCAAAGGCCGGGCCGCTGACAAAGCCGCAGAGCTCCACGCTGGCCAGAGCCCGAAGCGGCTCCAGCAGCCCCGGGTCCTGCTCTCCGGTGTAGATTCTCAGCCGGTAGGCGGTGCCGTCCCGGCGGTTCATCCGGTCCAGGGTCCGGCCGATCTGCTCCAGAGACCGGCTCCGGCCGCAGCGGATATTGCCCATATAGGTCAGAGCCGCAGGCCGGTCCACGACCTTCGCCCCCGGGGCCAGGGGACGGTCCACCGCCGTCATAACGGTGCAGGCGGGGACGTGAAAGGTCTCGGCGTACTGCCGGGCCAGGCTCTCGCAGATGGCGATCACCTGGGTCGTCCGGCTCAGGAGCCGCCGGATCTTCCGGCGCAGCAGCCCCTGCATGGTGCGCCGCCCCAGCCCCCGGCGGTTGGCGACGAAGTAAAAATCGTCGCAAAGGTAGGTCACAATGGGGATCTGCCGGTCCCGGGCGATCCGCAGGGCCATATCATACAGAAATTTGCACTGCCCCGGGGCAACCAGGAGGCAGGTGGGGGCCTGCTCCTCCAGCCAGCGCCGCAGGTCCCGGCTGTACCACCGGGACAGCTTCCACATTCCGTCCCGCAGCAGGTTCGCCAGGGGCGTATGCTTCCGCCGGCTCCTGTAGATCCGCTGCCCGGCAGGCCGGTCCTGCCCCGCCGCCGGGGCCGCCACCCGCCCCTTGACCGGGCGGAAGGGAATGGCCCGCAGCACGTCCCGGTCCGTGACCTGATAATACGAGGCGCAGGCGTCCGACTCCGGGCTTGTGGGGTAAATATACAGCTGGCACAGCGCCTGCCGGTCCACCCCGGCCAGCAGCCCCCGGAGGGTCTTGCCCATATTGTTGGAACTCCCCAGAGGGTTGTGGGAGAGCAGCAGCACCTTCATTTTCTAGCTCCTCTTGTACTTAACCAGCCCGTGACAGGCGTAGGATGCAAGTACCCCGGCGGCCTTCCAAAAGGGCAGGCCCTCCACCCGGCGGTAGATTTTCCACCGGTTCTTCGCCGCCCGGAGCTTATTGTCCGACCGGGAGCCCTTGACCAGCCGGTAGTCCGCCAGGACCTCCCGGCAGGCCGCCGCCTGATGGCCGTCCTTCAGCAGGCGCAGCCAGAATTCATAGTCCTCGTGATAATATTCCGGGGAAAACCGGTAGCTTGTGTAAATTTCCCGGGAGAGCAGCACGGTGGAGCAGCTCAAAACGCTCTGCCTGAGCATCTCGTCGTAGGAGGTCCGCTCCGGAACCAGGAAGTCGGACCGATGGCCCGCCCCCTCCTCCACCAGGGCATAGGAGCAATATAAAATATCGGCCCCGGTGCGCTCCGCCAGAGCCAGCTGCCGCTCCAGCTTCTCCCGCCGCCAGCTGTCGTCGCTGTCCAGCAGGGCGGCCCAGGCGCCCTGCGCCAGGTCAAAGCCCCGGTTCCGGGTCCGGGCCACGCCCAGGTTCCGCTCGTTGCGGTACAGCCGGATCCTGGGGTCCTGCCGGGCCAGGTCCGCTGCAAGGGCGGCGGTGCGGTCTGTGGAGCAGTCGTCCAGGAGCAGCAGCTCCCAATTCTCATAGGTCTGGTCCAGAACGGACCGCACCGCCTGCTCCAGATAGGGCTCCGCATTGTAGGCAGGCATGATCACCGAGACCAGGGGCCGCCGCTTTTGCCCGTCTGTCAATTCCCATATCTCCTTTTATCCAAACTTCCGGCGAAGCAGCTTCCGGCAGGTCTTCCACTCCCGGTAGCCGCTGCCCAGCATATGCAGATCGCTGCCCAGGTAGTGCGCCGCCCCCTGGCCGATCCACCGCAAATACCGCCCCCGGCTCCAGAGCCGGGTCAGGCACACGGCGTTGAGCTGGAGGGGGACCCCCTCCCGGATCAGCCGCTCTATATTCTCCGCCGGATACCGGTCGGCGTGGGCCAGCACGATCTGCACGTCCTGCCGCTCCAGCAGGGCGTACAGGGTATCCCACAGGGACCGGGGCCAGGGGTAAAAGGGCATCTCCAGCAGGAGCTCCCGGGTCCCGGCCCGGCACAGCCGGGGCAGGTCCTCCATGCGCTCCATTCCGTCGCAGATAAGCACCTCCGCCCCCAGCTCCACCTGGGGCTCCTCCCCGGTCAGATGGGACCGGAGCTGCTCCCAGGACTGCTGCCGCCGGGCCAGGAACCGGTCCGCCGACTCCTTGTGGGGATAAAAATGAGAGGTGGCGCAGAGGGTGCGGATCCCCGCCTCCCGGGCCATGGCCAGCTGCCGCAGGGAGGTCTCCACCCCGTCGCTGCCGTGGTCGCACCGGGGCAGCACATGGGCATGATAATCCAGGGATAGGTCAATTTCCATCGGTCTGCTCCGCGTAGCTGTTGGAATATGCGTATTGATAGCCGTATTTGTCCCCGTACTTATATTTATAGGCGTACCGGGCGGCCTTCAGGCTCATACCGTTCAGAACCGTGCCGCAGAGATTGCCCCCGGCCCGGCGCACCGCCTCGATGGCGGCGTTCAGCTCGTCGGCAGAGGTCACTCCGGAGCGGGTGACCAGGATCACGCCGTCTACATAGGTGGAAACAATCTGCGCGTCCGCCACGGTGTTGATGGGCGGGGTATCGATGATTACATAATCATAGCGCTTGGCGCACTCCTCCACGAAGCGCTTCATCCGGTCCGATGCCAGCAGCTCCGAGGGGTTGGGGGGAATGGTGCCGGTGCAGATGATCCACAGCGGCAGCTGCTCCACCTTGGTGAGCTCCAGCCGCCAGATCTTTGCCAGGAAATCGCACAGGCCGGTAGCCGCGCGGACCTGCCACAGGCGGCGCTGGGTAGGCTTGCGCATATCCGCGTCGATGAGCAGCACCCGCTTGCCCAGCATGGCGTAGCTGATGGCAATATTCGCCGCCGTCAGGCTCTTGCCCTCGGTGGGCTTGGCGCTGGTCACGGCAAAGGTGGTGCAGGGGCGCTCCTTGTCCGCCGTCATGCAGAACATCAGACTGGTGCGGAGCTTGACGTAGGCCTCCTTCATGGCGAAGGGCGAGTCGTTGTGCAGCAGCCGCCTGCGGTTGACTGCGGCGGCCTCATTCGCCGCTCTGCCGGTTTTCTTTTCCTTCATTGCGAACCGCACCTCCCTGGGTCAGCGCCCACTGAAATTCCTTTCCGGCCTCCGGGTCGATCTCCGGGATCTGCCCCAGAACCGTCACGCCGGTCATTTTTTCTACATCCTCCGGCAGGTAAATGGTCGTATCCGACATCATCCGCAGCACAATCCAGATCGCTGCGGCCAGCACCCCAACCACAAAGCCGATGGCGCTGTCAAATAAGGTCCGGGGGGCTGTCTTTTCCGTGGGAACCTCCGGCCGGTCCACAACCTCTACGCCGCCCGCCTTGGTGATCCGGACGATCTCCGTGGGGGCCACCCTGGCGAAGGCGTCCGCCACCCGGCAGGCAAAGGCCGGATCCGTAGAGGTAATGACCACCTCCAGCAGCTGGGTGTTGGACACCACGGAGACCTTGACCATGCCGCTGAGCTCCTTGCGGGACAGCCCGCTGCCGCTCAGATCCTCCAGGACCGCGTCCAGCACGGAGTTGCTGGCCAGGATCTTGGAATAGGTGGTCGCCAGGCTCTCCGCTGCCTGCAGGTCGCTGTTGTTGATCGTGCCGGACTGCGTGGTGTTGGCGGCGCTGTTGTAGACATAGAAGCTGACTCTGGATTCATACGTCGGCGTGACCAGCAGCGTCACCGCCAGATACACCGCCGCCCCTGCGATGAGCCCCGCAAGCAGCAGCCAGTAAAACTTCCCCAGCAGCGCCCGGACGACGCTCCCCAGGGTGATCTCGCTGCCGTCCGCCGGTCCCTGTGTCCGTTGTTTCTCGTTCATAGCAATGGTTGCCCTCCAAATTGATTTTCCGGATGCGCCGTATTACCGGGCCCCGCTTCCGCTGATGATCACACAAATGGTTTTCAGAATGCAGGCCAGGTCCATACGGACGGACTGATTCTCAATGTATTTCATATCGTACAGGATCTTCTCCTCGGGCTTCAGGTCATACCCGCCGCACACCTGGGCAAAGCCGGTGAGCCCCGGCGTCACCAGCAGCCGGTTGGAAAAGCCCACGATATAGGTCTCAAATTGATCGTAAAAATACCGCCGCTCCGGCCGGGGGCCCACAAAGCTCATATCCCCCTTGAGAATATTGAACAGCTGGGGCAGCTCATCCAGCCGGGTCCTGCGCAGGAAGCTCCCGAAGCGGGTACACCGCCGGTCGTCCTTCTCCGCCCACTGGGGGCCGTTCTCCTCGGCGTTGAGCCGCATGGTCCGGAACTTATAAATGGTAAAGGGGCGGCCGTTTTTCCCCAGGCGCTCCTGGCGGAAGATCGGGTCCCCCGGGGAATCCAGCACGATCAGCAGCGCCAGAATCCCCATGGGCAGCAGCAGAATCAGAATGCCGAGCCCCGCGAGCACCAGATCCGCCCCGCGCTTTACCGCCAGATACCCCCGGCGGTCCGGGAGCTCCGGCCTCTGAATATAGAGGATCGCCGGTTTCTCCCTCTGCTCTGTCGTCTGGCAGGAAGTCACTGCTTCCATTCTTTTCCCTCTCTATCTCTCATTTCGCGGTCCGATTTTTGCGGCGGCCCCTGCCCGGGCAAAAAGAAGATGCAGCACGAGAATTGCCCCGGGGAGTGACCGTTTCCGGTTCTCTTGCCGACGCCACAAGTGCTGCACCGGTTCTCAGTGTATATACCGGATCGCCGGAAATGTCAAGGCGATCCTCTCCCGCCTCCCGGCGGGGAACAGGGGGCTCCGGGTGCGCAAAAAGAGCGCCCCGCCGGATTCCCGCATATCGCCTTGCCGCACAGCCAAAATCTGACACTACCAGTCATATAATACACAACTCCCCGTCGGAAATCAATACGATTCGTAAAAAACTTCCAGAATTGGATGGACTTTCACCGCATTCATGATTAAAAAACCGCCCGGCGCTTTCACCGGGCGGTCCTATTGGCAATTGCCGGGGCTGCTTAGCTCCCCCTGCCGCGCTTTACACTCCGGCGCTTGTCCGCGCCGTAATTTGCAGCGCCTCGGCGCTGAGCACATCCGCCTGGGTCAGAGCCGCCTCCGTGTGGGGATTGATCATGATCTGGATGCCGTCACAGCTCTGGTAATTGGCGTAATGGCTGAGGTCCGCCGTCCAGACCTTCCCCGTGCCGTCCGCATCGGTGAGGTTGTTGCTGTACTG
>CAKTIN010000063.1 GCA_934565775.1 uncultured Oscillospiraceae bacterium
GACCTGGACTATTTCTATCCCACGGACGTGCTGGTCACCAGCTATGACATCATCTTCTTCTGGGTAGCCCGGATGATCTTCTCCGGCTGCGCCCACACCGGTAAAACACCCTTCCACACCGTCCTCATTCACGGCCTGGTCCGGGACGACAAGGGCCGGAAAATGTCCAAGTCCCTGGGCAACGGCATCGATCCTCTGGAAATGATCGACAAATACGGCTGCGACGCCCTGCGTCTGAACATGATCACCGGCAACTCCCCCGGAAACGATATGCGCTTCTATACCGAGCGCTGCGAGGCCATGCGGAACTTTGCCAATAAGCTGTGGAACGCCTCCCGGTATGTGCTGATGAATCTGGAGGAGAGCACCCCCAACGCCCTGCCTGAGTCCGAAAAGCTGGAGATCGCGGATAAGTGGATTCTCTCCAAGCTGAACACCCTCATCTCCGAGGTCACGGAGAATCTGGAGAAGTATGAGCTGGGCGTGGCGGTGCAGAAGGTCTATGACTTCATCTGGGACACCTACTGCGACTGGTATATCGAGCTGACCAAGGCCCGCCTGTACGGCGAGGACGCCGCCCGGAAGGATACCGCCCGCCGGGTGCTGGTGTATGTGCTGGATCAGTTCCTGCGGCTGCTGCATCCCTTCATGCCCTTTATCACCGAGGAGATCTGGCAGTCCATCCCCCACGAGGGTCCCGCGCTGATCGTGGCCCAGTGGCCCGTCTACCGGCCCGAGCTGGCCTTCCCCACCGAGGAGGCCCACATGGAGAGCGTCATGGGCGCCATCCGGACCATCCGGAACCGCCGGGCGGAGATGAACGTGCCCCCCTCCAAAAAAACGGAGCTGTTTGTGGTCACCTCCAAGCCAGAGGTGTTCGCCGAGGGCCAGGGCTTCATCGAGCGCCTGGCCTATGCCGACAAGCTGACCCTGTGCCAGGCGGAGCCCCAGGGCTTCGAAAATATGGTCTGCTGCACCACCGCAGACGCCAAGGTGTATATCCCCATGGGCCAGCTGGTGGATGTGGCGAAGGAGCTGGAACGGCTGAACAAGGAGATCGAAAAGACGCAGAAGGCTCTGACCGGCACCGAGGCCAAGCTCAGCAACGAGAAGTTCACCGCCAAGGCCCCGGAGGCCGTGGTGAACGCCGAGCGGGAGAAGGCCGAGAAATACCGGGCCTATCTTGCCCAGCTCCATGAAAATCTGGAAAAGATGAAGGCGCTGTAAATTTGCAAAAAAGCTGCCGGGCGCTCCCCGGCAGCTTTCCCTTAGATTTTAAAAGGAGGCGCCCTTATTGACCCTTACCTTTGCAGAGATGACCCATTCCAATTATCCCCTGGCATGTCGGATCGACCGCTCTGATGTTTCAGAGGACTTTGTGGATACCGCCGAAACGCTTATGGAGCTTACGGATTACGCCGTTCGACATCGCTGCCTGGGGCATACCTTTCTGATTCAGTCAGACAGCGTTCCCATCGGCCTTCTGCTTCTGGGTGAGGCCATCCCATGGGAAACCGATCCTGAGCCCATGCATCATGCCCCCTTTTACCGGCTCATGGGCTTTGTCCTCGACAAAGCATACCGGAATCAAGGCCTGGGCGGTAAGATCCTGGAGGAAGCCATTTCCCGGGTCTACGCGGACTTCGGCAGACGTTCCATCGCTCTGGGCTGCCACCGGGAGAACATCATGGCTGCACACTTCTATGAGCGCCACGGCTTTGTGCGGACCGGAGTTTTCGAGGGTGAGGACGAATACTTCCTGCGGCTGCTGCCTCCCGCAGCGGCGCAGTCCCCCCAATAATCCCTGCGGCTCCCGGTGTAGAATCGGGAGCCGCAGTCGTCGTTTTCCGGGAAAAGTCTTGCAAAACCCGCCGTCTCCGGCTATACTATAGGTGGAACTTTTGGAATCGAGGCGTTACTATGAACGATTCATTTGATCAATATTTTCTCGGCCTGAAGTCGAAAACCGTCGCCGTCCTGGGCCTGGGGATCAGCAACCGGCCCCTGGTCCGGCTGCTGCTGGAATACGGCTGCCGGGTTCTGGCCTGCGACCGCACCCCCCGGGAAAAGCTGGAGCCGGAGGTTCTGGAGCTGGAGCGCCTGGGCGCGGAGCTCCACACCGGCGACGGCTACCTGAAGGGCATTTCACCTGAAGTGGTGTTCCGGACCCCGGGAATGCACCCCAATAACCCCGATTTGGAGGCGCTTCGTGTAAAAGGAGCAAAAGTTACCTCTGAAATGGAGGTGTTCTTTGAGCTGTGCCCTTGTACCATTCTGGCCGTCACCGGCTCCGACGGAAAGACAACCACCACGACCCTGATCGCGGAAATGCTCAAAACCGCCGGAAAAACTGTCTGGGTGGGGGGCAACATCGGCCAGCCCCTGCTGCCCCGGTGCCGCCAGATGCTCCCCGGTGACTATGCCGTGGTGGAGCTGAGCTCCTTCCAGCTCATGGATATGAAGCGGAGCCCCCATATCGCGGTGGTCACCAACGTGGCGCCCAACCATCTGGACGTCCACAAGGATATGGCGGAATACGTCTGGGCCAAGCAGGCCATTTGCCGCTATCAGACCGCCGGGGACATTCTTGTGGTGAATCACGACAACGCCATTGCCGCAGGCTTCCATGCACCGGGGGAGCGCCGGGAATTCTCCCGGCAGGTCGAAACTCCAAACGGTGTCTATCTGAAGGACGGGATCGTCTACCGCTCCCGCCTGGGTCACACGGAACAGGTTCTGCGCCAGCAGGAGATCCTCCTTCCCGGCCTGCACAATGTGGAAAATTACATGGCCGCCATTGCGGCGGTAGAGGGTCTGGTGCCGGACGACGCCATTCGCCGCGTTGCCCGGACCTTCGGCGGCGTGGAGCACCGGATCGAGCTGGTCCGGGAGAAGGACGGGGTGCGGTATTATAACGACTCCATCGCCTCCTCCCCCAGCCGGACCATCGCCGGTCTGCGCAGCTTTAATCAAAAGGTCATCCTCATTGCCGGCGGGTATGATAAGCACATTCCCTATGACGTGCTGGGGCCGGAGATCTGCACCCATGTCAAGCGCCTGATCGTGACCGGGGCCACCGGTCCCAAGATCAAGTCTGCGGTGCTCCAGGCCGGTGAGGCCGGTTATACGCTGCCGGAAATTCTGGATATTCCGGACTTTGACGCGGCAGTCCATGCGGCGGCAGCCTCCGCTAAGGAGGGCGATGTGGTCATTCTCTCCCCTGCCAGCGCCGCTTTCGATCATTTCAAGAATTTTATGGTCCGCGGGGCGCACTTTAAGGACCTGATCTCTAAACTTTAATGGGACAGGAGGGCCACCATGGCTGGTTCATCGAAACTGACCCGCATGATGCGGAAAATTCTGAAGGTTGGCCGGTGCGGCGCGGTCATCGTCGCTGCCGGCTCTGCGACCCGCATGGGCGGCGTGGATAAGGTCATGGCCGACCTGGGCGGCGAGCCTCTGTTTCTGTCCAGCGTGCGGACCTTTGAGCGCTGCCCGCTGGTCTCCGAAATCGTCCTGGTCACCCGGCCGGAGCTGATCCTCCCTATCAATGAGATCTGTCTCGCAGCGGGGCTCAAGAAGGTCACAGCGGTCCTGGCCGGAGGCGACACCCGGCAGGCCTCGGTGATGCGGGGACTCTCCTGCCTGTCAAAGCGGGTGAAGCTGGCCGCCATTCATGACGCAGCCCGTCCCCTGCTCTCTCCGGAGGTGCTGGACCGCACCATCCGCGCTGGTCACAGCTACAGTGCCGCCGCCCCCGCCCTGCCGGTAAAGGACACCATAAAGGTCGCCTCTGGCGGTATGGTTCAGAGCACTCCAGACCGGAAAGCCCTCTTCGCCGTCCAGACGCCCCAGGTTTTTGATTTCGACCTGATCCGCGGCGCTCTGGACAAGGCCGCCGCAGACAAGGCCCCCCTTACGGACGACTGCTCCGCCGTGGAGCGCCTTGGGATGTCCGTCAAGCTGGTAGAGGGGGACGAAGCCAATTTCAAGGTCACCACCCAGACCGATCTGCTTCTGGCCCGGTGCCTGGTGAAAGAGAGGGAGAACCCATGAGAATCGGACACGGCTATGATGTACACCGCCTGGTCCCCGGGCGGGCACTCTGGCTGGGAGGGGTAAAAATCCCCTATGAGCTGGGCCTGGACGGGCACTCCGACGCGGACGTGCTGCTCCACGCCGTCATGGACGCTCTGTTGGGGGCCGCCGGGCTGGGAGATATTGGGCGGCATTTCCCGGATACGGACCCGCAGTACAAGGGCATCTCCTCCATGCTTCTGCTGGAGCAGGTGGCGCGGCTGCTTCGGGAGCGGGGCTTCCGCGTTTCCAATGTGGATGTGACTATGATCGCCCAAAGGCCCAAGCTGGCCGGGTATATCCCCGCCATGGAGCGCTCCATCGCCGCAGGGCTGGGTCTGGATCCCGCCAGGGTCAACGTCAAGGCCACTACGGAAGAGCGCCTGGGCTTCACCGGAGACGGCTCCGGCATGGCCTGCCACGCGGTGTGTCTGCTGGAAGAGTAAAAAGATCCGGCGTATCGTCATCGGGCGATGCGCCGGATCTTTCTATCATTCTTACAATTCCGTATAGAGCCGTGCCTTCTTCAGGGCCGGGCGGAGCGCCAGGTAAAGCACCGTCGCCGTAAGGACCGCCACAACGCTGTTCACGAAGGTGGTCACTGCGGCCATTTTCGCCAAAACCTTTGCCGCATCCTGGGGCTGCCCCAGCACATAGGTTTTATAGAAGTACCCCACCACCGGGTCCGCCACGGTGTTAAAGGCCATGCCCGCCGTTGCCGCAAGGGCCGTCTGCCAGGTCAGAGTCTTTGCCGACTTATCGTGGCTCAGCTTAAAGGCCCCGTGTGCGATCAGCCCCACGATCATCCCAATGGCGAATTTCAGCAGGAAGGTCTTAGGGGCAGAGGTGACATAACCGGTCATAAAATCCGCCAGGGTCATGCCGACGGCGCCGGCCGCACCGCCCCAGAAGCCGCCCAGCAGCAGAGCGCCCAGCACACAGAACACATTGCCCAGGTGAAACGCCGTCTTATCATTGCCCACTGGAATATCGATCTTAAAGAACATGAACCCCACAAAGGACAGCGCCGCCAAAAGCGCCGCCTGGGCCAGCTGCCGGGGGCTGACCTCCCGCCTGGGCAGGAGGGGTGCAATGCCAATCAGCAGCCCCGCCAGGGCGCAGACCAGGCTCAGGGAAAACAGCAGCTTCTGCTGGCTCCCTGCCCCCTCTGCAATGGCATTTCCCCGGGTGATCCCGGTCAGGATCAGCCCTACCGCAAAAAGTCCCCAGCCGAATATCATGGGAACCAATTGATCTTTCTTCCGCATTTGATTGCCTTCTTTCCTTTGAGTGCCTCCATTATACCGCTTTCTGGTACTAATGCAAGGCCCATTTTTATCAATTTTGATAGGGCCAGATTGTAATTTCTTTCTCTATGCTGCAATCGCATTTTCGACTCATTAGTTAGCTTTTGCTAACTTTTTGCGGCTTTTCTTCTATTTTTTCGTCCGTTCTTGACATCATCCCCGAGATATGCTAAATTTTACACGGTTAGTCTATTTGAACAGGAGTGTTGGCTATGACTTTGAACGAGCTGAAGGTCGGCGCCACGGGCGTCATCACCGCCGTAGGCGGAGACGGCCCGCTGCGCTGCCGCCTTTTGGATATGGGGCTCATCCCCCGCACCCGGGTCACGCTGCAAAAGGTCGCCCCCATGGGCGACCCCATTGAGATCCGCATTCGGGGCTACGAGCTCACCCTTCGGGTGGAGGAAGCGAAGAAAATCGAGGTCACGGAGGTGACGGAAGCATGATCTTTGCCCTGGTCGGCAATCAGAACTGCGGAAAAACCACGCTGTTCAACGCCCTCACCGGCTCCAACCAGCACGTCGGCAACTTCCCCGGCGTGACGGTGGACCAGAAAATGGGCGATATTCGCGGAGAAAAGAACTGCTCCGTGGTGGATCTGCCCGGTATCTACTCTCTGCGGCCCTACACCCAGGAGGAGATCGTCTCACGGGACTTTATCCTCAATCAGAAGCCGGACGGCATCATCAACATCGTAGACGCCACGAATATTGAGCGGAACCTGTATCTGACTTTGCAGCTTCTGGAGCTTAGGGTCCCCATGGTCCTGGCGCTGAATATGATGGACGAGGTGACCGCCAACGGCGGGACCATTGACGTGCAGAAAATGAGCGCGGCCCTGGGGATCCCCGTCATTCCCATCAGCGCCGCCAAGGGGCAGGGCGTCTCAGAGCTGGTAGACCAGGCGGTGCAGACCGCCAAGCGCCGGGAATTTCCCAAGGTAACGGACTTCTGCGAGTCCAGCTCTCCGGTGCACCGGTGCATCCACGCCGTCATTCACCTGATTCAGGACCATGCAGACAAGCTGAATCTTCCCAGCCGCTTCTGCACAGCCAAGCTCATTGAAGGGGACGAGGCGCTGGCCCGGGAGCTGGAGTTGGACCAGAACGAAAAGGAGCTCCTGGAGCACTGCATTGTGGAGATGGAATCCGAGACCGGCCTGGACCGGAACGCGGCGCTGGCGGATATGCGCTACCGCTTCATTGAAAATGTGGTCGCCGCCTCCGTTGTGAAGTGCCACGAAAGCCGGGAGCACCGCCGCTCCGTGGCGATCGACAAGGTTCTGACCGGGAAATACACCGCAATCCCCGTATTCTTCGGGGTCATGTTCCTGGTGTTTTACCTGACCTTCCATGTGATCGGCTCTTGGCTGTCGGACCTGCTCAGCCTGGGGATTGACCAGCTCACCGCTCTGGTGGACCGAGGCCTTACGGCCTATGGCATCAACCCCGTTGTCCACAGTCTGATCATTGACGGCATTTTTGCCGGAGTCGGCAGCGTTTTGTCCTTCCTTCCCATTATTGTGACGCTGTTCTTCTTCCTGTCTATTCTGGAGGATACCGGCTATATGGCCCGGGTGGCCTTCATTATGGATAAGCCCCTGCGGCGGCTGGGCCTCTCCGGCCGGAGCTTTGTCCCCATGCTGATCGGCTTCGGCTGCTCCGTCCCCGCCATCATGGCCACCCGGACGGTTTCCTCGGACCGGGACCGGAAAATGACCATTCTTCTGACGCCGTACATGAGCTGCTCCGCAAAAATTCCCATTTATGCCGTCTTTGCCCGGGCCTTTTTCCCCAAGTACAGCGCCCTGGCCATGATCGTCCTATATGCGCTGGGCATTCTTCTCGGCATCCTGGTGGCGCTTTTCCTGAAGCACACGGTCTTTCGGGGCCATCCGGTCCCCTTTGTCATGGAGCTGCCCAATTATCGGCTGCCGTCTGCAAAAAGCGTCGGCCTGCTTCTGTGGGAGAAGGCCCGGGATTTCCTGCAGCGGGCCTTCACCGTCATCTTCTTGGCAACCATCATTATCTGGTTCCTTCAGAGCTTTGATACCCGGCTGAATGTGGTCAGTGACAGCGCAAACAGCCTCCTGGCCATTGTGGGACGGTGGCTCAGCCCCATCTTCCGGCCCCTGGGCTTTGCGGACTGGCGGATGGTAACGGCGCTGATCTCCGGCTTCACCGCTAAGGAGGCCGTGGTATCCACCCTGTCCGTGCTCCTGGGCACCAGCACGGCAAATCTTGGCAATGCGCTGCTGCCGGTATTCACCACCCTCTCCGCCTCCAGCTTCCTGGTGTTTACCCTGCTGTACACCCCCTGTGTGGCCGCCGTCGCCACCATAAAGCGGGAGCTGCGCTCCACCGCCGCGACCCTGGGCGTAGTCGTGATGCAGTGCACCGTGGCCTGGCTGGCGGCCTGCCTGGTCTACCAGATCGGGCTGCTGCTATGAGCTGGCTGGATTATCTGCTTCTGGGGCTGATCGCCGCAGGAGCCCTTGCCGCCGGAATCCACCTGCGCCGCCACGGAAGCGGCTGCTGCGGAGGCGGTTGCTGCGGGAACTGCACAAAATGCGCCTGCAAGCACTGCGGAAAACGGTCTTAGAAGAATTAGCACTCTCATTATGAGAGTGCTAATTTTTACATTCTGTTCATATTTTATTGGAAAATCGTTCACAATTCTGCGGCATACTTAAATCAGAAATGAAATCGGAGCGGAGGTTAAGGCCCCGCCCCGAGTGGGAGGAATTGTTTATGTTGACCCTTACCCCTTACCGTAAATCCAATGGCACCGCGCTGTATAACCCCTTCCGGGAGATGGAAGATTTGGAGCGCAGCTTCTTTGGGCAGGACGCCCTGTCCTCCTTCCGGACCGACATTGAGGATGCCGGGGACCACTTCATCCTTTCCGCCGATCTGCCCGGCTTTAAGAAAGAGGACATTCATGTGGACGTAGAGGATGACCAGCTGGTCATCAGCGCCCAGCGCCACTCCAACTATGAGCAAAAGGAAAAGCGGGGCAGCTACCTGCGCTGCGAGCGCTCCTACGGCACCTATTCCCGGAGCTTCAGCCTGGAGGGCATTGACACCGACCACATTAAGGCCGGGTATGAAAACGGCGTTCTGACTCTGACCCTTCCCAAGCGCACGGATGTAAAGAACGGCGCACGCCGGCTGGATATTGAGTAAGAAAATAAGCAAAGCCCCCCTGCTTTTGGAAAGGCAGGGGGCCTTTTTTATACCTGCTTGGCGATATTCCGCTGGGTCTCGTACAGCTGGGCGTACATTCCACCCCTTGCCAGGAGCTCCTCGTGGGTCCCCTCCTCCACTACGCGGCCATCCGCAATGCTGATAATGCGGTCTGCATTCCGGATGGTGGACAAGCGGTGGGCAATAATCAGCGTCGTCCGCCCCTGCGCCAGGGTGTCAAAGGCCTTCTGGATCTTTGCCTCGGTGACGGAGTCCAGAGCGGAGGTGGCCTCATCCAGGATGAGAATCGCCGGGTCCTTCAGGAAAATCCGGGCTATGGAGATGCGCTGCTTCTGCCCGCCGGACAGGAGCGTCCCACGCTCGCCCACATAGGTCTCAAAGCCCTCGGGCATAGCCAGAATATCCTCCAGAATCTCCGCCTTTCTGGCGGCCTCCTTGACCTCCTCAAAGGTTGCATCCGGACGGCCATAGCGAATGTTCTCAAAAATTGTATCCGCGAAAAGGAACACATCCTGCTGCACAATGCCGATGTTCTGGTGGATCGACCGCTGGGTCACGGACCGCACATCCTGCCCGTCCAGCAAAATGGCCCCCTCGGTCACGTCATAAAACCGGGGAATCAGCTGGCACAGGGTGCTCTTGCCGCCGCCGGAGGGGCCCACAATGGCCACGGTCTCCCCGGGCTTCACATGGAGATTCACGTCATGCAGCACCGCCAGGTCGCCGTCATAGGCAAAGGACACGTGCTCCACATCGATCTTGCCCTTCACCTTCTCCAGTGGCTTGGCGTCCGGGGCGTCCTTCTGGGTCGGCTCCGTGCGCATAATATCCACAAAGCGGGTCAGCCCCGCAAAGCCGTTTGCAAACATCTCCGAGAAGCTGGCCAGCTTCCGCAGAGGCGTTACAAAGGTCGCAATATACAGCGAGAAGGTCAGCAGGTCCTTATACTCCAGTTTGTCCCCCATGACCAGCCAGCCGCCCACGCCGATCACTGCCACGTTCAGGCTGCACAGGAAAAACTCCATGGTGGAGTTGAAGCGGCCCATGGCCTTATGGAACTGGCGCTTTGAAACCTTGAACTGCGCGTTGGCCTCGTCAAAGCGGTGCTCCTCCGCCGCCTCATTTGCAAAGGCCTTTGCCGTCCGGATGCCGGAAAGGGAGGATTCGATCTCCGTATTGATGTGCGCGGTCTTGCGCTTGACCTCCCGGGAGGCCTTGGACATGGCTCTGCGCTGGGTCATTACCGCAATGGTAAAGATTGGCAGGATCACCGCCACCACCAGGGCCAGCCGCCACTGGATGGTCGCCATAATGATCAGCGCACCCACAATGGTAAACAGAGAGGTCACCACATCCTCCGGGCCGTGGTGCGCCAGCTCCGTCAGCTCAAACAGGTCGCTGGTCAGGCGGCTCATCAGCTGGCCGGTACGGTTTTTGTCGTAAAAGTCAAAGCCCAGCTCCTGCAAGTGGGAAAACAGATCCCGGCGAATATCCGCCTCCACCCGGATGCCGAAGGTATGGCCCCAGTAACAGACCACATAATTCAGCAGGGCCCGGATGAGATACACCCCCACCACGCACAGCATCGTCACAAAAAAGACGGTATACAGCTTTTGGGGCAGCCAATCATACAGAGCCTTTCGGGTGATCAGTGGAAAGGTCAGGTCGATGAGGGAGATGAGAATGGCGCAACTCATATCCACAGCAAAGAGCTTCCGATGCCGCTTGAAATAGGAGAAGAAGATGGTCAGAGGCCGCTTCCTTTGGTAGTCTTTCGTCGTCATAATCCGGTTCCTTTCTCTATTTTACCATAGTTCTTGCGTTTTTCCGCCGCACGCGGTATACTAGCCCCGGAAGGAGCGATGGGTATGGAAGTGATTTATAAGGATCCCGCCCTGGTCGTATGCGTCAAGCCTGCGGGGCTCTCCTCGGAGGACGGCCCTGGCAGCGCCCCGGCGCTCCTGCGGGAGACGCTGGGCGGCGAAATTTACCCGGTCCACCGGCTGGACCTCAACGTAGGCGGGCTCATGGTCTATGCCCGCACCCGGCAGTCCGCCGCAGCCCTCTCTGCAGCGATTCAAAACGGCCAGCTGGAGAAGGCGTACCTCGCCATTGTCCACGGTGTTCCGGAGCCGCCAGAGGGAACGCTGGAGGATTTTCTTTATAAGGACGCTGCCAAGCGCAAGGCCTACCCGGTCAGGACTCTTCGCAAGGGGGCCAAGGCCGCGAAGCTGTCTTACACGGTGCTGGAGGCCCGGCCGGATCGGGCACTGGTTCGGATCGCGCTGCACACCGGGCGGTTTCATCAGATTCGCGTACAGTTTGCCTCCCGCCGGCATCCTCTGCTAGGGGACGGAAAATACGGGGCCCGGGACTCTGTGCCGGCTCCGGCCCTGTGGTCTTGGCGTCTGCGCTTTCCCCACCCGGTCAGCGGCGAAGCGCTGTGCTTCACCCGGGAGCCGCCGGAGAATTTTCTTCGGCTTCTGGAGGAAAATCCCCAGAAAAATATGCTATCATGACCACCATGATAGCATATTTTTTCTATTTTTTCAACGTTACACCTTGACGATATTCTGAATCCAGGTGCCCCGTTTGAGCATCAGATAGCCCAAAACACACTTAAGCGCCTCGGTCGCCTGGCAGCAGGCGTAAAGGGGCACAATGGGCATTCC
>CAKTIN010000064.1 GCA_934565775.1 uncultured Oscillospiraceae bacterium
TTGTTCGTTACCGTCCAAATTGCAGCAAAATCCCAGCTTTCGCGCACGGAAAGCTGGGGTTCTTTGACAGTCTGAGCGTGTCAAAAAATGAGTTTTTTGACACGCTGAAGCGCCCCGGATTTTCCGGGGCGCTCAGACGGTTTGGTTTATTTCTATTTCGTGTAAGTAAAGTTGCAGGAGCGGGTAATGGTCTCCGTGGTTTCTCCCGTCAGGGTAAACACCGCCACCGCACGATACTCTCCTGCGCTGGGGACCGGCGCGGTATATTCCACGTTGATGCCATAGGTCTGGGGCCCGATCGTCCACTGATTATACCGCTGGGGAATGGCGAAGCGGGTCCACTTACCGTTGACCTTCTTCTCCAGATAGGTCACGGCGGAGGAGGGGATCTTCGGGTCCTGGGGGACGCAGACCACGGTCACGGAAGCCTTCCCGCTCTCAATACGCAGATGGACCGCCACAATGTGAGCGTAAGTATACTGCGGGGAGACCTCGGGGGGATCAGCCGCCAGGGCCGGCGTGGCCAGGGTGCAGAGGGCTGCCAGGATGAGTAACAGGGCACAACACTTTTTCATGGGGAATTCTCCTTTCTTTTTTGGGGTCGCTTCCATTTTATCCCATCCCCGCTGCGAAATTTGTCGAAAGCCGTCGCTCCTGCCGCTTTTTTTGCGCTTGGCTTCGGATTTGCACAAAGAAAGTCAAAAGTGCCAAAGAAAATTGTTCGATTGCACAAAAAGCCTCTTGCATCCCGGGATGCGGTGTGATAAAATACAGGTATCCAGGCGCAGTCTGCCTACTCCACGCCATATGCGATAGGCTCCCTGCGTGAAACTAAAGGAGGAATTTGTTCAACCCGTTTGGCTCGCGGTGCGGCAGTGTGGAGACCTGTCGTAATGCAGTGTCATCATTTCATGGATGACTGCGAGGCTCGTTGCGCGGACGTCAAGGAGCCGGAGCCGGTATGTATGGCAAGTGTTACTTTGAAAGGCATCATGAAAATTTACCCGTTCAGCGGCAATGAAGAGAAGAAGTCCAAGAAAAAGAAGAAGGACGAAGAGGTCTCTTCCGAGGGGAAGGCCCAGCTTCTCGTGACCGAGAAGGGCGTCGTGGCTGTGCACGACTTCAATCTGGAGATTAAGGACAAGGAATTCATCGTTCTGGTCGGTCCCTCCGGCTGCGGCAAGTCCACCACCCTGCGGATGGTCGCCGGTCTGGAGGAGATCACCGAGGGCGAGCTGTACATCGGCGACCGCCTGGTGAACGACGTGGCCCCCAAGGACCGGGACATCGCCATGGTCTTCCAGAACTACGCCCTGTATCCCCACATGACCGTCTATGATAACATGGCCTTCGCTCTGAAGCTCCGCCATGTGCCCAAGGCCGAGGTGGACCAGAAGGTCCGTCAGGCTGCGGAGATTCTGGACATCACCCAGTACCTGGACCGGAAGCCCAAGGCTCTGTCCGGCGGCCAGCGGCAGCGTGTGGCCATCGGCCGCGCCATTGTCCGTGACCCCCAGGTCATGCTGATGGATGAGCCCCTGTCCAACCTGGACGCGAAGCTCCGGAACCAGATGCGTGCGGAGATCATCAAGCTGCGTGAGCGTATCGATACCACCTTTATTTACGTAACCCACGACCAGACCGAGGCCATGACCCTGGGCGACCGGATCGTCATTATGAAGGACGGCTTCATTCAGCAGATCGGCACGCCTCAGGAGGTCTTTAACCATCCTGCCAACCTGTTCGTCGCCGGCTTCATCGGCACGCCGCAGATGAACTTCTTCAACGCCGAGCTGAAGAAGGAGAACGGCAAGTACAGCGTGGTCGTGGACGGCGTCAGCGTTGAGCTGTCCCCCGAGAAACAGGCCGCTCTGGCCTCCAAGAATGTGGCTCCTCAGGCCATCACCCTGGGCGTCCGCCCCGAGCACATCATGCTCACCGACAAGGGCGGCATTTCCGCGAAGGTCGATGTGTCCGAGATGATGGGCTCCGCCGTGCACCTGCACGTGAACGACGGCAAGCAGGACATCGTCATCGTGGTGCAGACCATAGACATGACCGGCCATCAGCTGAGCAGCTTCACCTCCGGCAACATGATCAGCTTCACCTTCAACGGCAACGTCGCCCACCTGTTCAACAAGGAGACCGGCGTGAACCTGGAGTTCTAAACAATCCCGTCTATCATGCAGCAGAGGCCCCGGTCAACGCCCGGGGCCTCTTTTCCTGTGGCAGAAAAATCTCCCGGCAGTTTGAACCTGCCGGGAGTCTTTTTAGGCTTCCTCGCCCATTTTCCGGAATCGCGCCGCAATGACAGCCGCCGCGTCATCCAGCGAGAGCTTGCCGGTATCCAGATACAGGTCATAATGCGCCGGATCTCCCCAGAGCTGCCCCGTATAGGACTCATAATACTTCTTCCGCTGCTTATCCATCTTCCGCACCAGCCGGGCCGCCTGGGACAGCGACAGGTTCTCCTGCACCATTTTCCGGCTGAAGCGCTGGGCCTCCGGCGCGGCAACAAACACCCGCAGAAGCTGCACGTCCTGGTCCCGCAGCACAAAGTCCGCGCACCGGCCCACAATGATGCAGTCCTCTCTTGCCGCCAGGCGCTTCATTTCGTGGCTTTGCAGGGCAAACAGCACCTCCGAGGTGGGCTTGCCCCGAAGGACATGATAATTTCCCTCATGGACCGTCTGGAACAGGTAGGGGTTGGTGGCCTTCTCGTCCGCCTGAGACACCGAGGTCTCCGGCAGCTCTCCGTAGGCGCAGGCCAGCCGCACCAGCTCCCGCTCATAGACCTTGATCCCCAGAAGCTCCCCGGTTTTCAGGGCAATTTCATGACCGCCGCTGCCAAACTGGCGGCTAATGCTGATAATCCGATTTCCCACGATCTTCTCCTCCTGTGCGTTCTTTATTGTTTCAGTGCGTCGAGGACCGGCTGGGGGAAGCTGACCTCCCGCTCCACCGCTGCAATCTGGCAGCTGAGAGAGACGTCCGCATCCGCCAGAACGATATGCACGCTCCCGGCGCAGGAAATCCGGATATTTTTCAGAACGCCGTCCTGCAGGGTCAGCTCTATGGAGCCCTGGGTGAACTGCACGTCCTGCCCCTGAATGTCCGGGGCAATGGTCTGGACCAGGCTGGTCATCCCCGCCTCGTCCAGAGAAAGGGTGTAGATCTGTCCTTTTCCGCTGGTCTGGCTGCTGACCGTGCCGTTCAGAACCAGCTCATAAACCAGATCCATAAGCTTGGAGGCGTCCATCAGGGATTTGCTCCCGGCGCTCACTGTGTGCCCGGAAGCATCGCAGAAGCGGTCGCCGGAGAAGTACAGGGTCACGGAGCCCTTCTTCACTGCTCCGATGCTCTGCCCGTCCACCCGCAGGCTGTCATAGTCCAGGGTGTCATTCACCACCACCGGACCGCAGTTTACGGACAGGGTCACATTCGCGGACTGCTGCTCCCGGCTGTTCATGGTGCTCCAGGCCTCCAGCAGGTCAAATACCTCCTGCGTCAGCTTGCCCTCCGGCGCGGCCCCCCCGGCAATCGCCTGGGTCACCGCCTCGGGGATCTCGGGCGCCTGGGCCCCGGTATTCAGCTTCGCCCGGGCATCCAGGTACAGGCCCTTGCTTCCGGCGCTGCCCATGGAAAAGGTAAGCTCCGTCAGCGTTCCGTCCACGGCAGTCAGAGCTGCCTCCAGGCTTCTTGTCCCCAGAGCCTCCGCTCCGCCCTCCGGCAGGAGCAGGCTCATCAGCTCCTGGGCCTTGCCCTCCTTCGCCGTCACCCGGTAGGTCTTTTGCCCGCCGCTCTGGGTCGTATCCACCCGGACCAGGCGGTACAGCTCCGCCGCCCGGTCGATCAGCGCGGCATAATCGGGAAACAGGTCGGAAACGCCGTAGGCCCGGCCGTTTTCCAGATACAGATTTCCGTTGGCGTAATACAGCGACACTCCCTGAAGGGTGAGGGCCGTCACCGTCGTGCCCTCCTGCTTGGTGCGGGACAGGCTGGCGGTGGTCTGCACGCTCTGGCCGTTCAGCCCTCCGTCAATCTCCAGCTCCATGGTCATGGGGTCCTGCTTGCCGTAAGCGCTGAGCAGGCGGTAAGCCTCCAGCCCGTCCCGCAGGCCGGTGTTCAGAAAGAACACCGCTGCTCCCGCTGCCAGAAGCAGGGCCAATACCAGCACCAGGATCCACCAGCGCTTCTTTTTCTTCGGCTTGCGCACCGGCGCCGCGCCTGCGGCGCCGCCCTCCCGCAGGGCGCGAAGCTCCTCCTCCGCCTTGGCCAGCCGCTCCTCAGCGGACAAGGCCCGGGCCAGAAGCTCCGCATCCGGACTCTCCGCCCCGGGGGCCGCCGCTTCCGGGGCCGCCTCGGGAGCGGGCACAGCCGCCCGGCGGGCCCTTGCCTTCTTTTTGCCCCGGTGGATCAGCCCCACAAGCAGCGCGATCAGCCCCACGAAGGCCGCCAGAACCAGCAGCCAGATCCACCACACCGGGAAGGAGGAGACCACCGCCACCCGGGCGTCGCTCCCCTGCACCGGGAAGATCAGATAGCTGCCCACGGTCTTATAATCCGTCTGCACCCAGCGTCCGTCCTGCTGGGTGTAAATCCGCAGGCGGCTGGTCTTGCCGTCCGGGGCCAGGTAGCGCAGGGTGTGGCTCTGCGTCCCGTCATCCGCCACCTGCACGTCCCACTGCTCCACTACCTCGCGGTTGATAGTCATGGCGGGCAGCTTTCCCTGGCTGAAGCAGGAGAAATAGTCGCCCAGATTATCCGTTACAAAGGCGCCGGGCGTCAGGGCCTCGGGGGTCACCGTCAGCCCGGCCTGGTCGTCATAATCCCCCTCCAGGAGGAAAATGGGCCGGCCGTCCTCCCGGGTCATATCAGAGGCCAGGCCCGGGGTATAGGGGGTATAGACCGCCGTCACCACGGTGTCCAGGTGAAGCTCCTTCAGCTCCGTCTTGTCCCACCGGGCGTAATAGCCCTCCTTCTGAGGCAGCTCCGGGTAATCCGCAGGATCCACGGACGCGCCATACTGGAAGCTCCGGGTATCCAGGATCTTTCCGTCCGCCACAAAGGTCAAGGTAAAGGATTTCATGCTCTTGGGCATGGCCGCCTCGGACTGGAGCTTATAATAGCTCACGGGCTCCGCCGCCCCGGCATAGCTCTGCCGGTTGATTCCGGCCAGCGCATCGGAGACGAAGTAGTTCTCCAGGAAGCTGCCCGCGTCTCCGCCGGAGATCGCGCCGCTGTACTGCTTGCTGTCTGTAATCTCCACGATGGAGTAGCATCCGGCCACGGTGCTGCTGACACCGCTCACCGTCTCGGTGACGCCGCTGCCCACAATGCCGCCCACATAGCTGCCGCCGCTCAGGGCGCACTTGGCGTAGGACTGCCGGATGGTAGCCCCGGTCAATCCGGCGATGCCGCCCACATAGTTGCCGCTTTCGCTGGAGACCGTACCGTAGCCCTCGCTCTGGGTGATCAGGCCCAGATCCATCCGGCCGCAGATGCCGCCGGCGTAGCTGCGCTTGCTGGTAACCGCGCCGGTATTGGTGCAGCCCTGGATCACGGCCTTGTATTCATACTGCCGCCGGTACTCCCCGGAGACCTGACTGCTCACGTCGTCCTCCGGGTCCAGGGCGTACTCCACCGCCATGGAGCCCGCCACGCCGCCGGTATTCAGGTCGCCGTAAACCGTGCCGCTGTTCTGGCTGGCGGAGACCTTGCCAAAGGTGATCTTATCCACATCCACGGCGGAGGCATCGACGATTCCGTCATTCTTGCCGTTCTGGACCTCCTCCATGGCGTCGAACAGGAGGTCGGAAATTTCTCCGAACTTGGCGTTGATGTCCCGCACGTCCTGGGCCATGGTGCCCACCATGCCGTTCACCGCCCCGTTGAGCAGGGCGATCTGGCCGCTGATGCCGTTCACCGCCGCCGTCAGGCCCCCCAGGTCCGGGGCCGCCACGATCTGGGTGGAGGCGTTGATGGTGCCGGAGCCCTCACCGGTGTGATCGATCTCGATCTTCCCGGAGCCCCCGGCCCCCACGCCGCCTGCGGCGCCGCCGCCAATGTCGATGGTGGTGGAGCCGGGCTCGGTGCTCACGCCCACATGGATGCCGCCGCCCTCCCCCGCAACGACCCCGCCGCCGCCTTCGCCGCTGGCCGAGGTGTTGGAATTCACCGTGCCGCTGCCGTTGACGGTACTGTCCGCCGTAGCGGTAAGCTTGACCTTCCCGGCCTCATCCACGGCGTTGTTGACATAGCCGGACATCTGATTCAGCCGGGCGCTCACGCCTCCCGCACCGCCCTCGGCGTCCTGGGAAGCCTGATCCACCAGGTCGGACAGCTCGTTGAGCTTGGTCCGGAGCTGGCTCATCAGGCTCTCGGAAAGCTGCACCTGAATATAGGGCTCCATCTGCCCCACGATGCCGCCTACGTCCTTCCGGCCGCAGATGTCGCCCTGGTTCACGCAGCTCTGGATCTGGCCGTTGCTCCGCCCGGCGATGCCGCCCACGTTATAGCCGATGTGCTGGTGCCCCACCGCCGCACGGTTCACGCAGCTGCGCAGGGTGCCGGAGGAATAGCCGGCAATGCCGCCGGTATCCGTGGCAATGTTCGCCGTATCCGGCTGGGAAAACTTGGACAGGTCCAGAGACAGGTCCAGATTGAGATCCTCCAGCCCCACCTCCGGGTCTGCGCTCTCAATGTTGACATACATTCCGTTCTCGCAGGCAGTCACCAGGCCCAGGTTATAGCCCGTAATGCCGCCGGTCATATTGACGCCGAAGGCCGCGCCGCTGGTGGAGCAGTTGCGAAGAATGCCCGTAGCGGCGTTCAGCCCGGCGATACCGCCCACATTCCGGGTGCCGGAGACGGACCCGGTGAAGGTGCAGTCGGAGATTGTGCCGTAATTCTCGCCCACGATGCCGCCCAGGGAGTGCTTCTCCCCTTCCGGCGCCACGGAGCCCTCCACATTCAGGTCCTTCACGGTGCCGCCATCTTGCAAAATGGAGATCAGCCCCGCCGGGGCGACGCTTCCACCGACGTTCAGCCCGCGAATGGTATGCCCGGCCCCGTCCAGCGTGCCGCTGAAAGTGGGAATCGGCTCAAAATCCGTATTTTCCAGGGAAATATCCGCCTCCAGGATTACCATTTTCCCCACGGACCAGCTGTCCAGGGTGCACTGCGAGGCAAACTCCAGGAAATCCTGGGTGGTATGGATTCTTGTAATTTCCCCTGCGGCGGAGACCCCGGTGAAGGGAAGCAGCCCCACCAGCAGCAGGCAGGCCAGCGCTCCCGCGCACAGGCGGCGCAAGCGATTATTCTTCATCCTCTTCAACCTCCTCGCTGGAAGATCCGGAAACCAGGTTCACGTCTATATCGCCCTCCACCGTACCGCGGATCACGCCGCGGACCGTGCCGTTGATCCGGCCATGGACCATACCATTAAGGGTCATGCGGCCATGGATGGTTTTCCGCTCGCCCACGGAGACCGAGGGCACGGAGAAGGAGGTCTTGTCCACGACCTTGCTGCCCACCAAAAGAATCTGGGGCAGGACAAACATGACCAGGAAGATAGAGATCAGGGTGCCCCGGCCCAGGCTCTCGCCAATGCCCGCGATGACCGGCTCCGAGGTCATGTTGCCGATGAGGAAGCCGCAGATGCACATGATCGCGCCGGAGGTAATGATCGTGGGGAAGGCGAAATTCATGGTCTCGATGATCGCCGTGCGGTGGTCCTTCTTAGTCTTGAGCTCCTGGAACCGGCTGGCGATGACAATGGCGTAGTCGATATTCGCGCCCATCTGGATGGAGCTGACGATCAGATACGCCATATAGAACAGATACTTGCCCGTAATGGTGGGGAAGGAGAAGTTAATCCAGATACTGCCCTGAATCACCAGGATCAGCAGCAGCGGCATTCCGGCGGAGTTGAAGGTAAACAGCAGCACCACCAGCACGATCAGCACGGACAGAATGCTCACCACGGTATTATCCACGGCAAAGGACTTCTCGAAATCATACTCGTTTGTGGAATCGCCGGCCAGGAACACATCCCCGTCGGGATAGTACCGCCGGGCAATCTCCAAAATGGTATCGGTAAAGGCGTAGGTCGTGTCGCCGCTCACCGGCAGGGTGAGATACAGCAGCATCCGGCTGTACTGGTCTCCCTGGAGCTGATTCTTCGCGCTGGTGATCTGGACCTTGGCATCGTTCAGCATCGCCGTCTGGTCCTCGTCCAGGGTGACGATCCCCTCGTCGATCTGGTCGCAGACGTACAGAAGCATATCAATCAGCGGCACCTGATAGGTGGAGAGCTTTCCGGCCAGCTGGCCGTAGTCCTCCTGATTGGCGGCATAGGCGGCGTACACCACCTCCGCCGCTTCATAATCCAGCCCGGCCAGCTCGGCAAACTGCCGGGGGGTGAGCTTGTCGGCCAGCATATAGCCGTCCATGGCCTCGATGTTGGTCAGGCCCATGGTATAGTCCACCTCGTCGTAGGTCTCCAGCTCCTTGAGCATGGCCCGCTCCTTGTCGTAGTCCCCCTTGGGCACCACCAGAGCCAGCATATTGCTGGAGCCGAAGTTCTCCTCAATGAGCTCCTCCGCCAGCTGGGTGTCGTTCTGCTTGGGGGCGGTGAGGATGCTGTAGCCATAGGCAAAGGGGCAGCTCTGGGACAGGTGGAAGGCAAAGGCCACCAGCACCAGGAAGATCACCGGCACCACGTGCCGGGTCGCATAGTCGATCTTGCCCACAAAGGGAATCTTGGGCAGGAAGCTGCGGTGCCCGGTGCGCTCGATCAGCGGCCCGAACAGCATCAGCAGCCCCGGCATCACCAGGAAGGCCGACAGCAGGGCAAAGGCAATGGACTTGATCAGACACACGGCCATATCCGGGCCCAGCTTGAACTGCATGAACAGCATGGCCACCAGGCCGCCCACCGTGGTCAGGCAGCTGGCTCCGATCTCCGGAATGGATTTGCTCAGCGCCGCAATGACCGCCTCCCGGATGGGCAGGAGACGGTGCTCCTCCTTGAACCGGTTGCAGAAAATAATGGCATAGTCAATGGATAGCGCCAGCTGCAAAATACTAGTCACGGAATTGGACACAAAGGAGATCTTCCCCAGCAGGAAGTTGGTGCCCTGGTTCAAAAGCAGGGCCACCACAAAGGTCAGGATCAGCACCGGCACCTCGCCATAGGTCTCAGAGGTCAGCAGCAGCACCACCACGATGACCACCGCCACATAGACCATGATCACATTGATCTCATGGTCAATGGTCTCCGCCTGGGTATCGCCCAGGTCCGTGGAGAGGAACAGATCGTAATCCGCCAGGCTCTCCTTTACGGCCTCCAGGGAGGTCAGGCAGCTGTCGTCCTTCTCGTCATAATCGAAGGTAATGGAGAACAGGGCATTGAAGTGATTATAGTGGTCCTTGGTATCGTCATAATCCACGGTCTGCACGCCCTTGATCTCCTTGAGCTGATCCTTCAGCTGGGCAGCCTGGTCCTGGGTGATATTGGCCACCATCACCTGGGCGGTCCCGTAGGTGGTAAACTGCTCCTCCATCACGGACAGAGCCTTCTTCGTCTCGGATTCCTCCGGCAGATAATAGGTCAAATCGTTTTCCACCTGGACCCAAGTTCGGGAAAACAGAGAAAAAATCAGAAGAATGACCGTAAGTAAGTAGATGAGATTTCGTTTGTCTACGATAAAGGTAGACAGCTTTTCCATAAACGAAGTCTCGTTTTCCGGGGCAGACTTGCTCATAGGCAACCATTCCTTTCCATCATGTTCTGCGGCGCACCCGCCGCGCGCCGGACAGCGGCGCATCCGGGACGCTCCCGGGAAAGCAAAAGGCCGGGCCCGGCTCCGGCAGAATGAAGTCTGAGCACGAAGCCATTCTGGGCGAAGCGGTATCCCGCGTCCTCTTAAAAATTATATCGAAAGGTCCAAAAATAATCAAGTCCCTTTCCCCGGGCAAATAAGGGGCGGTTGGCCGGTTTTTCAACAAACGGGGCCATTTGCCCAAAAAAGTGGTTCAGGAAATGTAAGGATTTCCCCGGGCGCTAAGACGCAAAATGCCGCCGGGCAAGGGAACTCCCTCACCCGGCGGCACAAGCCGCTGTTATACGCGCCGAGATTTGCTGTCGATCTCGCTTCTGCACTGGGCCAGGAAGGCGTCCAGGGACATCGCGCCCTCGTCCTCCCCGGAGCGGGTCCGGACGGAAACGGTAGCGTTTTCCATATCCCGGTCGCCGACTACCAGCATATAGGGGATCTTCTGCATCTGGGCCTCCCGGATCTTATAGCCCAGCTTCTCACTGCGGCAGTCCGCCTCGCAGCGCACCCCGGCGTCATTCAGCCGGCGGTTGATCTCTTCCGCGTACCCATGGGCCCGCTCGGTGACGGGCAGCACCTTGACCTGAACCGGAGACAGCCACAGGGGGAAGGCGCCGGCAAAGTGCTCGGTAATCACGCCGATGAACCGCTCGATGGAGCCGAACACGACACGGTGGATCATGACGGGGCGGTGCTTCTGCCCATCCTCGCCGGTGTACTCCAGGTTGAACCGCTCCGGCAGCTGGGAATCCAGCTGGATGGTGCCGCACTGCCAGGTCCGGCCCAGGCAGTCCTCAATGTGGAAGTCCAGCTTCGGGCCGTAGAAGGCGCCGTCGCCCTCGTTGATAACGAAGTCCTTGCCCATATCGGTGATGGCCTTCTTCAAGATCTCCTGGTTGACCTCCCACTCCTCCACGGTGCCGATGTGATCCTCGGGCATGGTGGACAGCTCCACGGTGTATTTCAGGCCGAACACATTGTACACCTCGTCAAACAGGCGGACCACGTTCTGGATCTCGCTTTCCATCTGCTCCCGGGTCATAAAGATGTGCGCGTCGTCCTGGGTGAAGCACCGGACGCGGAACAGGCCGTGGAGTGCGCCGGACAGCTCATGCCGGTGCACCAGGCCCAGCTCACCTACCCGCAGGGGCAGATCCCGGTAGGAATGGGGCTCGCTGGCGTAGACCAGCATACCGCCGGGGCAGTTCATGGGCTTGATGGCGTAATCCTCGCCGTCGATGAC
>CAKTIN010000065.1 GCA_934565775.1 uncultured Oscillospiraceae bacterium
GCTTTGTGGTGGACGGCCTGGGCGGCAAGGTCAACGGCACCCCCCGTGAGGACGGCTACGACATTACGGTGGCCTCCGAGGTCATGGCGGTCCTGTGCCTGGCCTCCGACATCAACGACCTGAAGGCCCGTCTGGCCCGCCTGGTGGTCGGCTACACCTATGAGGGCAAGCCCGTTACCGCCGGGGACCTGAAGGCCCAGGGCGCTATGGCGGCCCTGCTGAAGGATGCGCTGAAGCCCAACCTGGTGCAGACTCTGGAGCACACCCCTGCCTTTGTGCACGGCGGCCCCTTCGCGAACATCGCCCACGGCTGCAACTCCGTCACCGCTACGAAGATCGCCATGCGGCTTGCGGATTACACCATTACCGAGGCCGGCTTCGGCGCCGACCTGGGTGCTGAGAAGTTCCTGGACATCAAGTGCCGTATGGCCGGTCTGAAGCCCTCCTGCGTGGTCCTGGTCGCTACGGTCCGCGCCCTGAAGTATAACGGCGGCGTGCCCAAGGCGGAGACCTCCGTGGAGAACCTGGAGGCTCTGGAGAAGGGTCTGCCCAACCTGCTGCAGCATGTCTCCAACATCACCAACGTTTACAAGCTGCCCTGCGTGGTCGCGATCAACCGCTTCCCCTTCGATACCGAGGCGGAGCTGGCTCTGGTGGAGCGGAAGTGCAAGGAACTGGGCGTCAATGTCGCGCTGTCCGAGGTTTGGGCCAAGGGCGGCGAAGGCGGCGTCGAGCTGGCGAAGGAAGTCATTCGTCTGTGCGACCAGCCCAATGATTTTACTTTCTCTTACGATCTGGATCTGCCCATCAAGGACAAGATCGAGGCCATTGTGAAGAAGATCTATCACGGCGACGGCGTTGCCTTTACGGCCAACGCGGAGAAGCAGATCAAGACCCTGACCGAGCTGGGCTACGACAAGATGCCCATCTGCATGGCCAAGACCCAGTATTCCTTCTCCGACGATCCCACCAAGCTGGGCGCTCCCAAGGACTTCACCGTTACCGTCCGGAATGTGAAGGTTTCCGCCGGCGCAGGCTTCCTGGTGGCCCTCACCGGCGAGATCATGACCATGCCCGGCCTGCCCAAGGTCCCCGCTGCCGAGCGCATTGACGTGGACGAGACCGGCAAAATCTCCGGCCTGTTCTAATCCGTTGATTCTCCATGAGCACAGGCGGCAAGCCGCCTGTGCTTTTGAAGGTTGCAGAGTATGAAAAGCAACAGCGAAGCAATCAAATGCGTGGGGCTGATCCCGGCAGAGACAGCCGTGCGGCCGGGGCAGCCTCTGAATGTCCTGGTGATGGCAATCTCTGCCGCAGAGGTGCCGGTGGAGCAGGAGGTCCGGATCTATGGCCGGTTGGCAGAGACCTGGCGGCCTTTGACCGGTAAGCTCTGTACGCTGGCCCCGGGGGAGCACGCGCATTTGTATTTTCGGATTCCCGCCGCCTGCTTTACCCCGGAGTTCTGGGGGACGGAGGAGCCGGTGGAGGAGCTGGTCCTGGCAGCGGGGACGGAGCTGCCTGCGGATTCCCAGCAGGGTGAGCTGGTATTTTGCCAGTGACCGGGACTGACAGAACGATAGAAAGGAAACAGAATACCTTATGGATATGACGATGGAATCCTGCCGGAACTTTGTGGAGGTCCTGGCCTCCAATGCCCCGACGCCCGGCGGCGGCGGTGCTGCGGCCCTGGTGGGCGCGGTTGGCACGGCCCTAGGCAATATGGTGGGCAGCCTGACGGTTGGTAAGAAGAAGTACGCCGCCGTGGAGGCGGAGATCGTGGAGCTGAAGGCCAAGTGCGACGCTTTGCAGACCGATCTGCTGGACCTGGTGAAGAAGGATGCCGATGGCTTTGAGCCCCTGGCGAAGGCCTATGGCATCCCCAAGGACGACCCCAACCGGGAGACAATCCTGGAGAAGGCGACCTTGGACGCCTGCGCCGTACCCATGGAGATCATGGAGAAGTGCTGCCAGGCCCTGGATTACATTCAGATCTTTGCGGAGAAGGGTTCCCGCCTGGCCGTTTCCGACGCCGGCTGCGGCGCCGTTTGCTGCAAGGCCGCGCTGCAAAGCGCCAGCCTCAATGTGTTTATCAACACCAAGAGCATGAAGGACCGGGCGGCGGCAGAGGATCTGAACCGCCGGGCCAATGAAATGCTGGAGAAATACTGCGCCTTGGCAGACGAGATCTTTGCCGCCGTGCGCGCGAACTTTTAAGGAGGAATTCAGATGGCAAAGCAACTGCTTGCAAAGGAAGTAACCGCTTCCATGGTGGAGAAGCTCCAGGCCCGTGTGGCGGCGCTGAAGGAAAAGGGCGTAGTGCCCACCCTGGCGATTGTGCGCTGCGGGGAGAACCCCTCCGACCTGTCCTATGAGCGCGGCGCCACCAAGCGCGCAGAGGAGATCGGCGTGGCGGTGGAGAAATTCGTCCTGCCTGAGGACGTGACCAAGGAGGCGCTTCTGGCGCAGATTGACGCGCTGAACGCCAATGACAAGATCCATGGCGTGCTGATGTTCCGGCCCCTGCCCAAGCATCTGAAGGCGGATCAGGATGAGATCTGCAACCGGCTGAAGGCGGAGAAGGACATTGACTGCATGACGGACCTGAGCAATGCCGGTGTGTTTACCGGCAAGAAGCTGGGCTTTGCCCCCTGCACCCCCGCCGCCTGCATGGAGATCCTGGACTACTATGGGATCGACTGCAAGGGCAAGAACGCCGTCGTCATCGGCCGCAGCCTGGTGGTGGGCAAGCCCGCTGCCATGATGCTGATGGCGAAGAACGCGACGGTGACGGTTTGCCACACCAAGACGGTCAATACGGCGGAGATCTGCCGGAATGCGGACATTATTGTCTCCGCTGCCGGTGTTCTCGGCTCTCTGACCAAGGACTTTGTGCGCCCCGGCCAGGTGGTCGTGGATGTGTCCATGAACTGGGATCCCGAGAAGGTGACCTCTAAGGGCAAGGGCGGCATGGCCGGCGACGCGGTGTTTGCCGAGGTCGAGCCCATTGTGGACGCCATTACTCCCGTGCCCGGCGGCGTAGGCGGCGTGACGAATGTGGTGCTGATCAGCCATGTGGTGGAGGCCGCTGAGCGCGCCAACGCTTAAAAAAGGAACGCGCAGCACGGGCAAATGCCCGTGCTTGTGCTATTGGGGAGTTATAACAATGAAGAAATGGAATGAAATTTCCGCCGGAAGCTTCATGAAGGGGCTGTTTGCATTTTTTACGGCAGCTTTCCTGCTTACGGCGGTGCTGATGCCGGACCGAGGGACCATGTTCTCCGGCCTGGTTCAAATTGTGACCCAAAGCTCCAAGGTAACGACCAACTACTTTGCCGTGGGCGGCTATGCGGCGGCGTTTCTGAATGCCGGGCTGGTCTGCCTTGCAGGGACGCTGCTGTTTGTGCTGACCGGAGCGACCCCCAATGCGGCTTCGAATCTGGCCTTTTTGCTGACGGCCGGATTCTGCTTCTGGGGAATTAACATTCTCAATATTTGGCCGTCCATTCTGGGCGTCCTGCTGTACTGCCTGGTGAAGCGGGCAAAGGTGAATACCCAGGTGAACGCCATGCTGTTTTCCACGGGAATTGCGCCGCTGATTACGGACCTGATGATCCGCTACCCCAATGCGGAGGTGGTGGGCTTTACTTGGCAGGGGGTTCTCCTGGCCCTTGGGGTGGGACTGGTCATCGGCTTTTTCCTGCCCGGCGGTCTGGTCAATGCGCCCAAGGTCCACAAGGGCTATAGCCTGTATTCCGCCGCCGTGCCCATCGGCCTGACCGCCTTCTTCCTGCGGGCGGTGCTGTACCAGGTCCTGAATGGGAAGCTGCCCGAGGCGTCCACGGATCTGACCGTCGCCAGCTGGCCGGTCGCCAACGGATTCTGCATTGCGGTGTTTGCCCTGTGCGTGGTGGCGGCCTTTGCCATGGGCTGCTCCCTCCGGGATTACGGCAGACTTCTGGGAGATTCCGGTTATGGCGTGGACTTTACCCAGAAATATGGCAACGCTGCGGCACTTATGAATCTGGGTATTTTCGGCCTGTTTATCCTGCTGTATTATAATCTGATCGGCGCGCAGTTTAACGCAGTGACCCTGGGGTGTATTTTCTGTATGCTCTCCTGCTGCTTCTCCGGCAGCCATCCGGGAAATGTGTGGCCCATTATGGTGGGCTATGTGGCGGCCTCCTTCCTAGGGAAGTGGCTGTGCGTAGGGGATTACACCCAGGCGATCAATGCCCAGCCGATTGTGATCGGCCTGTGCTTTGCCAACGGCCTGTCGCCCGTCTCCGGCCGGTATGGCTGGTATTGGGGCGTTGCGGCGGGTGCGATGCACTTCTGCCTGGTGACCAGCGTGCCGCTGCTCCACGGCGGCTTCTGCCTGTACAACGGCGGCTTCACGGCGGCCTTCATTTGCCTGCTGCTGATCCCCTTCCTGGAGCATTTCTTCCGGGTCCGGGAATCTCAGCCGGTACAGAAATAAGGAATGCTCCCGTTGGTGCGGCCAACGGGAGCATTTTAGCGAAAGGGAATGGAAGGAACGGTCTGAATCTGCGGCCTTTATGGTGGCCCGTAGGGGACTGCGTAGAGGAGAAGGGCGCTGGTGCTTTGCAGCATTCCGAGCTTCGCACGGGATACGGCCTTTGCAAGGACCCTGAGCGAAGGCGCAGGGTAGGGGAAGCGCCCGGCAACAAACCAATCAGTGCGCGATCTGACTTGGGCTCCGGTCAGGTCGCGCTTTTTTCGATCACGTCACACTATAAAAAGCGGGGGACACAGAAGCGCGTGCCTTTAGAAAGCGTTTCCCGGTCCGCACCGGCCTTTTTTCGATTTCTGCGCCGCACAATTGACAAGCTTGATTTGCTGTGCTATCATGTAAATGTTTATATCATCCTGTGCCATTTTGCACAACACTATCTTTGTCATCCAAGAAAGGAGCAACCATGATGAAGAAATTCAAGCGAATCCTATCCATTCTGCTGATTTTCTGTATGCTTTTCTCACTTGTTCCGGCTGCCGGAGCGAAGAGCAACGACAGGATTGCTTTTGAAGAGGCGACTCACCCGGAAGACGGTGCAGATTTGCGGCAGAGCAATGGAAAAACAGAAAAGGATGCGGATACGAGTCCTCAGTTCGCTGACACGGACGAGGTCCGGGTGTCAATCCTTCTTGAGGAGCCGTCGGTACTTGAACAGGGGTACCCGGTTGGCAGCCTGGCAGAAAATGCCGAGGCTCTGGCCAGTGCAGAGGCCCTGCGCCGGGCGCAGGACAGGGTGACGGATCAAATCTCCCGCGTGCTGGGAAGTACGCTGGATGTGCAGTGGAATCTGACATTGGCTGCCAACGTGATCTCTGCCAATGTCCTTTATGGCCAGCTGGACGAGATTCGCGCCGTCAAGGGCGTAAAGGGTGTGCTTCTTGAGCCGCTCTATACCGTCCCGGACACGGAAGCGGACGAGCCGCAGCAGTACCTGGCTGTGGGTATGACCGGAACCCCCGGCGCGTGGGCGGCGGGCCTGACGGGCGCAGGCAGCCGTGTGGCCATCCTTGACACGGGTCTGAACGATCAGCACCAGTCCTTCAGCGAGGAAGCGTGGCGCTATGCCATGGAGCTGAACGCCAAGGAAGAAGGACTCTCTTATGACGACTACTTGGCAAGTGTGCAGGTTCTGGACAAGGAGAAGCTGGCAGAGCTCCTGCCAAAGCTGCACGTGGCGCAGCTCATGCCGGAGTTGACTGCCGATGCCCTCTATCTCAGCGATAAGATCCCCTTCTCCTTTAACTATGCCGATCAGGGCGGCTGCACCGACCATTCCGACGGAGTGAGCGAGCACGGCTCCCATGTGGCCGGTATTGCGGCGGCAAACCGCTATGTCCCGAATGGCGACGCTTTTGTGGAAGCGATTTCAGCGGTTAAAGCGGTGGGACAGGCGCCGGATGCCCAGATCCTCAATATGCGTGTCTTTAACGCCAAGGGCAGCGCATTTGCCAGCGACTATCTGGCGTCGATTGAGGATGCCATTCTGCTGGGCTGCGATGCGGTCAATATGTCCCTCGGCTCCGCCGCGCCCGGCTACACGCGCTATTACGACGCCTATTATGACGGCGTTTGGAAGAATGTCCTAAAGACCGACCTGGTGCTGAGCATTTCCATGGGCAACAACTACGCCTGGGCGGAGTTTGCCGGTGCAGGTGGGTACAGCTATCTGGATACGCCGACCATGTACACGGGCGGCAGCCCCGGCAGCCGGCTTGAGGCCTTTACGGTCGCTTCCGTAAATAATGCGTCGGATATGCGGCTCTGCTTTACGGTGGGGGACTATTCCTTCAACTACTTTGAGTACCTGCCCTCCGGCGCGCCGAACGCTCCCTTTATCACGCTGGATCCCCAGGGAGAGGGCACGCAATACGAATACCTGTATTTTGCGGATAAGGCTGGCGTCGCCGCAGACTTTGAGGGTTTGGACCTCACGGGGAAGATCGTATTTCTCCAGCAGTCTGCGGATAATATCCCGGAAGAGGGGCTGACGTTTGCCGCGGTGCACGAGCGGCTGGCGGCGCTGGGCGCACGGGCCTATGTGATGTGCAACGCAGACCCCGGCAAGAATTACATGATGGACCTGACCGCCTCGAGCGCTACGATCCCCGGTGTTTCCGTTTCAAAAAAAGCCGCCGGAATCGTAGAAAGCGCATCGACGGATTTGGGCGGCGGAGTCTACGGCGGGACGTTAACAGTTTTTGGATCGGAAACTGCCGTTCGTCCTTCCGACAGCGGGCAGATGAGCCGCTTCAGCTCCTGGGGGGTGCCCGGCGACCTTTCCCTTAAGCCGGAGATCACTGCGCCCGGCGGCTATATTTATTCCGTAAACGGCTCCGCAGGGCAAACCACGGGGTATGAATCCATGTCCGGCACCTCCATGGCGGCGCCACAGATCGCGGGCATGACCGCGCTTCTGGGGCAATATATCCGCGAAAACGATTTGCTGGACAAAACGGGATTGACCCAGCGGCAGCTTGTCCACAGTATGCTCATGGGCACGGCAACGCCGCTGGTTGATGAGAAAACGGGGCTGCCTTACTCCATGCTCCGGCAGGGAGCGGGCCTGGCGGACATTTCCAACGCCATTGCCTCCGGGGCCTATATCCTGGTCGATGGGCAGCCGGACGGCAAGGTCAAGGCCGAGCTGGGCGAGGATGCCAGCCGGGAGGGCGTTTATTCGGTACGCTTTACGCTGCATAATCTGACAAGCAGCGACCTTTCTTATTTCCTGAAGGCCAAAACCTACACGCAGGACTTCTTTACCCAGGAATCCAATGGCCAGCAGGCAGACTATCAGAGCTATGACCTGCGGGAACTGGAGACGGTTTTCTCTGTGCTGATTGATGGCAGCGCAGCCGAGCTGCCGGATACGGTTTACGGCCTTGATTTCGACGGAGACGGCGACGTGGATTTGGCGGACGGCCAGGCGCTGCTGGATTATACGACTGGCGCGCAGGATACAGTTTCCAATCTTGACCGCGCGGACCTGAATGGCGACGGCCGCATTACCTCTTATGACGCCCATCTATTCCTGAGCACCCTCAGCAGCCAGTCAGTGACGGTTCCAGCAAACGGAAGCGTGACCGTGGATCTGACCATTGCGTTGAGCGATGCACAGAAAGCGGCGCTGGATGCGCACTACGCCGGCGGCGCGTACATTCAGACCTACCTGCGCCTTGAGGCCCAGGCTGACGCACAGGGCGCTGTTACATCCGACCTTGGAATGCCCATATTTGCCTATTACGGTTCCTGGACGGATGCCGGAATGTTTGACGTCGGCACGCGCAGCAGCCGCAGCACCTACGACACGGAGCATGGCGATCAGCGCACCCCGTATCTTTTGGACTGGAACTATGTTATGGTTACCCGCAGAGGGCTAAACTATGACGAGTTCTCCGGCAATCCCTATGGGATTGACAACGACTATCTCCCGGACCGCTTTGCCATTACCTTTAAGGACAATACTTATATTGACGGCATCAGCTTTACGCTGATCCGCAATGCGGTGGACAGCCGCGTTCGGATCTATAATCCCGACACCGGGGATACTTACTTCAACGCCGCTACGGGCAGCATCGATGGGGCATACCTGAATGCCAGCACCGGGAGCTGGGCAGTGGAGACAGACGAAATTTACTTCAAGCCCTTCCGTGGCAAGGATGCCAACGGCGCTGCCCTGCCGGAAGGCACACGCGTTCGCCTTGGCTTCCAGGCCGTGCCGGAATATCCGGAATACTACACCGTTGATCGTGAGGGAACCTTCCATACCGATTGGAGCAAGCTTGGCAGCAGCAGCGAGCTGGGAGTGACCTTTACCATTGACGACACGGCTCCTGTCGCCACCTCCATCTCCCGCGAGATCCTGGACGGAGAAAAGCTGCACGTCACGGTACAGGACAACCGCTATGTTGCCGCCGCCTTCCTGCTGAGCAAGGACGGTAAGCTCATCTATAGTCGCCAGATCATAAATCAGACCGAGCTCGGCGCCAAGTCCACTGTGACCTTCGACTATAGCCAGCTGCCCGGCGATAGCTTTATGATCTGCGTGGCCGATTACGCAGGAAATGAAACCTATTACAACGTCACGATCGATGGCCGCCCGGCCCGCCAGTATACGGAAAAGTTCCGTGGCTACCAGTCCGGCAGAGGATTCATCGCATTTGATACGGATGTAAACAAAAATGAGGCCCGCGCATCCGAAAGCGCAAGCGCCACAGCCCACCGCCTGGTCGCCTATGCAGACGGCCGCGTCATTGCCGCAAATGGAAACGGCAGAATGGACATCTATTATGAGGAGGACAACTTCGCTGACGTTCTGACGATGGCGGACAAGGGCGGCACAAGCGCCATGCTGGATCTCTACTTCGATCCTGTCAGCGAGTCGCTCTATACCCGGATTATGCGTGTCGGCCGGGACTCCTCCCATGCGGCATATTATGCCAAAATCGATATGGAAACGGGCGAAAAGACCTATAAGGTCCTCTCCTTCTCCTGCGGCGAGGAAAAGCTGGTCCGCGTTACGGGCATCGCCCATGTGGAGGGAGACCTGTACTACTGCATAGACTACCACAACAAAATCTATTCCTTCCATGGCCTGAATCCCGGGGAAAACGAGCTGACGCTCCTTGCAGACCCGACGCCCGGTAATACCAGCGTGAATAACATCCAGGCGTTCTGCTATGACCGGGAGGAGAAGTGCCTCTGGTGGGTCAATCCTACCACGCGGGTGCTGAATCGGATCGACCCGAAAACCGGTAAGACTGAGACCTTCGGCACCTTTACCATCAGCCCGACAGATATCTGGCTTCCTGATTATGATGCAGACCGTGATCCTGGTCCGCACTGGTATGACCCCGTTGACCGCTTGAACGCCTTCACCCTTTCGGCAGCAAAGCTTGATCTGATGATCGGGGAGTCCAAGGAGCTGAGCTATACCTTCAAGCCGTGGAATACCTCCAACAGTAAGCTGACCTGGACGAGCGACAACGAGTCCGTTGCTGCGGTGGAGGATGGCGCGATTATCGGCATCGCTGAGGGCACTGCAACGATTACTGCTGCTTCGCAGCTTGACCCGACCAGGACGGCGACCGTTGCGGTCACCGTTAGCCCAATTGCGGTGGACGCCTATGGCGTTTTGCAAAATCCCAACGGAGAGATTTCTCTGTTCCGCTGGAACTTTGCGGAAGACGATACCCTGACGCCGGGGGTAGCCGTTGCCGGAGAGGCCCTGAAATCCGCTGCGCGTACCAAGGACGGCAGGCTTTATATCAACCTGGATAAGACGGTTTATGCTCTGAATTCCGAGACCGGGGAGCTTACCGCCCCTGCCGCAGACGGGGCGCATGCGTACAGCGACATGACGGCTTCGGTCACCTTCGCCAATACGATGTACGGAATTGCAGATTACACCAATCTGTATCTTTTCAACCCGGACACGAATGAAGTGCGCAGCACCTTCAATCTGACATCACTTATCGCTGTGCGGGGGGCTACCCGCCTGATCGGCGTTGCCTACGGCGGCTACTATGAATATGAGGACGAGGACAACGAGGCGTATTATGACGGCGAGTCCCTTTATCTGCTGGATAACCTCGGCAGCCTCTACAAAATCAACTTCTGGGAGCAGGAAGGGAAGCGCTATGCAAAGGCTGAGAGCGCATGGACGGTCGAAAACCTCGCCATTCAGCCGCGTCATATCGATGACGTGGACAACAGCTCCCTTGTCTACAACGCAGGGACTGGCAGCTTGACGCTGAGCACCTATAACGGCGGCGTGAGCGAAGTGTATCTACTCCGGAATACGGCGAATACATGGAATGCTTTCCGCCTTGGCGCGACCGGCGATGAGACCCGCCCGCTGGCTCTGTTCTCTGCCGGGTTCCGTGCAGAAGCGCCGCAGAGCCTGCCCGTATCGGAGCCTGTCAATGCGAGCGTTCTTGCGGGAGATTGTGCAGTTGCGCTTGACACGGCGGCGAATCGTGGGGTAAACTATGTAGTGGATCAGCAGACGGGGACAGTCACGGTTACGCTCCGGGCGTCTGAGGCGCTGACAAACGGCAAGCTGACCCTGGAATACGATCATGAAGTGCTTACGCTGCGCAGTGTTGAGAGCGGTGCCACGCTCCTTTCCCGGAATGGCGATGTGCTGGCCTTTGCCAACCGGCTTGCACTTCAGCCGGAGGATCAAATCGTCCGGGTGGTCTTTTCCTATGCAAGCGGATCTGCGGTCACCCAATTGGCGCTGCATTTCTCGGATCTGAACGAGGCGCATACCCAGGCGGAGCGGTCGCTGCTCATTGACCTGCCCTATAC
>CAKTIN010000066.1 GCA_934565775.1 uncultured Oscillospiraceae bacterium
GGCGGGCGCAGGCGCCGTACTGCCACAGGATCGGGGCGGCGTCGGAGAGCGTGCCCTTCAGGCGGTTATGGCGGCACAGCAGCGCCCGGTGGCACAGCTCCAGCCGCTCCTCGAAGATCTGCCAGAACTTATCCAGGTCCCGGCCGGAGGACAGAGCCACATCCGGCAAATTGATGGTCACAACGCCCTGGTTAAACCGGCCGTAATACTTGTGCTTGCCCGGCTCATAGTTCTTCGCCTTGGCAATATTGCCGACCCCCGCATCGGTAAAGCGGTCCGGCGTCAGGAAGGAGCGGCAACCCATGCAGGGATACACATCTCCCTTGAGCTCCAGCATTTTCTTTTCGGAGATATAGTCCGGCACCATCCGCCGGGCGGTGCACTTGGCGGCCAGGCGGGTCAGGTAATAGTAAGGAGAATCCTCGTGGATATTGTCCTCCTCCAGGGTGTAAATCAGCTTGGGGAAGGCGGGCGTGACCCAAACGCCCTGCTCGTTCTTTACGCCCTCATAGCGCTGCTCCAGCATCTCCTCAATGATGAGCGCCAGGTCCTTCTTCTCCTGCTCGTTCCGGGCCTCGTTCAGATACATGAACACCGTGATGAAGGGGGCCTGTCCGTTGGTGGTCAGCAGGGTCACCACCTGATACTGGATGGTCTGCACCCCCCGGCGGACCTCCTCCCGCAGACGCTTCTCCACAATGGCGGAGACCTTTTCCTCATTGAATGCGCAGCCCAGGTCCTGGATCTCAGAGAGCACCTGCTTGCGGATCTTCTGCCGGGATACATCCACAAAGGGAGCCAGGTGCGTCAAGGAAATGGACTGGCCGCCGTACTGATTGGAGGCCACTTGGGCCACGATCTGTGTGGCGATATTGCAGGCTGTGGCGAAGGAATGGGGCCGTTCGATCAGGGTCCCGGTGATCACGGTGCCGTTCTGGAGCATATCCTCCAGATTCACCAGATCGCAGTTGTGCATATGCTGGGCGAAATAGTCGGAATCATGGAAATGGATGATTCCGGCCTCGTGGGCCTCTACGATCTCCTGGGGCAGCAGAATGCGGTTGGTCAGATCCCGGCTGACCTCACCGGCCATATAGTCCCGCTGGGTGGAGTTGACCACAGGGTTCTTATTGGAGTTTTCCTGCTTGGCCTCCTCATTGTTGCACTCAATCAGGGAGAGGATCCGGTCGTCCGTGGTGTTGGACTTCCGCACCAGGCTCCGGGTGTAGCGGTAGGTAATGTACTGCTTGGCCACCTCAAAGGCGCCGTGGGCCATAATGGCCTTCTCCACCAGGTCCTGAATCTCCTCCACCGAGGGGCTGCGGCCCATCTCCTGGCAGCTGATCTCCACGCTCTGGGCGATGCGCTGAATCTGCAGGGGCGTCATGCGCACAGGCTCGTCCACCGCAGCGTTCGCCTTCGTGATCGCGACCAGAATCTTGTTGATATCGAATACGGCCTCCGCGCCGTTTCTCTTAATAATCTTCATCTGCTTCCATCCTCTCCTTTGTCTTTGTGCGCCGCCCCGTGCACCGGGCAAAGCGCTGCGGCGGCACAAGTCCTTGTGTCGTCTTGCTTTCGTCCTCTCTATTATACTATATCTTGTGGTTTTTGCAAGAGGGGAGCACAAAATTTTGTGATGTTTTTTTATGCGCTGTATGCGTGCCATATACAGCCCGCTCCCGGACCGCAAGAAGCGGTCGAATTGCGCCGGATTTTGCCCTCCCGGGCCGCAAGCGGAGGAAAACCCGGGCCCTGCCGCTTCCATCCCGGAGCCCCCGCCCCAGGGCCGCCATGGCAGAAAATGAATAGCAAAATTCTCCCCCCGCCCGGGCGTACCACGGCCGGCAAAGAAACGCCCCCCGGGCCAGAGGCCCGGGGGGACAGAGATTCCTACCAGATCTTGTGTGCAGGGCGCATTAGCTTTCCTGGGGCTTCTCCTGCGGCTCCGGCGCCTTCGCCGCGTTCACATAGGCCATCAGCTCTTCGCCGGTGATGGTCTCCTTGCTCAGCAGGTACAGCGCGATCTCGTCCAGCAGGCTCCGGTTCTCCGAGAGCACCCGGTATGCGTCGTCATAGCACCGTTTCAGAAGGGTCTGCACCTCCTGGTCCACCTGGGCGGCAGTCTGCTGCGAGCAGTCCATATAGGCCTGTCCGTCCAGATACTCGCTCTGCACCGTGGACAGAGCCATAAGGCCGAAGCGGTCGCTCATGCCGTACTGCGTGACCATGCGCCGGGCCAGATCCGTAGCCTTGGAAATATCGTTGGCCGCGCCGGTGGTCTGCACACCGAACACCAGGCACTCCGCCGCCCGGCCGCCCAGCGTAGAGCGCAGGTCCGCCATCAACTCGTCCCGGGTGGACAGGTACTTTTCCTCCTCTGGCATATACATAGTGTACCCCAGGGCGCCGGTGGTATGGGGCACAATGGTGATCTTCGACACGGGCGTCGTCTTTTTCTCCAGAGCGGCAACCAGAGCGTGGCCCACCTCGTGGTACGACACCATACGCTTTTCAATATCCGTCAGAACGGTGTTCTTCTTCTCCGTACCGGCAATAACCGTCTCAAAGGAGACCATCAGGTCCTCCTGATTCACGGCCTGACGGCCATGGCGCACCGCGCGGAGGGCCGCCTCATTGACCAGATTGGCCAGATCCGCACCCACGGCGCCGGCCGTAGCCTGGGCGATCTTGTGCAGGTCCACGTCCTCCGCCAGGCGGATCTTCCGGGTATGCACCAACAGGGTCTTATACCGGCCGTCCAGATTGGGCCGGTCCACAATGATCCGCCGGTCAAACCGCCCGGCCCGGAGCAGAGCCTTGTCCAGGATCTCCGGCCGGTTGGTGGCAGCCAGAATCACCACGCCCTTGGAGGAGTCGAAGCCGTCGATCTCCGAGAGCAGCTGGTTCAGGGTCTGGTCGTTAGAGCTGAACCGGGCATCCCGGGTGTGCCCCACCGCGTCGATCTCATCAATGAAAATGATGCAGGGCGCGACCTTCGCCGCCTGCTTAAACAGATCCCGCACCCGGCTTGCACCCAGGCCCACGAACATCTCATCAAAATCTGAGCCGGAAATGGAGAAGAAGGGCACGTTGGCCTCCCCGGCCACCGCCTTGGCAATCAGCGTTTTGCCGGTGCCGGGAGAGCCCACCAGCAGTGCGCCCTTGGGGAGCTTTGCGCCGATGGCGGCATATTTCTGGGGATTGTGCAGGAAATCAATAATCTCCTGAAGGGATTCCTTCGCCTCATCCTGCCCGGCTACATCCGCAAAGGTGACGCCGGTGCTCTTCTCCATATAGACCTTGGCGTTGCTCTGGCCCAGGCTGCCCATGCCGCCCATGCCGCCGCCAGTTTTCTTGGCCAGCCAGTTCAGACCCAGCACAAAAATGCCGATCATCAAGGCATAAGACAGGACCATAAGGATCACGCCGGAGCTTCCCTCCGGCTCCTGAGACACCGTGGTGCCGTTTTTGTGAAGGGTGTCAATCAGCTCGTTCAGATCCAGATCCGTGATCTTGCCGGTATAGCAGGCGCTCTGCTGGGAGCTGGGCTTGGTCGCCTCCGTCTTGGTCAGAAATACGATCCGGTCCGACTGGATCTCCACCTCCGCCAGCTCGCCGCTCTCCGCCAGGGTCAGGAACTGATCGTAAGAGACCTGCTGATAGCGGGAGGAATTGATGCGGTTAAAAATCATATTGAGCGCCAAGGCCAAAGCCAGGGCGATCAGGATCATGGAAAAAATCGGCTGGCGATTTTTATTGTCGCCGCCCTGGTTTCCGCCCGGGCTGCCCCCAGCGGGGCCCCGAGGCGGGGTGTTGCCGTTTGCTGCCATAAAATATTGCCTCCTAATTCCAGGATGTTTCTTCCAATTGTGCCCTTATCATAACACACCGCGCAGAAAACTTCAATTCTCTAATAGAAACGTCCTTTGAATTTTCTGTAAATTTCTGAAAAGCGCGAAATAGTGGTTGTGCTTGAGCGGCGTTTTTGCTATAATTATAAAATCGATAGAAGTATGCCCATTTTGGCGAGAAAGATTTGAGCGGCGGGAAATGCGCAGAGGTTTGCGGCGCGCCGCTTAGAGGGGATGGTAAATTCCGTGAAAAACTGGAAAGAGGATCGAACCGAGCGTCCGGGCCGGAGGAGCGCCGAGCCCCGTCGGGAGCGGGAGCCCGAGGACGAAGGCCTGCTGGAGGGGCGCAACGCCGTGACGGAAGCGCTGAAAAGCGGCCGCACCATTGACAAAATTTACATTGCCGCCGGGGATACCGACGCAGGTCTGACCCGTCTGGCCGCCCAGGCCAAGGCCGCCGGTGTGGTGGTCGTTACGGCGGACCGGAAAAAGCTGGATCAGATGAGTGCGACTCACGCCCACCAGGGTGTCATCGCCCAGGCCGCCGCCCATGATTACGCCACCATAGACGAGATGCTGGCCCTGGCGGAATCCCGGGGAGAGGCGCCGCTGCTGGTCATCTGCGACGAGCTGTCCGATCCGCACAATCTGGGCGCGGTGCTCCGCTCTGCGGAGTGCGCCGGTGCCCACGGGGTAATCATCCCCAAGCGCCGGAGCGTGGGCCTGACCGCCGTAGTGGCGAAGGCCTCCGCCGGTGCCATTGAATATATGAAGGTCGCCCGGGTGTCCAACATCTCCGCCACCATCCGGGAGCTGAAGGAAAGAGGCCTCTGGGTATTCGGGACCGCAGCCGATGGGGCTGTTCCCATGTATCAGGCCGATCTGAAGGGCCCTGCCGCCCTGGTCATTGGCAATGAGGGCAGCGGCATGAGCCGCATCGTGGCGGAAAACTGCGACGTGAAGATCAGCATTCCCATGAAAGGGCAGATTTCTTCGCTGAACGCATCGGCGGCGGCATCCATTCTGCTCTATGAGGCCGTGCGGCAGCGGGGCGCTCAATTATAACTGCTAGGAGGCATGCTCCATGAAAGAGAAAAATCGCAGCTTCGGCGGCCCAAATCCCGGTGCCGAAAGCGAAGCTGCTCAAGATCACGTGTTCTCCTTTGAGAATATCATGCACGAATTCACCCGGGAGCCGGAGACTCCGGCCCAGTCCGCCCCCGCCATCGCGCCGGAGGAGCTGGCCGAGATGGCCCCGCCGAAGTCCTCCGCCCCTGCGGAGACCGGCCGGTTCGATTTCCTCGGGCTGATGAAGCAGGTGCAGGAGCAGGATACGGAGGCCGGCGCTCCCCTGCCCGCTCAGGCCGAGGCCGGGCAGTCGGAGGAGGTCCCGCTCCCGGAGCCCCCAGCGCCTGCGGCAGATCCCAGCTTTGAGGATTGGGACGCGCTTCTGCCGTCCCAGACTGCGGAGCCGGAGCCCGCCGAAAATTGGGCTGAATCCCTGGATTGGTCCCAGGCGGCTGCGCCCGCCCTGGTCCCGGAGCCCGTGCAGGCTCCCCCGGACCCGGAGCCGGTTTCCCCCGCCCCGGTCCAGGAGGAGCCGCTCAAGTCCGCCCGGCAGCCCCACCCCGCCCGCAAGCCGGACCCCCGGCTGGAAAAGTGGGCCCAGGAGCTGAGCTTCTCCCAGAAGATGCCTGCGGCTCCCGGCCATATGCCCGGCGCGCCCCGGGAGGATTCCATTCCGGCGGAGCAGCCTCAGGCCGCCCCGGCCCAAGCCGCCTCCCCCGTTCCCCAGGATACGCTGACCTCCCTTTTCGGAGACGATCCCGTTATGCAGTATTGGCTCCGGTCTGAGGAGCCCGCCCCCGCCCCGAAGGACCAGGATGAAGCCGCCCCCGCTCCTGGCAAGCCGGTGACGGACGACACTCTGACCGGACTTCTCCGGGATATTCGCGCCGAGATCGGCGAGGCGCCCGAGCCGTCCCCGGAGCAGGTCCAGGAGGAGGCCCCCGCTTCCCCGGCGCAGGAGCCGGAGCAGAGCTTCCGCAGCCGCTGGGGCAAGCGCTGGCAGCGCCAGTCCGAGCCGGAGGAGCCGGAGCAGGCAGAGCAGGAGCCCATCCACTACCGGATGCCGGCCACCATGCCCATGAAGCCCGAGGTCCCCGCCAAGAACGAGACTCCCGCCCCGGTTGTGCCGAAGAATGAACCGGAGAAAGAGCCGGAAAACGATTGGAAGGACGACACCTTCCGGTTCCCGGAGCTGGATGACACCGCGCCGCCGGAGGATACCGCGCCGATCGTCCCGGCACCGGACCGGGACAGCGCCGAGGCGGCGTCCCCTTTGGACGTCCCCGCGCCGGAGGTCCGGGAGGAAGCGGCGCAGGCCGAGCTCTCCGCCGAAGCCGGTGAGGACGAGCTTATGTCTCGGATCGACCGGCTGCTGCAAAATGCCCCGGCAGAGGCCCCCGACCCGGATGCGACCATTCGCTTCAAGGCCCCCGTTCCGGAGGCTTCCCCGACGATTGATGCCCCGACCATGCGCTTTGACGCCATTTCGGAGCCGGAGCCCCCGGTACGCCGCCGGGTTCGCCGCCCCGCCCCGGAGGCCGAGGAGGAAGAGGAGGAAATCGTGCGCAACCCCCGCCGCCAGGCCCCGCCCTTGTCTGCGGAGCAGCGCTACCGGGAGGCCTCTAACGGCCTGGGCAGCGCCCTGACCCGTATTTTCATCTCTCTGGGCGCCGCAGTCATTGCCCTGGCCCTGTCCATCGCCCAGAGCGCCGGTTGGATCAAGCTGTCCGGCGGCGTTTCCTTCCCGCCCTTTGTGGAGCTGGCGCTGCTGCTGGTCTGCGCCCTGATGGCCTTTGATGTGCTGGCAGACGGCCTGGGTCAATTGGCAGGAAAGCATTTTACATTAAATACCCTGGCCGTTTTTGCCACGATTCTCTCGATCATTGACGGCATTTCCGGCCTTGTAAACGGCACGGGCACCTATTGCCCCCTGGCCTGCCTGCTGCTGCTCTCTGCGCAGTGGGGCTCATACTTAAATCGCCGGGTACAGGCCTCTACCATGGATGTTGCCCGGCGCAGCGAGCAGGGCGAGGCCCTGGCCCGGGAGTATGCCGTTCTGGGCAAGCGCCCCGGCGTGCTTCGCGGAGAATGGGACAAGCAGAAATTCCTGGCGGCCAATGAGGTCCTGCCCTTGCCCGAGCGCATTCTGCGGTGGTATGCTGCGGCGGTGCCCGTGGTGTCGCTGGTGTGCGCCCTGGCCTTCGGCGGCGGCAAAGCCCAAACCGTTCTCCATGACTGGACCGCCATTGTCCTGGCTGGAACGCCTGTGCTGCTGTTTGTCACCGTCTGGCGTCCCTGGTCGATTCTCGCCCGGCAGCTTCAGAGCTGCGGCGCGGCTCTGGCCGGTTGGCAGGGCGTGGAGCTTCTCTGCGGCAAACTGGCCTTCCCCATCACCGACGAGGACCTGTTCCCCGGCAGCAAGCTGAAAATGAACGGCGTGAAATACTTTGGCGACTGTCCCCCGGAGACAGCTCTGTCCTATGCGGCCTCCGTGATCCTGGCCTCGGGCAGTGGTCTGTCCGGTGTGTTTGAGACCCAGCTCTCCGCCCGGAACGGACGGAAGTATCCCGTATCCAACCTGAAATCCTATGACGCAGGCGGCGTCAGCGGCGAGATCGGCATGGACAGCGTCCTGGTAGGCTCTCTGCGGTTCATGCACTCCATGGGCGTGGATATGCCCAAAGGCACCCGGGTCAGCCAGGCGGTGTATGTGGCCGTCAACGGAGAGCTGGCCGGTGTGTTTGCCATCAGTTATGGCGTGACCCGCGCAGCAGCCCTGACCCTGGGCGCTTTGACCCGCTGCAAGGGGGTAACGCCAGTGATGGCGACCCGGGACTTCATGCTGACTCAGGTATTCCTCCGGGCAAAATTCCGGGTAGATACCAGCGCCATCTCCTTCCCGCCCATGGCCTCCCGGGCGGAGCTCAGCCAGCGGCGGGCCTCCGCCGACGCGCCCCAGGCCGTCCTGCTGACCCAGGAAGGCTTTGTCCCGGCGGCCTCCGCCGTCATCGGCGCCCGGAGCCTGCACCGCTGCACCCTTCTGGGGGTCCTTGCGGTTGTTTTCAGCGGCGTCGCCGGTATGATCATCGCTACGGTTCTGGCCGCCCTTGGCGCCACGGCCCTGCTGGGCGTTGGCAATCTGCTGAAATACATGGCCCTGTGGGCCATCCCCTGCTTCCTGCTTTCCATGTGGACAAAATTCAACTAACGCCTTGAAACTCCCCGCCGGAGCCCCTCCGGCGGGGAGTTTTTCTCTGTCTGACGGGGAATTTTTCTCTGCCGGCCTGGAATTTTTTTCTATCTCCGGTGTTTCTCGGAGGAATTTGTGAAAAATATAAAAATAGCCATTGAAATCCTGCTCTGTTTCGGTTATAATGATATCAATTGTGGTTGAGCCTACAGTTGGCTATTTGGGGTCCGCCCCGCGCTGACTTCGCGGCGGCGACTCGCTATCAATCAACGTGGGGCCTGCACCCCATGAAAGGAGAACAATGATTTATGTACACAGCTAAGGACATTCGCAACATCAGCCTGCTGGGCCATGGCGGCGACGGCAAGTCCGCCTTGGGTGAGAGCATGCTGTTCCTCACCAAGGGCACCGATCGTCTGGGCAAGCGCGCCGACGGCAACACGGTCAGTGACTTTGACCCCGAGGAGATCAAGCGCGGCTATTCCATCTCCACCTCCATTCTCCCTGTGGAATATAAGGGCTGCAAGCTGAACATTCTGGATAACCCCGGCTACTTTGACTTTGCCGGTGAGATCGCCCAGTCCCTGCGGGTGGTGGATTCCGGCCTGATTTGCCTGACCGCCAAGAGCGGCATCGGCGTTGGCACCGAGAAGGCCTGGACGGCTCTGGAGAACGCCGGTCTGCCCGCCATGTTCTATGTCTCCAAGCTGGACGAGGACCACGCCGACTTCTTTAAGGTCATGGACTCCCTGCGGGAGAACTTTGGCCAGGGCGTTGTGCCTCTGACCTTCCCCATGCTCTCCGGCAATCAGGTGGTCGGCCTGGTGGACGTCGTCACCGGTACCGCCTTCAAGGCGGACGGCAGCAAGACCGATCTGGTGGGAGACGCCGCCGATCATCTGGAGCTGTATCAGCACGAGCTGAATGAGGCCGTAGCCGAGACCAGCGAGGAGCTCATGGAGAAGTTCTTCATGGAGGAGCCCTTCACCGCCGAGGAACTGGCCGCCGGTATCCGCGCCGCCATTGACACCCGCTCTCTGTACCCCGTATTCTGCGGCTGCGCGCTCACCGGGCTGGGCACTTTGAATCTGCTGGACAATCTGGTGCAGTTCGCCCCCAGCGCCCTGGACGCCAAGCCCCTGCCCACTGCAGACGGCGGCACCGTGGCCCTGGATCCCAACGGCGCGCCCGCCCTGTTCGTGTTCAAGACCATGACCGATCAGTTCGGCAAGAACTCCCTGTTCCGCGTCATTTCCGGCGATGTGACCGGCGATCTGACCCTGGTGGACACCCGGACCGGCAACAACGAGAAGCTGGGCCGCCTGTTCTTCCCCAAGGGCAAAAAGACTACCGAGGCGCCCAAGGTCGCCTGCGGCGATATTGGTCTGGTCAGCAAGCTGGCCAATGTCCGCACCGGCGATGTGCTGGGTACTGCCGGTAAGGCCGTCGCTCTGGCTCCCATCGTCTATGACGAGCCCTGCTACACCATGGCGATCTACGCCAAGGTCAAGGGGCAGGAGGACAAAATCGCCAACGGCCTGACCAAGCTCAACGAGGAGGACTGCTCCTTCAAGTTCGGCAACAACCCCGAGACCAAGGAAATGGTCATCTCCGGCGTGGGCGACATTCACCTGGATGTGATCTGCTCCAAGCTGAAGTCCAAGTACAACGTGGAGGCTGATCTGGTTCCCGCCAAGATCGCTTACCGCGAGACCATCAAGAAGAAGGTCGAGGTCCACGGCCGTCACAAGAAGCAGTCCGGCGGCCACGGCCAGTTCGGCGATGTGTACATCCGCTTTGAGCCCCAGCAGGAGTCCGAGGAAATGATCTTCGCGGACGAGACCGTGGGCGGCTGCGTGCCGAAGAACTTCATCCCCTCCGTGGAAAAGGGCCTGCGCAACTGCGTGGGCAAGGGCGTTCTGGCCGGTTACCCTGTGGTGTTCCTGAAGGCCACCCTGTACTTTGGCTCTTATCACCCTGTGGACTCCTCCGATATGGCCTTCCAGACCGCCGCCGGTATCGCCTACAAGGAAGGCCTGCCCGGCGCCGGCCCCACCATTCTGGAGCCCATCTCCGAGCTGAAGGTCACCATTCCCGACGCCAACATGGGCGACATCATCGGCGACCTGAACAAACGCCGGGGCCGCATCATGGGCATGAACCCCGACAGCAAGCGCCGGGGCTGGCAGGTCGTGGAGGCCGAGGTCCCCACTGCCGAAATGACCTCCTACGCCATTGACCTCCGGGCTATGACCCAGGGCCGCGGCAAGTACGCCATGAACTTCGTGCGCTATGAGGAAGTGCCTCAGGCCAACCAGGCGAAGATTATTGCCGACGCCAAGAAGGACGAGGAGTAATCCTAAATTACATCACCGGCAGGAGGCCTTGCGCCCCCTGCCGGTTTTTTCGTTTTCCCTTCTCGGGAGTCCCCGCTTTGCAAAGGAAAAGCGCCGCTGCAAATGCAGCGGCGCTCCAGACTGTCAAAGAACCCCGGCTTTCCGTGCGCGAAAGCTGGGGCTTTGCTGCAA
>CAKTIN010000067.1 GCA_934565775.1 uncultured Oscillospiraceae bacterium
TTCCAGGCTCTTGCCGGAGGCCTCCTGATGGCGGCTCAGGTCGTAATTGGTCCGGTCCGCAATGCCCCACAGCTCGCCCCAGCCGTTGCCGAAGGGGAACTGGTACTCAATATCCGTCGTTGCCCGGGAGTAGAAGGCCAGCTCTGCGGGCTCATGATCCCGCAGCCGCAGGCTCTCTTCCTTGATGCCCAGGGAGATCAGCCAGTTCTTGCAGTAATCCTTCCAGTAGGCGAACCACTCCAGGTCCGTGCCGGGCTTGCAGAAGAATTCGCACTCCATCTGCTCAAATTCCCGGGTACGGAAGGTGAAGTTGCCCGGGGTGATCTCGTTGCGGAAGGCCTTGCCCACCTGGCACACGCCGAAGGGCAGCTTCTTCCGGGTGGTCCGCTGAATGTTGGCAAAGTTCACGAAAATGCCCTGCGCCGTCTCGGGGCGGAGGTAAACGGTGGAGGAGGAGTCCTCCGTAACGCCGATCTGGGTCTTGAACATCAGATTGAACTTCCGGATGGGGGTGAAGTTGTGCTTGCCGCAGTTGGGGCAGACCACATCCTCATGGGAGGCCACAAAGGCGTCCATTTCCTCAAAGCTCATGGCGTCCACGTTCACGCCCTTGCCGGATTCGCTGGCCTCGATGAGCTTGTCCGCCCGCTGCCGGGAGCCGCAGCCCTTGCAGTCCACCAGGGGATCGGAGAAATTGCCCACATGGCCGGTGGTGACCCAGGTCTGGGGGTTCATGAGGATGGCGGCATCCAGGCCCACGTTGTAGGGGTTTTCCTGCACGAATTTCTTCATCCATGCCCGCTTCACGTTGTTTTTGAATTCCACGCCCAGAGGACCGTAGTCCCAGGAGTTGGCCAGGCCGCCGTAAATTTCGGAGCCTGCGTATACAAAGCCTCTGTTTTTGCAGAGGTTGACGATCATATCCAGAGTCTTTTCGCTGTTTTTCATGGTAGTAGATACCTCCTGCGCACTCGATTTTTAAATCCGATGGGAATTATTATAGTCCCTTCCCGGGAAAAAAGCAACACAATTCCTGGAAATTTCCCGGCTTTCTCAAAGAACCTGCATGAGATAGCCCTTGAGATACCAGGACATATCCGCGTCCAGCCCGGCGGGGTGATCCCGGCTCTGCATCATGGTCTCCAGCAGGCGCACCCGGCGGCCGGAATCCGCCGCGGCCTCCCGGAGCATTTTGAAGAACAGCTCCGGGGTCATGAACTGGCTGCACGACCAGCTGGCCAGGTAACCCCCGGGGGCAGTGAGCTGCATACACCGGAGGTTCAGCTCCTTGTAGCCCCGGTAGGCGGCGTCCAGAGCCTTCCTGCTTTTGGCAAAGGCCGGCGGGTCGCAGAGAACCAGACCGAATTGCCGCCCCGCCTGGGCGTAGGCCTTCACCAGATCAAACACGTTGGCGCAGGTGGTGGTGATCCGGTCCTCCACGCCGTTGCGCCGGGCGTTCTCCCGGAGCATCTCCAGCGCCTCCTTGGATACGTCCACGGCCTCCACGGAGCGTGCCCCGTACAGGGCGGCGTGGACGGAGAAGCCGCCGGTGTGGCAGCATAGGTCCAGTACCTCCCGCCCGGGGCAATAGGGGGCGATGCGCTGCCGGTTTTCCTGCTGATCCAGGAAGTGGCCGGTTTTCTGTCCATGGGGGATGTCAACCAGCATTTTCGCAGCACATTCCGTGATTTCCACCAGGGGCGGCACCTGGCCGTAGACGCAGCCTGTCCGCTGAGGCAGCCCCTCCTTCTCCCGGACGGGAAGGTCGTCCCGCTCGTAGATCCCCTTGGGGTGCAGAAGCTCCGCCAGCAGCTCGATGAGCATGGCTTTCCGCTGCTCCATTCCCAGACAGACGATCTGGAAGGATAGATAGTCCCCGAATTTGTCTACCGTCAGCCCGGGCAGGCCGTCCGTATCTCCGAACACCACCCGGCAGGCGTTCTCAAAGCCCAGCTCCCGCCGGTAGGCCCAGGCGGCGGCCAGACGCCGGGCGAAAAAGGCCCGGTCCACGATCTCCTCCGGATCCCGGGTGAGAATCCGCACGACGATTTTCGAATCGCCGTTAAAGAAGCCCCGGGCGATGAATTCCCCGGCTCCGCCGGTCACCGTTACGACCTCGCCGGGGCGGCAGTCCTCGTCCACCCAGGCGATCTCATTGTCAAAGACCCACTGCTTTCCGGCTCGGAGCTCCCGCTCCTCCCCGCGCCGCAGGCGCACCTCTCCATACTCCATACGATTCTCCTTAATTGAATACGCCGCTGCCGTCGGCAAACAGCAAATTGATCCGGGCCCGCAGGGCCGCAGCCTCTGGGGTGCGGTCGGCTCCGTGCCGGTCGATCCAGTCCCTGGAGGCCTCCTGGGCCTGCTTCAGGGTGTCCATGTCGCAGGCCAGACTGGCCACCCGGAATACCGGCAGACCGTGCTGCCGCTTGCCGAAGAAATCTCCCGGTCCACGGAGCTGCAGGTCCTCCTGGGCAATCTGGAAGCCGTCGTTGGTTCTGCACAGGACCTTCAGCCGGGCCAGAGTCTCCGGACTGCGGTTGTTGGATACCAGGATGCAGTAGCTCTTTTCCTGCCCCCGGCCGACCCGGCCCCGGAGCTGGTGGAGCTGACTCAGTCCGAACCGGTCCGCGTCCTCAATGACCATCAGGGTGGCCCGGGGCACGTCCACCCCCACCTCAATGACGGTGGTGGCGACAAGAATGTCCGCCTCCCCCCGGGCAAAGGCCCCCATGACCGCCTCTTTCTCCGCCGGGCGCATTTGACCATGGAGCAGGGCTACCCGCAGGTCCGGAAAAACGGCCTGCCGCAGGGTCTGGGCCCAGGCTTCGGCGGATTTGATGCTCTGCTCCTCGTTCTCCTCCACGGCGGGGCAGACGATAAAGCACTGCCCGCCCTGGGCTACCTGCTTGCGGATAAAGGCGTTGATCCGGGGGCGGATGGCGTCGGAGACCAGGAAGGTGTCCACGGTCTGCCGCCCGGGGGGCAGCTCGTCGATCACGGAGACGTCCAGATCTCCGTAAAGGATCAGGGCCAGGGTCCTGGGAATGGGGGTGGCGGACATGACCAGCAAATGGGGCTGCTCGCCCTTTTCGGACAGAGCGCCCCGCTGGCCCACGCCGAAGCGGTGCTGCTCATCGGTAATGACCAGCCCCAGCCGGGAAAACACCGTGGCCTCGGAGACCAGGGCGTGGGTGCCGATGATCAGATCGATCTCCCCGGCGGCCAGAGCCTCCCGGACCTGGCGCTTTTTTGCCGGGGGGAGGGAGCCGGTGAGCAGACCGCACCGCACCCCCAGGGGAGCTAAAAGCTTTTCCAGAGAGGCCATGTGCTGCTCCGCCAGAATCTCCGTGGGGACCATCAGAGCGCTCTGCCAGCCGTTGCGGCAGGCGCAGTAGGCTGCGGCGGCGGCCACCATGGTCTTGCCGCTTCCCACGTCCCCCTGCACCAGACGGTTCATGGGCGTGCCCCGCCGAAGGTCGGCAAGGATCTCCTCAATGGCACGGCTTTGGGCGCCGGTGAGCCGGAAGGGGAGAGCCGCATAGAAGGGGACCAGGTCCGTGTCTGCATAGGGCACTGCGGCGGTCTCCGCCCGCCGGGCGCGAAGCAGGGCGAGGCCTGCGGAAAAAACAAAGAATTCCTCAAAGACCAGCCGCTTTTTCGCCTGGGCCAGCTCCTCCATATCCCGGGGGTGATGAATGGCAAGATAAGCCTCCTGCGCAGGGAGAATGCCGTACTGCGCCCGGATCGCCTCCGGCAGGACCTCCGGCACTGCGCCGCACAGGTCCAGCGCCTGGCTGACCGCCCGGGCGACGGCGCCGTTGCTCAGCCCGGCGGTCAGGGGATAGACCGGCAGAATCCGCCGGGTGAGCAGGGGCGGACTGTCCAGCCCCTCAAAAGCGGGGCTTTGCATATTGTATCCGATGAAATCCCCGGAAACAGCCCCAAAAAAGTAGTATTCCTTCCCGTATTCCAGCTGCTCCGCCGTGAATTTCTGATTAAAAAAGGTCACATTCAGCCGGGCGGTGTGGTCCGCAATCTGCACCTTGGTAAGATCCAGCCCCTTGCGGATATGGCTGGTCCTGGGGTGAGACATGACCATGGCCCGGAAGCAGGCCGGTACGTCCACCTCCAGCTCCGCGATGGTTTTCAACTGGGTGCGGTCCTCATAGGCACGGGGAAAGTGGGTCAGGAGCTGATACAGGGTCTCGATGCCCAGGGCGGCAAACTGCTTGGCCTTGGTGGGGCCTATGCCCTTGAGCACGGTGATGGGGTCCGATAGCTGCGCCATGGCGGTCACTCCAGCTGGTCCAGGTTGAGACTGAAGGCCGGGAGGAAATGGGCCATGAAATACGACAGCTCCGGCAGGTCCATGGCCTCCAGGGTCTTGCGGATCTGCTTCTCGGCGGATTCAAATTCCTGATTGCCCGCCTTCAGCTCCTCTATGCACTTAATGTAGGCGGAGAGCTTGTCCGCCGCCTTTACCGTGGGCGTGACCTCCGGATCGTTCTCTAGCACCATGGGACGGTAGCTCTCCCGCAGAGCCTCGGGGAGCATGGCCAGCAGCTTCTCGCCGCTGACGGCCTCCACCTGCTTGTAGGCCTTCTTGATCTCGGGATTGTAGTATTTGACCGGCGTGGGCAGGTCCCCGGTCAGAATTTCCGAGGCATCATGGAACAGCGCGGCGGTGGCGCACTTGTCCGGGTCCGGACCGGGCAGGCCCAGAATGTCCCGGCGGATGAGGGCCAGACTGTGGGCCAGCACCGCCACCTGGTGGCTGTGCTCCTGAATGTTTTCTGAAAAGGTGTTCCGCATCAGGCCCCAGCGGGTAATGTACCGCATCCGGGACAGCAGAGCATAAAATTCGTTAGCCATGTAAGATCCGCTCCTTTAATTCCTCGGGGGTGGCGCATAGGACTGCCGCCCCGGCCTGCACCAGGTCCTCCCGGTCCCGAAAGCCCCAGAGCACGCTGTAGCAGGGGAGACCGGCGGCCTTTGCCGTGGCCAGATCCACCTCGGAGTCCCCCACATAGACCGTTTCCTCCGGGCGCAGGCCCAGTTCGTCCATGGCCCGCAGGACCATGGCGGGATTCGGCTTCCGGGGACAGCCGGGGGCCTCCCCCTGGGCAAAGGCCATGGTTTCCGGGAAGAACTCCTTCCACAGCGCCTTGGCGGCGGAGTCTGGCTTATTGGTAAGGATCGCCATTTTCAGCCCCGCGGCCTTTAGTGCCTCCAGAGCCTGGGAAATTCCGGGATAGGGCGCGGTTTTAATCCGGCAGTGGGCGTCGTAATAGCTGGTATACCAGGCCAGGGCCTCCTCCAGCGGCGGGTCGGCGGACAGGCCGGGGAGAGACAGGGCAATCAGCTGCCCTGCGCCGTTGCCCAGAAACCGCCGCACCTCCCGGGCAGAGCGGGGCGGGCAGCCGAAGTGCGCCAGAGTGGCGTTTACCGCGTCCGTCAAATCCCCCAGGGTGTCCAGCAGGGTGCCGTCTAAATCCCATAATACGCCTCGAATCGCCATAGAAATCCGCTCCGTTTCGTTTTTCTTTATCATACAATATCCGGCCGCCCTTGTAAAGCGAGAAAAAAGCCTGCCGCGAAAATGCGGCAGGCGCAGGCTGGTTCAGTTTCGCTTTCCCGTGACCTGATACATGGTATCATCCGAGCGCAGAAAGCAGACGGCGAGCCCTACGCTGCGGAAAAGCCCGGCCAGGGACTCGGCGTCCATAAGCCCCATGGAGATCTGGGCGGCCGTGCCGCTGTGATGGCGGTCAATGGCCGCGCGGCTCATGCCGTGGGCGATGGTAAGCGTCCCGCCGGGCTTGAGCTGCCCGGCCAGATGCGCCAGCAGGGCCTGGGGATGGGGAAAATGGGGAAAGGCGTTATACAGGACGATGCAGTCGAAAAGCCGGGAAAACGCCGCTTTCTCTGCGTCTCCGCACAGGACGGTCCCGCCGGGAAGCTTCGCACTGGCAATGCGGACCATTTCGGGGGAGATGTCGATGGCGGTCAGGCTGCCTACCCGGCGGGCGGCATAATCCGGGAAAAGGACCCCGGTGCCGCAGGCCACATCCAGCACGTCCTTCCCCGGGCCAACCTCGGCCCCGTCCAGAATGGTGGAGATCACGCGGTCGTTGCGTACGAGCTCTGCGTCCCAGTGGGAGGCGGCGCGGTCAAAATAATCGATGACAGCTTTTTGTTCCATGGCTGCGCCTCCTTAGTACCGCCGGGGAATGAGCCGGCTCTTCATCAGCAGGAACACGATGGAGGGCAGCAGCACCAGCTGGATGAGGATCCCGGGCAGCCCCACGGCAAAGTAGGTGCTGGCCCATACGGCCAGAGTCATGGAGCCGGGGGCGAACAGCAGGGCCTTTGCCGCTCCGCCTAAGATGCGCCCGGCTACCATGGCTGCGGCGAGGGAGATGTAAAGGTCGGCATAGAGCTTGCCGGTATGAACCAGCTGCATCATCAGACCGGAGATCCCGCCATATACGGCGCACTCCACCAGCATTCCGGGCAGAGCGGCGGCATTGGGCATGGCGGTGATAAAGTGAGACAGCACCGGACCGAGGATCCCGCAGGCCAGGCCGTAGGGCCAGCCGCACAGCAGCCCGCACAGCAGGACGGGAATGTGCATGGGCAGAAAGATCATGCCCCCACGGGGAATGGCGTGGAAGGCCATAGGCAGCACCACACAGAACGCAGCGCAGAGAGCAGTCACAACGGATTTTTTGATTGAAGTCATGAGAACCACTTCCTTTCATCTACTGGGGCTATTTTAGCGGATGGCGCACCCGGGCACAAGCCCCGGTGGGGGATGAAATCTTAGGAATTCTGAATGTTCCGCAGGAACGGTTTACTTTTTTCCGCATTTGCGGTATGATAGGGGGACGAAAGGAGGCGCTGCTATGCCTGATCCCAAGAAAGACCAAGATGTGGACGATATTGACGCCCTGCTGCGCAGTATTGACTGGGCAGTGGCCCGGGAGACCCGGGCGGAGTCTGAGCCGTATGAGCCGGAGGACGATCCGGCTTTGGATGAAATAGAAGAGGAGCCCTACGATTCGCCCCAGGAGCCGGTGCAGCCGGCGATCCGGGCCTATAATGCGGATTTTTCAGAGGAGCGGCCCGCCCTGCGGCGGCCGGGAAGGGAGGAAGCCATGGACGATACCCGGCGCCGCCGGGCGATGGAGGAGACGATCGTGCGCCGTCCCCCGGCCCGGAAGAAGGCAAGCCCCGCTCCCGCCCACCGGGAGCCCCCTGCACAAAAGAAGGCGAAGAAGCGCCGGGGCTGCGGCTGCCTGCCGGTTTTGCTGCTGTTTATCCTGCTGATCGCAGGAGGGCTCTTCCTGCTGCGCTCTGCCCTCCCCGCGCCCAAGGCAACCCAGGGGACCCTGGGGGAGCGGAAGAAGGACTGCTCCGTGATCCTCCTGGCGGGGACCGACGACGAGGGGGGCCGGACGGATACCATGATCCTGCTCTACGTCAACCGGAGCGAGAAGCAGATCAATCTGGTGAGTCTGCCCCGGGATACCCTGACCTATTCCGTGGCGGGCAATCCCGCCAAGCTGAACTCCGCCTATGGCCGCAACGGCCGGGGGCAGGAGGGCATGGAGGCGCTGCTGGACTACGTGCAGGACATCATCGGCTTCCGCCCGGATGGCTATATGCTCATCAACTTGAAGGGCTTCGCCAACGTGGTGGACGCCATGGGCGGGGTAAAGATCGATGTGCCCCAGGATATGTTCTACGAGGACGCCTCCCAGGATCTGTACATTGATCTGAAGCAGGGACTCCAGAAGCTGGACGGCAAGGAGGCCCTGGGCCTGGTGCGCTTCCGTTCCGGCTATGCCCTGGCGGACCTTCAGCGGGTGCAGGTGCAGCGGGAATTCCTGTCTGCGTGCATGGACCAGTGGCTGACGCCTGCCAAGCTGTACCGGCTGCCGGGGGCTCTGTCCGCCCTTCAGGCGGATACCACCCAGGACCTGTCCACCGGCAACCTGCTGTGGCTGGCGCTTTCGGCCTGGAAGGCGGGGGTGGGAAATGTCCAGAGCGTGACCCTGCCCGGGGAGGCGGAGACGGTTTACGGTGCGTCCTACTATCTCCTGGACCGGGAGGGCGTGGCCGAGACCATAAACACCTATTGTAATCCCTATACCAGTCGGGTTGCGGCGGAGGATCTGAACATTGCAGACTGAAGCCGGGAAAATCGTGGGGCGCTTTGCGCCGACCCCCAGCGGGCGGATGCACCTGGGCAATGCCTTCGCGGCGCTGCTGGCCTGGCTGTCCGTCCGGCATAGGGGCGGGGAGCTGGTCCTGCGGATGGAGGACCTGGATTTTGAACGGAGCCGGGAGGCCTATGCCCGGGATATTCGCCGGGAGTTGGAGTGGCTGGGCCTGGACTGGGACCGGGAGACCCAGCCCCAGAGCCAGCGAAGCGGGGTCTATGATACTTACTTCCAAAGGCTGGACCGACTGGGGCTGCTCTATCCCTGCTATTGCACCCGGAGCAGGCTCCATGCCATCGGCGCGCCCCACGCCTCCGACGGGACCTATGTCTATCCCGGCACCTGCCGGAATCTGACCCCGGAGCAGCGGGCGGCCTTTCACCGGGCTCCGGCCTGGCGGGTGCGGGTCCCGGACCGGGAGGTCGCCTTTGTGGACGGGGTCCAGGGGGCCTATACGGAGAATCTCCAAAGAGACTGCGGGGACTTTGTGGTCCGCCGGGCGGACGGAGTCTATGTCTATCAGCTGGCCGTGGTGGTGGACGACGGGCTGGCCGGTGTCAACGAGGTGGTGCGGGGCTGGGACCTGCTGGCCTCCGCGCCTAGGCAGATGTACTTGCAGGAGCTGTTCGGCTTTCCTAAACCGGCGTATTACCATGTCCCTCTGCTGCTGGCCCCGGACGGGCGGCGGCTGTCCAAGCGGGACGGGGATCTGAGCCTGGAGGCCCTGGGAGAGAAGCTGCCCCCGGAGGCGGTACTGGGCGCCCTGGCCTGGGCGGCGGGGCTGCGAAAGACTCCGGAGCCGGTATCCACTGGGGAGCTGGTGGCGTCGTTCTCCTGGACTGCCGTGGCGGACCGGGCCAAGCAGAGCCCGGAGGGCGTCCGCCTGCCCGGGACGCTTTGGAGCTAGGGACGGAAGGATAAACCGGGCCTCGCGTGTGAGGTGCTTCATGCGCAAGGCCCGGCTTTGCATTTCCCGGGTTCTTTTTGGTGAAATTAGCAAGGAATGCACTCAAAAACAAGGCAAATTCCCCAAAGGGTGGCCCTTGTATCTCGGGAGGTTTTTTGCTATAATAGACAGAAAAGAACGATAATGGATGTGGAATGACGTGAAGTACGGAACCTGGAAAATTGCGGAGCCCGGGGTTCAGCAGGTAAACGCGCTGGTGGGAGGCGGAATCCCGCCACTGCCCGCCCTGGTGCTGGCGGCCCGGGGGATCGACACCCCGGAGAAGGCCCGGGAGGCCCTGTCCCGGGATGCGGAGCTGCCGGACCCGTTTTTGATGACGGATATGGACCGGGCGGTGGGCCGGGTGGGCCTTGCCATGACCCGGGGCGAGAAAATTGCCGTATTTGGGGACTACGATGTGGACGGGATCACCGCTACCTGCTTGCTGACGGATTTTCTGCGCCAATGCGGCGCCCAGTGCCAGTCCTACATTCCCAGCCGCCTGGAGGAGGGCTACGGCCTAAACCCCATTGCCATCCGGCAGCTGGCGGGCGACGGAGTGGGGCTGATCATCACCGTGGACTGCGGGATCACGGCGCTGGAGGAGGCGGAGCTCTGCCGGGAGCTGGGGGTGGATCTGGTCGTTACCGATCACCATGAGTGCAAGGAGCGCCTGCCCCGGGCGGTGGCGGTGGTGGACCCCCACCGGCCGGACGGCGGTTACCCCCATAAGGACCTGTCCGGGGTCGGAGTGGCCTTTAAGCTGGCCTCCGCCCTGTCTGGGAGCCAGGAGGCGGTGCTGGAGCAGTATGCGGATATGCTCTGCCTGGGGACGGTGGCGGATGTGATGCCCCTGCGGGGGGAGAACCGGGCCTTCGTAGCCAGGGGGCTGGAGATGCTGAAAAAGACCGGCCGCCCGGGGCTGGCCGCCCTGATCGCGGAGTCCGGCTGCCAGCCCGAGAAGCTGACCGCCGCGTCCATCGGCTATGTGCTAGCACCGCGGATCAACGCTGCCGGGCGGATGGGAAAAATCGGCCTGGCGGTGGAGCTGTTCCTGACCCAGGACCCCGCCCGGGGGAAGGAAGTGGCCGCCGCCCTGTGCGAGCTGAACCGGGAGCGCCAGGCGGTGGAGTCGGAGATTTACCGGCAGGCCGTGGCCATGCTCCCGACGGACCGCTCCCCGGAGGCGATCGTCCT
>CAKTIN010000068.1 GCA_934565775.1 uncultured Oscillospiraceae bacterium
CCTCTACACCGCCATGAACGAAAACGACGAGGCCCAGTACGTGGCCGCCCAGATTCTGGCGGATTTCTCCCAGGGCAGGAGCTGGCGGGACCACGCGGTGCTCTACCGGATGAACGCCCAGTCCAACCAGCTGGAATATGCCTTCAAGCGCAACGGCATCCCCTACCGCATCATCGGCGGCACCCGGTTCTTTGACCGGGCGGAGGTCAAGGATATGCTGGCCTACCTGTGGGTGCTGAACAACCGGGACGACGACCTGCGCCTGGTCCGGATCATCAACAATCCCCCCCGGGGCATCGGAGCTAAGACCGTGGAGATGGCCCAGCGCCTGGCTGCGGCGGAGGGCAAGAGTCTGTACAGCGTGATCTCGGATCCCTATTCCTATCCGGCCCTGGAGCGGGCTGCGGAAAAGCTTATGGCCTTCTCGGTCCTGATCGAGGACTGCGCCAAGCTCCTGGGTACGCTGTCCCTGCCGGACTTTTACGAGGAGCTGATCCTGCGCACGGGGTATGGCCCCATGCTGGAGGATAAGCCCACCGAGGAGAACAAGACCCGGCTGGAGAATATTCACGAATTGAAATCCAGCATTCTGTCCTATCTGGAAAATACGGACGCTCCCTCTCTGGAGGGCTTCCTGGAGGAGATTGCCCTGTATACGGATATTGAGCAGTACGACCCCAACGCCGATGCCGTGGTGATGATGACCATGCACAGCGCCAAGGGCATGGAGTTCCCCCATGTGTTCCTGGTGGGCCTGGAGGACGGCCTGTTCCCCAGCGTCCGGGCCATTGGAGACCCGGAGGAGATGGAAGAGGAGCGGCGGCTTTGCTATGTGGCCATTACCCGAGCGAAGGAGACGCTGACCATTTCCCATGCCCGGCAGCGGATGCTTTACGGCAGGACCAGCGGCTGCATTCCCTCCCGGTTCTTGAAGGAGCTGCCGGAGGAGGGCGTGATTCACCGGGGCGGGCAGTCCTTTGCCGCCCGGCAGGAGGAGCGGCCCAAGCGGCCCAACCCCACCCAGTTGCACCGGGAGCACTTCCTGAATCAGGAGTTTTCCACCGGGCAGAAGCAGACCCAGACGGTGGAGTTTGCCAAGGGCGATATGGTCCAGCACAAGGCCTTCGGCAGGGGCATGGTTCTGTCCGTGATGAAAATGGGGGGCGACGCCCTGCTGGAGATTGCCTTTGACAAGATCGGGACCAAGCGGCTCATGGCCAAGACGGCCTCGGCCCATATGACCAAGTTATAACCCTGCCGCCTCCGGCATAGATTGACCGGGAGGGGGTGGCGCCATGAGACGAAGAGACTTCGGCTGGATTTTCCGGCTGGGGGCGGTGGTGCTGATTCTTGCGGCAGTCGCCTACACAGGGCTGCTGCGGCGATACCGGCCCGTGGCGCTGGATCTGGCCAAGACCCAGGTGCTGAATCATTCCTCGGACCTGATCAACAATGCCGTGACCCGGCAGGTCGAGGAGGGGAACATTGAATACGACCGGATCATCTACTTTGAAAAGGACCTGGACGGGAAAATTACGGCCCTCAAGACCAACATGAGCGAGGTCAACCGGCTGAAAACCGACATCCTTCACCTGATCGGGGAGCAGATGCTGGCTCTGGACACCGGTGAGATTGGGATCCCTCTGGGCAGCATCTGTATGCCGGAGCTGTTTTCCGGGCGGGGGCCGCTGCTGCCGGTAAAGATTCTGGCCATCAGCAACTCCGATGCGGCTTTTTCCAGCGCCTTTTCCGAGGCGGGGATCAATCAGACGCTCCACCGGCTGTATATGCAGGTGCGCATTGACGCCACAGTGCTGGTCCTGGGCAAGACGGAGTCCTTTTCCGTCGAAAGCCAGGTCCTGGTGGCGGAGACGGTGATTGTAGGGACGGTACCGGAGACCTTTATCCACCTGGAGGGGGGCCTCCTGGGGAAAAAAGAATAAGAAGCGAGGAAACGCCATGGACGTGAAGGAAAGAATGGAGCAGCTTGCCGCTCAGCTGGAGCAGGCAAACCATGAATATTATGTGCTGGACGATCCGTCCATGCCGGACTTTGAATATGACCGGCTTCTGCGGGAGCTGGAGGACCTGGAAAAGGCCCACCCGGAGTATGCCTCCGCCCAGTCTCCCACCCGCCGGGTGGGGGGCGAGGCGGCCAGCCAGTTTGAGAAGGTGACCCATGCCGTTCCGCTGGAGAGCCTACAGGACGTGTTTTCCATGGAGGAGCTGGACGAATTCTCGGACCGGCTGCGCCAGAGCGTGGCGGAGCCAGCCTATTCCGTGGAGCCCAAGGTGGACGGCCTGTCTGTGGCGCTGGAGTATGTGGACGGGAAGTTTGTCCGGGGAGCGACCCGGGGAGACGGCCTGGTGGGGGAGGACGTAACGGAAAATCTCAAGACCATCCGCTCTATTCCCATGACCCTGCCGGACGCGCCGGCCCGGCTGATCGTCCGGGGAGAGGTGTTCATGCCCAAGGGAGTCTTTGAGGAGCTGAATGCCGCCCGGGAGGCGGAGGGGAAGCCCCTGTTCGCCAACCCGCGGAACGCCGCCGCCGGGTCGCTCCGGCAGCTGGACCCGAAGATTGCCGCCAAACGGAAGCTGGATATTCTGGTGTTCAATTTGCAGCTGGCTGAGGGGGTGGAGTTTGCCACCCACACCCAGACGCTGGACTATCTCCGGCAGCGGCACTTCCGGGTGATCCCTTATACGCTCTGCCGGACGAAGGAGGAGATCCACGCCCGGGTCCTGCGGATCAACGAGGAGCGGGAGCAATTTAGCTTTGATATTGACGGGGCGGTCATTAAGCTGAACGATCTGGCGGAGCGCCGGAATCTGGGCAGCACGGCAAAGTTTCCCCGGTGGGCGGTGGCCTATAAGTATCCCCCGGAGATTAAGCCTACGGTGGTGGAGGATATTGTGATCCAGGTGGGGCGCACGGGGGTCCTGACCCCTAAGGCCACGGTCCGGCCGGTACGCCTGGCCGGTACGACAGTGACCAGCGCAACGCTGCACAATCAGGATTTTATATCCCAGAAGGATATTCGCATTGGGGACACCGTGACCATCCGGAAGGCCGGGGAGATCATCCCGGAGATCCTGGAGGTGGACCTGTCCAAGCGCCCCGCCGGGGCAAAGCCCTATTTCCTTCCGGCAACCTGCCCCATCTGCGGAGCGGCGGTGGTCCGGGATGAGGACGGGGCCTTCCTTCGCTGCACCGGCGCGGAGTGTCCGGCCCAGCTGGCCCGGAATATCGCCCATTTTGTCTCCCGGGATGCTATGGACATTGACGGCCTGGGCTCGGCCATTGTGGAGAGCCTTATCCAGCGGAAGCTCATCGCCTCTCCGGCGGATATTTACTACCTGACCCTGGAGCAGATCAAGGGCCTGTGGAAGAGCGGGGAGAAGGCGGCGAAGAAGCTGCTGGACGCCATCGAGGCCAGCAAGAGCCAGGACCTGTCCCGGCTGATTTACGCCCTGGGGATCCGGCAGGTGGGGGCCAAGGCAGGCAAGACCCTGGCTGCCGCCTTTGGAGATCTGGACAGCCTGGCGAATGCCAGCCTGGAGGAGCTGACGGCAGTGAACGACGTGGGCGCCGTGACGGCGGAGAATTTGCAGCAGTGGTTTGCCGCTCCTCAGTCCCGGCATCTGGTGGAGCGCCTGCGCCAGGCGGGTGTCAATTTCCAATCTCACCGGGAGGTGACGGACCAGCGCTTTGCCGGGCTGACCTTTGTGCTGACCGGGGCGCTGACCAAGTTCACCCGGGAGGAGGCAACGGAGAAAATTGAGCTGCTGGGCGGCAAGGCCGCAGGCTCCGTTTCCAAAAAGACCAGCTATGTGGTAGCCGGGGAGAACGCAGGCTCCAAGCTCCGCAAGGCCGGAGAGCTGGGAATCCCGGTGCTCACCGAGGACGAATTTTTGAATCTGCTGGGATAAGCCGCAGAAGCGCCGCCGCAGGGGGACAACGCCCCTGCGGCGGTTTTTCTTTTTTGGCGGAATTCCTTTCCTCTTGACAAGCGGCGGAAAGCGAGTATAATCAATTTGAGAAAAAGTCTCAAATTGGAGGGACGCGCATGACCTATCATACGGAGCAGGAGGCGGTGCTGCTTGCCTTTCTGAGCGCGCACTGCCAGGAGTCCTTTACCGCTCCGGAGCTGGACGCCGCCCTGGGAGATTGTCCCAACCGCCCCAGCCGCAGCACTCTGTACCGGCTCCTTCCGAAGCTGGCAGGGGAGGGAAAGCTGCGCCGGTTTTCCGAGGAGGGGAATCGGGTCAGATACCAGCTGGTGGCGGGAGCCCATTGCCAGCATCATCTGCACTTGAAATGTACCGCCTGCGGCAGAATCCTGCATATGAGCGAGGAAGCGTCGGAGGAGGTCCTGCGGCAGATTTTTCAGGACGACCGGTTCTCCGTGGACCGGGAGCAGACGATTCTGTTCGGCCGCTGCGCCCAGTGCGGGAGGAAGCCATGAAGAAAAAATTTTTGTTGCTGCTTTGCCTGACGCTGCTGCTGGGCCTGGGCGGCTGCGCCGCGCCCGGGGGAGACGGCGGTGCCTATAAGGTGCTCTGCACCAATTTTCCCCTGTATGACTGGGCGCGGAACCTGACGGACGGAGTGCCCGGGGTGGAGGTCAGCCTCCTGGTGGGCAACGGGGCGGACCTGCACAGCTATCAGCCCTCGGTTTCGGATGTGGCGGCCATTCAGAAATGCAGCCTTCTGCTCTATGTGGGCGGCGAGTCCGATGCCTGGGTGGCAGACGCTTTGGCCGCCGCAGAGGAAAGCCCCCGGGCGGTGGCCATGCTGCCGCTGCTGGAGGGGCACCTGCGGGAGGAACAGGAGGAGCATGACCACGGCGGGGAGACGGAGTATGACGAGCACGTCTGGCTCTCCCTGCGAAACGCCCGGCTCTGCTGCCAGGCGATTGCGGCGGTCCTGTCGGAGAAGCTGCCGGAGGCAGCGGACCGGCTCTCCGCTAATGAGGCGGCTTACGACCGGGCTCTGGAGCAGCTGGATGAACAGATTCAGACCGGGGTGGATGAAGCCCCGATCCGGACGGTTCTGTTTGCGGACCGGTTCCCGTTCCTATATCTGACGGAGGACTATGGGCTGGTCCATTACGCAGCCTTTCCCGGCTGCTCTGCGGAGACCGAGGCGGGCTTTGACACGGTGGTCACCCTGGCCGACCGCCTCCGGGAGGAAAAGCTCCCGGCCGTTCTGGTCCTGGAGGGCAATGACCGCCGCCTGGCGGCAACGCTCCAGCAGACCGCCGGGGTCCGGGTGCCGGTGCTGGAGCTGCACTCCATGCAGTCCGTAACACGGGAGCAGGCGGCCAAGGGGGCCAGCTATCTGGAATTTATGCAGCACAACGGACAGGCGCTGCTGCAGGCGCTGGGCGTCCGGTAAAGGAGAGAACCAATGGCACAAATGATTTGCCGGGACCTCGCCGTGGGCTATGAGGGCGAGGCCATTGCGGAGCACTTGAATTTTACGGTGGAGCAGGGAAATTACCTGTGCATCGTGGGGGAAAACGGGACCGGAAAAAGCACTCTCATGAAAACCCTTCTGGGGCTGAATCCGCCCCTTGCCGGGCAGATCGAGTTCGGCGACGGGCTGACCCAGGATCAGATCGGGTATCTGCCCCAGCGGACGGAGATTCAACGGGATTTTCCTGCCTCCGTTCTGGAGGTCGCCTTCTCCGGCTGCCTGAGCCGGAACGGCCTGCGTCCGTTTTACGGCCGGGCCCAGCGCGCACTGGCGCTGGAGAATCTGGAGAAGCTGGGGGCGGCGCCATTGGCCGGGCGGTGCTTCCGGGAGCTGTCCGGCGGGCAGCAGCAGCGGGTGCTTCTGGCCCGGGCCCTGTGTGCCGCCAGAAAGCTGCTGCTGCTGGATGAGCCGGTGGCCGGGCTGGACCCGGTGGCTACGGAGGAAATGTACCGGCTGATCGCGGAGCTGAACCAGCAGGGGATTACCATTTTAATGGTGTCCCATGATCTCAGCGCCGCCCTGCGCTATGCGTCCCATGTGCTCCATATCGGGCACAAGACCCACTTCTTCGGCACTCGGGATCAATATGAGACCACCGGGCCGGGAAAGGACTTCGTTCGCCGTTTTCAGGAGGAACACCATGCTTGATACCTTACAGCTTTACTTTTCCTACGCCTTTGTGCGCTATGCGTTTATCGCCTGCATTCTTATGGCGCTGTGCGCGGCGCTTCTGGGGGTGCCTCTGGTGCTCAAGCGTTTTTCCTTCATCGGCGACGGGCTGTCCCATGTGGCTTTCGGGGCGATGGCCGTGGCGGCGGTGCTGAACCTGTCAAATTCCATGCTTCTGGTCCTGCCGGTGACGGTCCTCAGCGCAGTGTTCATCCTGCACACCGGGCAGAATACCCGCATCCGGGGGGACGCAGCCATTGGTATGGTTTCCGTGGGGGCCCTGGCGGTGGGATATTTGCTGATGCACCTGTTTTCCACCTCCGGCAACGTTTCCGGGGATGTGTGCAGCTCACTATTCGGTTCAACCAGTCTGCTGACCTTGTCGCCGGTGGACGTGTGGGTGTGCGTCGGACTGTCCGCCGTGGTGGTCGGCGTCTTTCTGCTTTTGTATAACCGCATTTTCGCCGTGACCTTTGACGAGAGCTTTGCGGCGGCGTCCGGCATCCGGGTGCGGCTGTATAATCTGCTCATTGCGGTGGTGACAGCGGTGGTCATCGTGATGGCCATGCGCCTGGTGGGGTCCCTGCTGACCTCGGCGCTGATTATTTTCCCGGCCATTACGGCCATGCAGGTGTTCAAGAGCTTCCGAAGCGTCATGATCTGCGCGGCGGGGACTGCGGTGGGCGGCGCGGCAGTGGGGCTTCTGGTGTCGATCCTGGCCTCTACGCCCACTGGAGCGACCATTGTGGCGGTGGATATTGTGATTTTCCTGGCTTTTCGCCTGCTGGGGGGCCGCCGGAAAAAAATATAAAAAATCGCGAAAAAAGGTCTTGCAAAACGCAGAGAGATGTGCTATTATATTTGAGCGGTCGAGAGTACCGCTTAAATATCCGGGTGTGGCGAAGTTTGGTATCGCGCTTGAATGGGGTTCAAGAGGCCGCTAGTTCGAATCTAGTCACTCGGACCACGAAATCCACCGTAATTCTGACAGAATTACGGTGGATTTTTCTATACCCGAAAACCGCTTAAAATCAGCCTTTCCGGCCGTTTCAGCACATAAGTTAAGCGGCTCCTGTTGCAAAGCAATTCTGCTGCGGTTCTTATAAGTTGAAGCGGGGAGTCCGGTGTTCTGCATCGCTGCAATCGTTAAACGATTGGGATACGCTATGCAAGGTGCGGCTTTCTATTTGATAGCTCTTGTATAATTTGGACTTTAATGTTATAATGAACTACAGTTAAAATAAGGGAGGAAAATTATGTTCCTACATAAGAAGCTGTTTCAAAAGAAAGAAAAGAGCGACTCGCAAAATGTGGAACAGGTAATTAAAGCAATTCAGCAGCAACAATTGTCCTTTCAGCAAAAGCAAGATGCAAGGAGCGAAACGACCCTATATCACTCAATGAATTGATGCAGATTTTTTCCGAGTATTTTGCGCCCAACACTGAGTTTTACAGCGTTCCCGGGAGCGCAAAGTCCACGGCATATTTTATGGTTGTCAATGCCGCAAGAAATGAAATAGTTCAAAATCCTTCGCTTTTTCATGCAGCAACAAAGTGGACGCCTGCGCAGTTGGCCGAGTGGGTCAGCAATCCAATACCTGGGGTGACAAATTCGCTCATTTGCGCATTGATTTTTACCATGGGTAGCTATGCGGTCATTCGCGATGTGGTATACTGTGTTGACTTTTGCGAGGCGATTCCCAACTGTATTGCCCTATTTTTGCTTTTGACTGCGCAGAAGCTTCCGAGCGAAAAACGAAAGATGCTAATTGATGCCGGGGACGGAAGTAATGCCAAGGCTTTGATTCATGCAATGAATACACTATCTGTCTGCGATCCATCCTGGAGGTTTACGGTTGCTTAATGCGCCGCTCAACTGGAACCGGCTCCCCCCCAAACCAAGATTATGTTCTCTTGCACGATTTCTAATCGAGCTCGCGTTTTAACCAAGATTCCCTGCAATTCTGCCGGAATTGCAGGGAATCTTTATGTACTTCTTGAACTGCCGCTTTTCTTCTGCTATACTGTTTCTGACAAATAAAAGCCATTATGCGCGGAGGGACCTGCAAGTGATTCATTTCTATTTTCCCCGATATGAGGACCTGTGGTTTCGCAGACAGATGCTGCTTGATACGGCCACCATGGCCTATAATCACGCCTGGGGCGGGACGATCGACTTCCCGGAGTCTAAATGGAAAAGCTGGCTGGACCGCTGGGTGGCGCATCCGGAGGATGGGCGCTTTTACAGGTATCTCCGGCGGGAGGACGGCGAATTTGTGGGGGAGGCCGCGTACTATCTTGAGAAGGGGGCCTGGCAGACCAGTCTGATCGTCGATGCAAAGCACCGGGGAAGGGGCTACGGAAGCGAGGCCCTGCGCCTTCTTTGCGAGGCGGCGAAGGAGCAGGGGATCACGGAGCTGTATGACGAGATCGCCCTGGATAATCCGTCGGTGCCCCTGTTTCTGAGGCAGGGTTTTGTTGAAGAGGGCCGAACCCGGGAGGCCGTGCGCCTGAAAAAGACGCTGTAATGTTGGACTGCCGCACAAAAGCGGCAGAGAGGAGCGCCGAAACATAGAACGTTTAGATCAAAAACCCTTTGGAAAACAGGGCCCCTCCTGGTTTCCCTGGTTCATAATGGGCATTTTTCTTCTTGCCATTGGGATTACTGCGGCCTCGCTCTTTACGAAGGGGGGTGCAGCCCCGTCTGTGGCAGAGAAGCCTCCCGCGCAGGAAATGGCCTACAGCGTCCGCACATTTTCCTATGCCTATTACCGGAGGGCGAATGGAATCACACCCTGGTTTCCGGCAGCTCTGGCGGTCGCGGCCTGCGCCGCCGGAATCCTGGAGCTGGTCAAGATCACCAGAGGGCGGAGCGACAGAATCCTTTTCAGCGTGGTCGTGCTGACCGCAGGCTGCTTCTTTCTCTATCTGAGCGGGAGCTGCCTGCTCCATGGCGGCATCAGCATCCTGACGGAAAAGGAGTCGGACGCGGTTGTGCAGACCGGGGTCATTGAGCAGGTAGACGAGGGTTCTCTGCCCGCCATTCCGACCTACCGCTTATCCGGCAAAACGACCGCCGGGTACAGCTTAACCATCGACGGCGAAGCGTATCGCATTATGGACGCGGGGGATCTGAAGCCCGGGGACCGGGTGCAGTTGACCTACCTGCCCAAGAGCAGATTCGTGCTGTCCATCCAGAGGCAGAGGTAGATGCGGCCGGTAAGGGGAGACGACCGAATCAAAACCGAAAGGAGAAGAAAGTTGGATGAGAGGTGGAAGGCGTGCCAAGTCCGAGCCCTATGAAGCGCCGTACAAAGGCGGCCTTCTCTGGCTGCTGGGCGGCATCCTGGCGGCCCAGACGGTCATGCTGCTTGCGGCGGCAATGGTGCGGCATGGAAGCGGGTGGATCCGAAGCTGTGATTTCTGCGGCAAAGAAGAGAAAACTGGGAGGCCCCCTTGGGGCCTCCTCAGACTGTCAAAGAACCCCGGCTTTCCGTGCGCGAAAGCTGGGGCTTTGCTGCAATTTGGACGGTAACGAACAAAT
>CAKTIN010000069.1 GCA_934565775.1 uncultured Oscillospiraceae bacterium
GTTGTTGACGGTCCGGGGGAAGGGGAGAACGTCGCGGATGTTGGTCATGCCGGTGAGGTACATGACGCAGCGCTCAAAGCCCAAGCCGAAACCGGCGTGCCGGGCGGAGCCGTACTTCCGCAGATCCAGGTAGAAGCCGTAGTCCTCTGGCTTCATCCCCAGCTCCTCGATGCGGGCTTTCAGCAGGTCATAGTTGTCCTCACGCTGGCTGCCGCCGATGATCTCGCCGATGCCGGGGACCAGGCAGTCCATGGCGGCGACGGTCTTGCCGTCGGGGTTCAGCTTCATGTAGAAGGCCTTGATCTCCTTGGGGTAATCCGTTACGAATACCGGGCGCTTGAACACCTGCTCCGTCAGGAACCGCTCATGCTCCGTTTGCAGGTCGCTGCCCCAGTGCACCGGGTAGTCAAATTCGCTGTTGTGCTGTTCCAGAATGGAAATGGCCTCCGTGTAGGTGACATGGCCGAAGTCCGAGGTCAGCACATGGTTTAGGCGCTCCAGCAGATCCTTGTCCACGAATTGGTTGAAGAACTGCATTTCCTCCGGTGCGTTCTCCAGCACATAGGAAATGATAAATTTGATCATGTCCTCTGCCAGGCGCATATCGTCATCCAAGTCGGCAAAGGCAATTTCCGGCTCGATCATCCAGAACTCCGCCGCGTGGCGGGTGGTGTTGGAGTTCTCCGCCCGGAAGGTCGGGCCGAAGGTGTAGATGTTCTTAAAGGCCATGGCGAAGGTCTCGCCGTTCAGCTGGCCGGAGACGGTGAGGTTGGTGGGCTTGTTAAAAAAGTCCTTGGTGTAATCCACCTTGCCGTCCTCGGTTTTGGGCAGGTTGTTCAGATCCAGGGTGGTGACCTGGAACATCTCCCCGGCGCCTTCGCAGTCCGAGGCGGTGATCAGGGGCGTGTGGACATAGACGAAGCCGCGCTCCTGGAAGAACTGGTGGATGGCATAGGCGATGAGGCTGCGGACGCGGAACACCGCCTGGAAGGTGTTCGTACGGGGGCGCAGGTGGGTCATGGTGCGGAGATATTCCAGGGTGTGCCGCTTCTTCTGAAGGGGATAATCCGCCGCGGAGGGGCCCTCCACGGTCACGCTGTCCGCCTGAATCTCAAAGGGCTGCTTGGCGTCTGGGGTCTCGACCAGAGTGCCGGAGACGATCAGGGCAGCGCCCACATTGGTCTTGGAAATGGCGGCAAAATTCTCCAGATTATCATGATAAACGACCTGCACGGGATTAAAGAAGGTCCCGTCAGACAGGACGATGAAGCCGAAGGCCTTGCTGGCCCGGACGGACCGCACCCAGCCGCCGACTTGAATTTGCTTCCCGACATAGGCGCCGGTGTTCTTGAACAATTCGCGGACGCTGACTAATTCCATAAGGATATTCTTCCTCTCCTTAGATTTACTAGAACAGTATACGATACTTTTCCCTATTTTACAAGGGGTTTTCGTAAAAATTGAAACTTTCCCGGTGCAGCAGAGCCGCACCGGGAAGAAAGCGGGTTTTAAGGTCAACGGGACTGCTGGGCAACGCTCTTGCGGATCAGCGCCCGCTTCAGCCGGGCCTCCGCCATGCGGATTTCCTGGCTGGTGGCGTCCTTCTTGTGCAGAACCTTCTGGGCGCGCTCATAGGAAGCGTCTGCCCGGGCGGCGTCGATCTGGTCGGCCCACTCAAAGGTGGTGGGGACCAGAGTGACCTTGCCGTCCAGCACAGAGAGCATTCCGCCGATGCAAGCGGCCTTTCGGGTGCCGGACTCGGTGACGATGGTGGCCTCACCCATGCCCAGAGGCGTTACAAAATCCGTATGCCGGGCGAGAATGCCCACCTGGCCGGAGGTGGCCCGGACGCTGAGCTCCGTGGCTTCTCCGTCAAATTGCAGCCCGTCGGGGGTAACGATCTTTAAGCGGAAGGTTGCCATGCTTACTCACCCTTTTTATACTTGGCTACGACGTCGTCAATGCTGCCGGCGAAGAGGAAGCAGGATTCGGGGATCTCGTCGTGCTTGCCCTCAATGATCTCCTTAAAGCCCCGGATGGTCTCCTTCAGAGGCACATACTTGCCCTTGTAGCCGGTAAACTCCTCAGCCACGGAGAAGGGCTGAGACAGGAAGCGCTGGATCTTTCTGGCGCGGCTGACGGTGAGCTTATCCTCCTCAGACAGCTCGTCCATGCCCATGATGGCGATGATGTCCTGGAGCTCCTTGTACCGCTGGAGGATCCGCTGCACGTCTCTGGCGACCTCATAGTGCTCCTTGCCCACGATCTCCGGGGACAGGATGCGGGAGGTGGAGTCCAGAGGATCCACAGCGGGGTAAATGCCCAGGGAGGCGATGCCGCGGTCCAGGACCGTGGTGGCGTCCAGGTGGGCGAAGGTGGTGGCGGGGGCGGGGTCAGTCAGGTCGTCCGCAGGGACGTAGACCGCCTGGACCGAGGTGATGGAGCCGTTCTTCGTGGAGGTGATACGCTCCTGAAGGGCGCCCATCTCCGTGGCCAGGGTGGGCTGATAGCCCACGGCGGAGGGCATCCGGCCCAGCAGGGCAGAGACCTCGGAGCCGGCCTGGGTGAAGCGGAAGATGTTGTCAATGAACAGCAGCACGTCCTGGTGCTTCACATCGCGGAAGTATTCCGCCATGGTCAGGCCGGAGAGGGCCACCCGCATACGGGCTCCGGGGGGCTCGTTCATTTGGCCATAGACCAAGGCGGTCTTATTCAGAACGCCGGAGGCCTTCATTTCGTTGTACAGGTCGTTGCCTTCCCGGGTGCGCTCGCCAACGCCGGTGAACACGGACAGGCCGCCGTGCTGCTTGGCTACGTTGTTGATGAGCTCCATGATCAGGACGGTCTTGCCCACGCCTGCGCCGCCGAACAGGCCGATCTTGCCGCCCTTGGCATAGGGGCAGATCAGGTCCACGACCTTGATGCCGGTCTCCAGGATCTCCGTGGTGGACTGCTGCTCCTCATAGCTGGGAGCGGGGCGGTGGATGGGCCAGCGCTCTTTGGCGTTGGGGGCGGGCTGCTCGTCAATGGGCTCGCCCAGAAGGTTGAACATCCGGCCCAGGCAGGCATCGCCCACAGGGACGGTAATGGGGGCGCCGGTATCGATGGCTTCCATGCCCCGCTGGAGACCGTCCGTGGAGCTCATGGAGACGCAACGGACCACATTGTCGCCAATGTGCTGCGCCACCTCTGCGACCAGAGTGCGGTCGCCATGAGGCACCTCAACGGCCGTATTCAGCTTGGGCAGCTGGCCGTCCGGGAAGCGGATGTCCAGCACAGGGCCGACAATCTGGATAACGGTGCCGGTATGTTTGGCCATAGTTGGGTCAACTCCTTGCATCGGCGGAAAACCGCCGGGTAAAATGCGCGGCAGGGGTCAAGGCAGGGCCGCGGCCTGCCGCTATCAGCTTTCTGCGCCGGCGACGATCTCGGTGATCTCCTGGGTAATGGCGCCCTGGCGGGCACGGTTGTACTTCAGGCTCAGGTCCGCGATCATATCCTCGGTGTTCTTTGTGGCGGTATCCATGGCGGTGCGGCGGGCGGCCAGCTCGGAGGCCACAGACTCACACAGGGCGCCATAGACGATGCCGCCCAGATATTCCGGCACGATGGTGTCAAACACCGCCCGGGGGGAGGGGTCATACAGCACGTCCGTCCGGGTGGCCGGGGCGTCCGCCTGGGCTTCCGTCCGCAGGGGCAGCAGGGGCCGGGTGGCGGGAGACTGAGACAGGATGGATACGAAATTCGTCCAGCCCAGGCGCAGCTCGTCGAACTGCCCGTCCAGGAAGCCCTTGGACAGAAGCTTGGACAGGGAGAAGCAATCTGCAATGGAGATCTCCGCAGCCTCCGCATAGGCGGTGGTGAGGATCTCGATCTGCCGCAGGCGGAAGAACTCCACCGCCTTTTTGCCGATGGGCAGGACGCACACAGGCTTGCCGCAGGCGGTCATCTCCCCGTAAACCATTTTCAAAATGTTGCTGTTGTAACCCCCAGCCAGACCGCGGTCACCGGCAATGACCACATAGCAGACCTTCTTCACGGGGCGCTCCTCCAGATAGGGGGAGGAGAAATCGCCGCCGGTGCGGATAATGTCCTGCATGGCGCCGGAGAGGATCTGGAAATAGGGGCGGCTGGATGCGATGCGCTCCTGGGCATGGCGCAGCTTGGAAGCAGCGACCATCTGCATGGCCTTGGTAATTTGCTTCGTGCCCTCCATGCTCTTGATTCGCAGCTTAATATCTTTCATGGACGCAGCGGCCATGGGTCACACTCCTTCCTTAGTTTGCCTGAGGAAGGCTGGCAGCGACCTGGGCCAGGACGGCCTTCAGAGCCTCCTCCGTCTCCGGAGAGAGGACCTTTGTCGTGGCGATGGCGTCCAGAATCTCCCGGTGGGAGGTGTCCAGCACCTCAAAGAGCTCCGCCTCATACCGGGCCACATCCTCTACGGCGACCTTCGCCAGGAAGCCGTTGACCACGGCGTAAAGGATGCAGACCTGATGGGCAACCTCCACGGGAGAGCCGTTCTTCTGCTTCAGGACCTCCACGATGCGGGCACCCTGGGCCAGACGGGCCTTGGTATCTGCGTCCAGGTCGGAGCCGAACTGGGCAAAGCTTTGCAGCTCCCGGTACTGGGAGTACAGCAGCTTCAGAGAACCGGCGACCTTCTTCATGGCCTTGATCTGAGCGGAGCCGCCCACGCGGGACACGGAGATGCCGGGGTTCACGGCGGGCATAACGCCGGAGTTGAACAGCTCGGTCTCCAGGAAGATCTGACCGTCGGTAATGGAAATGACGTTGGTGGGGATATAGGCGGAGACGTCGCCTGCCTGGGTCTCAATAATGGGCAGGGCGGTCAGGCTGCCGCCGCCGTATTCCTTGGACAGATGGGCGGCGCGCTCCAGCAGACGGGAATGGAGATAGAACACGTCGCCGGGGTAAGCCTCCCGTCCGGGGGGGCGGCGGATCAGCAGCGAAATGGCGCGATAGGCCACGGCGTGCTTACTGAGGTCGTCATAGATCACCAGCACATCCTTGCCCTGGTGCATGAAATACTCGCCCATGGTGCAGCCCGCATAGGGGGCGATATACTGCATGGGGGCCAGCTCCGAAGCGGTTGCGGAGACCACGATGGTATAATCCATAGCTCCGGCCAGGGTGAAGCTGTTGACCAACTGGGCCACGGTGGACCGCTTCTGACCGATGGCCACATAAATGCAGATCACATTTTTGCCCTTCTGGTTCAGAATGGTATCGGTGGCAATGGTGGTCTTGCCGGTCTGACGGTCGCCGATGATGAGCTCACGCTGGCCCCGGCCGATGGGGATCATGGAGTCAATGGCCTTGATACCCGTCTGAAGGGGGACATTGACCGCTTCCCGCTGGATAATGCCGGGAGCAGGGGCCTCGATGGGCTTGTACGCGGCGGCGGTGATGGGACCCTTGCCGTCAATGGGCTCGCCCAGCGCGTTTACCACGCGGCCGATAAGGCCCTCGCCCACGGGGACGGAGACTACGCGGCCGGTCCGCTTTACGGTGTCGCCCTCTTCGATGTCGCTGTCATCGCCCAGGATGACGATGGAGACGGTGTTCTCCTCCAGGTTCTGGGCCATGCCGTAAGCGCCGCAGGGGAACTCCACCAGCTCGTTCATCATGCACTTTTCCAGGCCGGAGGCAGTGGCGATGCCGTCGCCGACGGTAATAACGGTGCCGGTTTCGCTTTGCTCCAGCTTGTTTTCGTAATTTTTAATCTGCTCACGGATGATTTTTGTAATTTCTTCCGGTCTTAATTCCATGCTTTCCCTACTTTCTGTCTCAAAGTACGGTATTTTTCAATTGGGATCTGATGTCGTCCAGACGGCGGCGGACCGTGCCGTCCAGCTGCTCGCCATCCATATCCAGGCGCACGCCGCCCAGGCAGGCGGGGTCCACCAGATAGGTCATCTCCACGCGCTTGCCGGTCACGGACCGGAGCTTCTGCTCCAGCCGCTCCCGCAGGGCGGGGGACATGGGGGCCGCCGTTACGGCGCGGACGGGAAGAATCCCGTTGTCCGCATAGTACCGGGCGGTAAAGGCTTTGCAGCAGCCGGAAAATTCCCGAATTTTATCCCGCTCGGTGAGCAGCTTCAGGAAATTCAGCGTATAGGGCGAGACCTTCCCCCGAAAGCTGCGATCCAGCACCTGGCCGCGCTCCTCCTTGGAAACGGAGGGGGTAGACAGCAGGGTGAGGAAGGCGGGCTCCCGGGAAAAAGCGGTGTCCAGAGCCCGGAGCTCTTCCAGGGTGGCCTCCGCAAGGCCCTCGGAGACGGTCAGATCATACAGCGCGTCGCCGTATACCTTGGCAGCCTCGGTCATGACGGATCACCCAATCTGTCGATGAAGGAGGAGATCAGCTTCTCCTGATCCTGGGGATGCAGCTCCTTCTCCACGACCTTTTCCGCAATGGCCACGGCCATGCCGGAAATATCGTCCTTGACGTCGTTCAATGCCTGCTTCTTTTCCCGGACAATGTCTGCCCGGGCCTTTTCCCGGATGGCGTCCGCCTCCCGGTTGGCAGCGGCGAGCACGTCCTCTTCCCGGCGCTGGGCCTTGGCGGCGGCATCCCGCAGGATGGCGTCCCGCTGGGCGTTGGCGCCGGCCAGCTGGTTCTGATACTCGGCCTTCATGGCCTCGGCCTCCTGTTTGGAGGAGGCGGCGTCCGCATACAGGCCGTCAATCTCGGCCTGCCGGTCGTCGATCATTTTCTTCACCGGCTTGAAGAGGAACTTCTTCATGACAAGAAATACAGCAATGGTATTCAGCAGGGTAAACAGCGCTGTCCATAGATCAACGCCGATAAAACTCTCGAAGCCTTCCACAGGGCAACACTCCTTTCCGTGGGGTTGTTATGCTGCCGAAGGCAATTAGGACAGAGCAAACAGGATCAGGAAGGAGATCAGCAGAGAATAGATACCGGTTGTTTCCGTAATGGCGCAGCCAACGATCATGTTGGTACGCAGCGTACCGGCGGCTTCCGGCTGACGAGCCATGCCCTCCAGCGCTTTGCCAACGGCATTGCCTTCGCCGATGGCGGGGCCGATTGCACCGATGCCCATGCACAGACCAGCGCCAATGGCGCAAGCTGCCTTAATAATTGCGTGTTCCATAATGTTTCCTCCTAAAGTGAATGATATTGAATCTATAGTAAATTATATTTACTGACGAATGAAGCGGGGAGCCGGGTCAGGCGGTACGCTCCTCCGGAGCGGGACAAGCGCCGCTAATATAGACCATGGTTAGCAGGCAGAATACGAAGGCTTGAATAAAGCCGGAGAACAGGTCAAAATACAAAGACAGCAGCGCGGGAATTCCAAAGGACAGGAAGGGAACGCCGGGGAGTATCCCCCAAATATCCAGCGCGCCGAATAGGCCGATTGCCGCGCAGAGTATACCGAACACCAGGGCGGCTTTTTTCTTTTGCCGGAGCCACAGGAAAATCAGACCGGCTCCGACCAGCAGAAGGAATACGGCCATCAGAATACCGGCGGAGGCGATCAGCTTCAGGATCATGACCGACAATCCGGACAGGGCGGTGTATAAAATGCTGGTAATGACGCCGCCGCCGACTACGTTGCCGAAGTGACGGAAGGCCATGGAGATGGGCTGGGCAATTTCGGAAATGATATTCATGGGAGTCATAACGACAATCGGCTCGGTAAAGCCCTTCAGCCAGCCCAGGAAACCGTTATTCTTAATGCTGTTATACCAGATAAGGCCGCTGACCATCAGCGCCCAGGTGAGGGTCGTGCTCAGGTCGGCAGTGGAGGAGCGCAGGAAACCGGTCATGCCGATTAAGGAGCCGCAGAGGGACGAGAGGAAGATCGTTCCGATAAAGGGGGTCCAGTGAGCGTTATGCGCACCCATCGTCTCGCTTGTGAGCGCATAAAGCATGGAAACGCCCTTTTCGACTAAGACCTGCGCGGCGCCGGGCCGTTTTGTGAGCTTCTTCCCGAGAAAATATGCAGCAAAGCAGAGCAGAAGCGTCACAAGGAGGGATGAAACGGTGGTCTGCGTAATGGGAATGCCGCCAAGAATGGGGATCTCAAAATAAATCTTGGGACCGGTTACATTAACATTCATGATGGATTGTCACCTGACTTTCGGAAAAATTCAGAAATCGTTAGCACAGGCCGAATGCAGACCAGGGGAAGCAGAAGGGTAAAGACATTGCATAGGCCGCTTTTTATGAGAGCAAAAAACAGAAGGAACAGGATCACATAGCGCAGGAGGAAGGAAATCTGAATGAGGCGCTGGCCGCTTGCGGGATTTCCGGCTTCAGCCCGATCCGCCGCCATTCCGGCGCCGACGGACATGAAAAAGAAATTCAGCCAGGCAAGCAAAAAGCCCAGTATCCCGCCCAGCCATATACTGCGGCTCCAGCTGCTCAGTAAGCCGGCAACGGAAACGATGACTGCGGAGCAGAGGGCGAGACCAATGGCCATATAGCCGCTCTCCCGAAAAATGACTTTTTTAGCTTCATCCAATGTTGATCTACCTCCGCGCTAGCCGTCGTGTTCATTGAAAGATGGGGGCGAGGGCTTCTCCGGGGATTTTGAATTGCGGTTTATGGTTCGCAATGCAGAGAGAAAACCGGATAGTGCGCCGCCGAATCCCAGGACTATTCCCAAGATGACGATCCAGATGCCCCAATGAAACCGCTGCCGGAGCCAGACGGCGCCCAATATGCACACGGCCAGGGGAGAGGCCACAGAAAAACCGAGCTGCGTCAACCAGGCAAGAAGCTTTAGATCCTTCATGGTGCGCGCCTCCTTCGTCAGCCGAGAACTGTAAGAAATGGCCATTCTTCCGTATTCTACAACTTATGCCTAGTATACCATGGAGAGTCGAAAAAAGCAAGGAAAATATACAACTTCCCCCGGTGCAGACCGGCGAAAATCCGGCACTTTTTATGATTTGCCGGGCGGGGGAAAATATACGCCGGGGTGCATCTTTTCCTTCCGGCCGGCATAGAATGATGTGTTGACCCGGAAGGAGGGGAGCAAAATGGAAGGAACCTGGACGGACAGCGGGGATATTGACGACCTGATCTTCGGCGATGAGCCCTATTTTATCAGCGAGCGCTAGGATTTTCTGCGTTTCCCCTTTACAGGGGGGATTTTTCCGGCTATAATAGCAGGAGAACAGACTATTACTTGCAGAAAGTGGAATTGCTATGATTCAATTTGACGAATATCGCCTGAAGCTGGAGGCGCTGAAGCCGAAGCTGGATGAGCTGGCGGTCTCCCTGAACCTGGACGCGGCAAAGAACGAGCTGGAGCGGCTCCATGCCATGCAGGAGTCCCATGGGTTCTGGGACGACCCGGAAAAATCCCAGAAGGTCGTGGTGAAAACCAAGCTTCTGGAGGGAAAGATCGAGAAGTATCAGAAGATGGTCTCCACCTGGGAGGACCTGCTGACCATCTGCGAAATGGCTCTGGAGGAGCAGGACGACTCCCTGCTGCCGGAGCTGGAGGAGGGCTTCGCCAAACTGACCGAGAAGATGGAGGAGGCCCGGCTGGAGACCCTGCTCACCGGGGAGTATGACAGCCATAACGCCCTCATGTCCTTCCACGCCGGGGCCGGCGGCACCGAGGCCCAGGACTGGTGCCAGATGCTCTACCGGATGTATACCCGCTGGGCCGAGCGCCACGGCT
>CAKTIN010000070.1 GCA_934565775.1 uncultured Oscillospiraceae bacterium
ATCTTCACATTGGCCACCATCCGGGCGGTATAGCGGTTGCAGAGCTTCTCGGCGGGGACCTCTACATCCAGCTTTTCAAAGATGGAGGTCTCTTCCCCCCCGTGGACCCGGGGCTCATGGTGCCGCATGGGCAGGTTGAAGGCGGCGGCGGCCTCCCGGGCAAGACCGAGGATGGAGTAGCAGTCCGGGCGGTTGTTGGTGATCTCAAACTCCACTACGGTGTCGTCGTTGCCGATCACTTTGTTGATGTCGTCGCCGGGCTTGCAGGGCTCCTGAAGGATCCAGATGCCGTCCTCGATGGCATAGGGGAAGTCGTTCAGGGTCAGGCCCAGCTCCTTCAGGGAGCACAGCATCCCGTTGGACTTCTCCCCGCGGAGCTTGCCCTTGGTGATGTGCACGCCGCCGGGCAGCCAGGAGTTGTGCAGGGCGGCGGGGACCAGATCCCCCTCGTGGACATTCTGCGCGCCGGTGACGATCTGGACGGGCTCCTCCTGCCCCACGTCCACCTGGCAAATCCACATATGGTCGGAGTTGGGATGGCGGACCAGGGAGAGGACCTTGCCCACCACGACGTTTTTGATCTCGCTGTCCAGGCGGGAGTAGGTTTCCACCTTCTGCCCGGCTACGGTCATTGTTTCCACAAATTCCTTATCGGAAACATGGGAGAGATCTACAAATTCTTCATTAATCCAATTTCTGTTCAGTCTCATGCTACTCGCCTCCTCAGAACTGCTCCAGGAACCGCACATCGTTATCAAAGATCAGACGCAGGTCGTTGATCCGCAGCCGCCGCATGGCCAGCCGCTCCAGGCCCATGCCGAAGGCAAAGCCGGAGTATTTCTTGGAATCGATGCCGCAGCCCTCCAGAACGCTGGGATGCACCATCCCGGCGCCCAGAAGCTCGATCCAGCCCTCGCCGTGGCAGGTGGAGCAGACCTGGCCGTCGATCTCGCCGGAGCCGCCGCACTTGTGGCACTGCATATCCATTTCGCAGCTGGGCTCGGTGAAGGGGAAGTGATGGGGCCGCAGGCGCATTACGGCGTTCTCCCCGTACAGCCGCTTCATGATGGTCTCCAGGGCACCCTTCAGATCGCCCATGGTGATGCCCTCGTCTACCACAAGCCCCTCGATCTGGTGGAACATGGGGGAGTGGGTGGCGTCCGCCTCATCCTTCCGGTAGACCCGGCCGGGGGCGACGATGCGGATGGGGGGCTGCATTTTTTCCATCACCCGGATCTGCATGGAGCTGGTCTGGGTGCGGAGCAGGACCTGGTCGTCGTCGTCAAAGTAGAAGGTGTCGCTCCGGTCCCGGGCGGGGTGGCCCTCCGGGGTGTTCAGCCGGGTGAAGTTGTAATCCGCAAGCTCCACCTCCGGGCCGTCCACAACGGTGTAGCCCATGCTGACAAAAATATCCTTGATCTCCTGGAGGACCTGGTTCATGGGATGCTGATAGCCCATGGACACCTCCGTGCCGGGGATGGTCACATCCACCGCCTCGGCGGCCAGCTTGGCGTCCAGGGCGGCAGCGTGGAGGGCGGACTTCCGCTGCTCCAGCTTTTCCTCAATGCTGGCCCGGACGGAGTTGGCCAGCTGGCCCATGGCCGGGCGCTCCTCGGGGGTGAGCTTTCCCATCTGCTTCAGGACGGCGGTGAGCTCGCCCTTTTTGCCCAGGAGCTTGACCCGGAGCTCCTCCAGAGCGGCGGGGGTCCCCGCCTGATCCAGAGAGGCCAGGGCCCGCTCCTTGATTTCCTGCAATTGCTGTTTCATGATTCTGTCTCCTTCTTGTAATGAATCCAAAAAGAAAAAGCCTTCCATCCCAAATCACTGGGACGAAAGACTGCTGCTTCCGCGGTACCACCCACGTTCGCCAAAGGCGCGCTTAGGGCGCAAAAACGCCCGCAGCCGGTAACGGCGGCCTCCGGCCCGCTCTACTGAAGAAACCTTGTTCAAGGGGCGGCTCCTGGGAGAAGGCCCGGCATCGCACGCAAGCGGCTTCCACCAACCCGCTCTCTCTGACAGCGCAAACCCATACCGGACAGCCCGATCTCTGCCTTTATGCAAATATTCAAAATTCATATTGATTATATCACGTACTTCGGGAAAAAGCAAGCAAATTTTCGCAATTGGGACTTGAAAATTTGATTTGAAAGCTTTGTAATCAATCCTGTTGATAAGTCTAGCGCATTAAAGCAAGACTGATAAAACGCGCTAGATGGAAAGCGAGGAGGAAGAGATATAAAAAAAGGTCGTTTCGGAAGAGCGCTGCTCTCTCTGGCCCTGATCCTGGCTCTGCTGAGCGGGTATCATGTGCCGGTAAGCGCAGTATCCGACGGCTGGGAGGGGCTCGGCTTCACCCGGACGGAGGATTCGGCGAGCACGGAGCTTCCCAACGCGGAGGAAAACGAAGCGCAGCAGACTGCGCACGCGGCCGACGAGGTTGTGCGTGTGTCGATTCTGCTGGAGGAAAAGTCCGCCCTTGAGGCCGGATTCTCCACGGCGCAGATCAGCGGCAACGCAAAGGCGGCCGCTTACCGGGCCGGGCTGAAGGACCGGCAGGAGGAGCTCACCGCCCGGATCGAGCGGGCGACGGAGCAGAAGCTGGATGTGGTCTGGACCCTGACCCTAGCGGCGAATCTGATCTCCGCCAATGTTCCCTATGGCCAGCTTGAAGCGATCCGGGAGATCCCCGGCGTGAAGGAAGTGGTCCTGGAGGCCAAGTATGCGCCTTGCCAGACCGAGGAGACGACGGCGGACGGGCCCATGATGGCGACCTCCGGGAATATGACCGGCGCGCCGGTGGCCTATGCCGCCGGATAGACCGGCGCGCCGGTGGCCTATGCCGCCGGATAGACCGGCGCGGGCCGGCGGATTGCCGTGATCGATACGGGCATCGACCTGGATCATCAGAGCTTTGACGCCGGTGCCTTTGACTACGCGCTGGCGGAGCTGGGCGGCAGCTATGACCTGCTGGACGCCCAGGAGATTGCAAAGGTCTTGCCCCAGCTGAACGCCGCTGCACGCACCAAGGGCCTGACGGCGGAGCAGCTCTATAAGACCACGAAGATCCCCTATGGCTATAACTATGTGGACCGCTCTTCTTTCTATGTGGACCACGATAGCGACACTCAGGGAGAGCACGGCAGCCATGTGGAGGGCATTGCCGCGGCAAACCGCTATGTGCCCAACGGGGACGGGACCTATGCTTTCCCCAACAAGGAAGATGTGACCATGACCTATGTCCATGACGAGAGCAGCGAGGGCCTGCTGATCGGCTATGGCACCGGCGAGCAGGTGGAGCTGTATTACATCGATCTGACAGACGGTCAGATGCAGTGCCGGAAGGTCGGCAATCTGCCCGCCTATACGGACATTGCCAGCATTTACACGGAGTATGACCTGAATCTTGAGCCTACCCAGATGATCCGCAAGGGGACGGACACCGAGAGCTCCAGCCTGCTGCCCATGAGCTATGAGCAGGGGCAGGAGTATGTGATGGAGGAGCAGGCCGACGGCTCCACCAACAGCATCGGCCCGGCGACTCCCGCCTCCGTGGCTGCGGATGAGGACGGCACGCTCACGGTTACCGTGACGGCCAAGAATGCCAAGGGCGAGGACGTGACTGCGCATAGCGGCAGCATGAATGTCGCCTATGACGCCGATGCCCTGGAGCTGACGGACGTGCAGATCGGTGCGGCCTTCCGCTCCGTGGTAAAGGCGGAGGGAAGCGTAGCCTTTGCATACGCGGACCTGGAGGCCCGGGATACGGCGGCTGTGCTGACCCTTAAGGTAAAGCAGTACGGCCAGACGACCCTGCTGGTGAATACCCTCCAGGCGGAGGATGAGAACTCTGCTTATACGGAGACCCTGAGCCTCTGCGCGGATTGCCCCAGCAAGGCTTACGCCGACCTGAATCTCGATTCCTGGTATCATGAGTACACGGATTATGTGATTGCCAACGGCCTGATGCAGGGCTGGGAGCAGAAGTTTGACCCCGCCGGCAGCGCCAACCGCGCCATGCTGGTGCAGGTGCTTTATAACCTGGCCAGCCGGCCCGAGGCCGGTACGGATTCCGGCTTTGCAGATGTGGACGCGAACAGCTGGTTTGCCGAGGCTGTGACCTGGGCCCGGTCTGCGGGTGTGGTCAACGGCGTGGATGACGATCACTTTGCCCCCGGCCGCGCGGTGACGCGGGAGGAGGCTGTGACCATGCTCTACCGCTATGCCAAGGACTATGCAAAGATCGACATGATTCCCGGCGCAGACCTGAGCGCCATCACAGACCAGGGCCGGATCTCCGGTTATGCCCGTCCCGCCATGGAGTGGGCGGTGGCCGCCGGTTTGGTCAAGGGCATGGAGGATGGGACGATCCTGCCCCAGGGCACCTCGAACCGCGCCCAGCTTGCGGCGCTGCTGACCCGGCTGACCCGGGATATTCTCAAGTAAAAGGGAAAAAACAAATTGTCCGGTGGAGGCTATGCTTCCACCGGGCTTTCTATAAAAAAATACCCCCCGCCGGATGGACCGGCGAGGGCATTTTGCTATGCTTCCAGAGCGGCGTCATAGACCGCGTTTTTGGGCAGCCCGGTCTCCTGGGCCGCCTGGCGCACCGCATCCTTTCGGGAGAGACCCTGCTCCATAAGCTCTGCGACCCGCCGCGCGGCGTCTGCGGGGGTGCTCTGGGTCTTGGGAGTCGGGGCGGCCCCGGCCAGGACCAGGACGAACTCGCCCTTGGGCGTGTTGTCCGTGTAGAAGGCCACCGCCTCGGACAGAGTCGTGCGGATCACCTCCTCATGCAGCTTGGTCAGCTCCCGGCACAGGGAGATCTTCCGGTCTGGACCAAAGAGCGGGACCATATCCTGTAGAGTGGTCAGCAGCTTATGGGGCGCCTCGTAAAAGATCATGGTCCGCTGCTCCGCAGCAAGGTCCTGCAAATGGGCCTGGCGGCTTTTCTTTGCCGTGGACAGAAAGCCTTCAAAGGTAAACCGCCCTGTGGGCAGACCAGAGATGCTCAGGGCCGTAATGACCGCGCAGGGGCCGGGGATGGCCGATACGGTCACACCGGCCTCCGCGCACAGGCGCACCAGGTCCTCCCCGGGATCGGAGATGGCGGGGGAGCCTGCGTCCGAGACCAGAGCGCAGGTCTCTCCGGCCAGAATGCGCTCCAGGAGCTTCCCACCCCGCTGGGCCTTGTTGTGCTCATAATAGCTGACCAGGGGCTTGTGGATGCCCAGATAATTCAGCAGCTTCACGCTTACCCGGGTGTCCTCGGCGGCAATAAAATCCGCCTGAGCCAGGACCTCCCGGCAGCGTTGGGAAATGTCCCCCAGATTCCCGATGGGCGTGGGGACCAGATACAGCATTCCGGCCATAGTATCCTCCTAAAGATGATAGATGCGGGCCTGCTCCGGAGTGGGAGCGCCCCTTTCGTCCCACAGGACCAGCTCCGGCAGCAGCGTCAGCCCGGGCTTTGCCCCCGCCCGGCATTCCGCCAGGACCAGGCTCACCCGGCTGGCGGGGCTGTGCCGCACCAGCCGCAGGCGCTTGACCTCCAGGTGGTGCGTCCGGCCCAGGACCATGAGGTCTGCCAGCCGCTCCGGGCGGTGCACCAGGAAAAAACGGCCGCCGCAGCGCAGAAGCCAGGCGGCGGCGGAAAAGACCTCCTCCAGCGTGCATGCCTGTTCTCCGCGGGCGGAAGCGCCGCACCCCTGTGCGGCGGCGCCGGAGCCGGCAGGAAAATAGGGCGGGTTAGACACGGCGCAGGAAAAGGAGCCGGCGGGATACAGGGTCCTGCACTGCCGCAGATCCCCCAGGCGGCTGCTCAGCCGCCCCTCCAGGCCGTTGCGGCGGATATTCTCCAAGGCCGCGGTATGCGCCTGAGGCTGGAGCTCCAAGCCCTCCACGCGGCAGCTCTCGCTCTTGCCGCAGAGCAGCAGGCCAAGGGTGCCGCAGCCGGAGCCCAGGTCGATGATCCGGTCTCCGGGAGCCGGGGCGGCAAAATCCGCCAGTAAAATTGAGTCGGTGCTCAGAGGAAAACTTCCGGCGGTGTCCAGGGTGAAACCGCCCCAAAGCTGAGAAAATTCGGCCATAAGATCTCCAAAATGGAAGAAAAATGCCTGTGCCCGAAGGCGCAGGCACATTTCATCGGTTTGACATTAGCCCTCTTCGATGGCTTCCACGGGGCAGTTGTCCGCGCAGGTGCCGCAGCTCACGCAGATGTCAGGGTTGATGACATACTTGTCGTCGCCCTCGGTAATGGCCTCCACGGGGCAGTTCTCCGCGCAGGAGCCGCACTTCACGCAAGCGTCAGAAATCACATATGCCATGATGTAGTACCTCCATTTTGTGTTTGTATATGTGCATCGCTACAATGCAATGTTATTCTACCATGGATTTCAAAAAAAGCAACGGTAAATTTGCTCTGGGGGAAAAATATTTGATTTTCTGGTATGTTTCCGGGCAGCGGAGGGAAAAATCTCCGGGAAAGGGGGGGCGGGACTATGGTGCGCGGATATACGCTCCGCTGCCGGAAGGTGCTTCGCCTGTCCGCCAGGGAGGCGCGAAGCCTGGGCCACAGCTATGTGGGCAGCGAGCATCTGCTGCTGGGACTGCTGGAGCTGGACTGCGCCGAATTGCAGCGGATCTGGCACAGAATGGGCCTGGAGGTCCGGGACGCCAGGCTCTATGCCGCCCTGCGCTGGGGGGAGGGCAGCGTGCACCGGCTGCCCCAGGGCTTGAGCCCCGGAGCGCAGCGCCTGCTCCAGGGAGCGGCCCGGGAAGCCCAGGATATGGGCAGGGGAAAGATCGGCCCGGAGCACCTGCTTCTGGCCGTGGCGCGGGCGCAGAAATGCGGCGCTGCCAAGATGCTCCGCGCCGCCGGTGTGGACCGGGACGCCCTGTTCACGGCGGCGGTGCACTGGAGCCGGACGCAGATGCCCGGGGAAAAGACGAAAAGGAGCGTGATCGCTACGAGACTGCTGGAACAGTTCAGCGAGGACATGACGGCCAAGGCCGGGACCATGGAGCCGGTCATCGGCCGGGAGCGGGAGATTGACGAGGTGGTGGGGATCCTCAGCAGAAAGCACAAGAATAACCCCGCCCTTATCGGGGAGCCCGGCGTGGGAAAGACGGCGATTGCGGAGGGGCTGGCACAGCGCATGGCCTCCGGAAAGGTGCCGCCTCAGCTTCGGGAGAAGCGGCTGGTGAGCCTGAACATGGCCAGCCTGGTGGCCGGGACCAAATATCGCGGGGAATTTGAAGAGCGGCTGCGGGATCTGCTGGGGGAGATCCAGCGGGCGGGGAATATCATCTTGTTTATTGACGAAATGCACACCATTGTAGGCGCCGGAGCGGCGGAGGGGGCGATCGACGCGGCGAACATTCTGAAGCCGCCCCTTGGGAGAGGGGCGATTCAAATTATCGGCGCGACGACCCTGACGGAGTACCGCAAGTATATTGAAAAGGACCCTGCCCTGGAGCGGCGCTTTCGCCCGGTGCAGGTGGCGGAGCCCACGGAGGCGGAGGCGGAGGAGATCCTTCGGGGCCTGCGCCCGGGGCTGCAAAGCCACCACCGGCTGGAGATCGACGACAGCGCCATTCATGCCGCCGTGACCCTGTCCAAGCGCTACCTGCCGGAGCAGTTTCTTCCCGATAAGGCCATTGATCTGCTGGATGAGGGGGCGGCCCGGGTGCGGCTGGAGGAGCTGAAGGGGGAAAAGGGAACTCTGGAACGGGAACGCGGGGCGCTGGAGCAGGAGCTCACCAGTGCGGTGAAGGAGAGCCGCTTTGAGAAGGCGGCAGAGCTGCGGGACCGGATGCAGCGGCTTTTGACGCGGGGCGCCGGAGGGAAAAAGCCCCGGGCGGTCACCGCCCGGGATATTGCCGGAGCAGTCTCTGCCCGGACGGGGATCCCGGCAGGGGAGCTGGGACAGGAGGAGCGGCAGCGGCTTCTGGGTCTGGAGGAGCGCCTGCTCCTGCAGGTGATCGGCCAGGACGAGGCGGTCCGGGCGGCGGCTGCCGCCGTTCGCCGGGGGCGCTCGGCATTTTCCGACGGCTGCCGCCCGGTGGCCAGCCTGCTGTTCACCGGCCCCACCGGGGTGGGTAAAACGGAGCTTTGCCGGGTCCTGGCCCGGGAGCTGTACGGCAGCCGGGACGCCATGATTCGTCTGGATATGTCGGAATATATGGAAAAGCAGTCGGTGGCCCGGCTCATTGGCGCGCCGCCGGGATATGTGGGCTATGAGGACGGCGGGACCCTTACGGAGAAGGTACGCCGCAGACCCTATTGCCTGCTGCTGTTCGATGAGATCGAAAAAGCCCATCGGGATGTCTGCGGGATCCTCCTACAGATTATGGATGAAGGGCGCTTGACGGACAGCTTGGGCAGACAGGTGAATTTCAAAAATACGCTGGTGATCCTGACCTCCAACTTGGGGGGCGCCCAGCGGGAGGGGGAGGGCCTTGGCTTTTGCCCGAACAGCCGGGAGGGGCGGGTGAAGGACGCGCTGAAGGACCACTTTCCCCCGGAATTTCTGGGCCGCCTGGACAAAATTGCGGTTTTCCGTCCCCTGGGGCGGGAGAATCTGCAAAAAATCGCTGCCCGGATGCTGGCAGATGCGGCCCGGCGGGCCGGGGAGAACGGGGTCCGGGTGGACTTTTCCCCCGGGACGGCGGAGACCCTGGCGGAGGGCTGCCTTCAAGAGGGGGGAGCCCGGGCTCTGCGCCGCAGGCTCCGGGAGCGGATCGAGGACCCGCTGACGGACTATTTTCTCCGGAATCCGGCGTGCACGGGGGCGACGGTGGACCTGCGCGGGGAGGGCGCAGAGATCTTTCCCATGAAATAAAAAAGCTGCTGCAAGCGAAGCTTGCAGCAGCTGATTCTATTTAAATTAGCCCTTCTTTTCCTTCTTGGCAGCGGCCTTCTCAGCCTTCGCCTTCTTGCGGGCTTCCTGGGCGCGCTTGGCTTCCGCCTCGGCCTTCTCCTTAGCGGAGTCGTTGGTGGAAATGGCCCACTTTGCGAAAACAACACGGACCTGATCCGCGCCGGTCTCAATGACAATGCGATCGGCAGCTACGTGGCACACGGTGCCCATAATGCCGCCAATGGTGGTGACCCGGTCGCCGACCTTCAGAGAGGACCGCATGGCTTCCATCTCTTTATTCTTCTTCTTCTCGGGACGGATGAGCATGAAGTAGAAAATGCCGACCATAACCACCAGCATCATAATGGTGGTGACCATGCTGCCGCTGTTCGCGGGCGTTTGCGTCAAGAAAAGGTTCATTGGTTACGCTCCTTCGTTTTTATTAACACTACCATTATAGCATTTCTGACAAAGATTGCAAGAGGAAATTGAACCACTTTTGCCATTTCTCCCGGATGGGAGAAAAGTTTCACAATTTCGTAAAAATTAGAATGAGCCGGGGCGCAATCGGGATTGCGCCCTGGCTCAGCGTGTCAAAAAACGAGTTTTTTTGACACGCTGCCAGACGGCAAGAGAGCGCCGGAGACAAGCAACTCGCATCCGTCGGCGTACAGAGGTACGGTAGGATGCGAGTTGCGCAGGAAGTTAAAAT
>CAKTIN010000071.1 GCA_934565775.1 uncultured Oscillospiraceae bacterium
GCCTGGGCCCCGGGTCCGGGCCGCAGCCCGGTGGGCTTTCGGCCCTTTCCCCCAGTGGAAAGGGCCCCGCCGGGGGCGGCGCAGGCCGCCTCGCCTGAGCGCCGGTTCAAAACGGGAAAAGCCCTTGATGGAAGGCCTTCCCGAAACAAGGCGGCGTTTTCACGCAGGCTGCTCGGTGTAATACTGGGCCTGGGCGTTCCACAGGGCGGCGTACTGCCCCGCCGGATCCGCCAGAAGGCTCTCGTGGGTCCCCTGCTGGACCACCTGCCCCGCCTCAAAGACGGCAATGGTGTCACAGAATTTGCAGGAGGACAGCCGGTGGCTGATATAAATGGCAGTTTTGTCTCCGGCAATCTCGTTGAACTTCCCGTAGATCTCCGCCTCGGCCAGGGGGTCCAGGGCGGCGGTGGGCTCGTCCAGAATGATAAAGGGCGCGTCCTTATACAGGGCCCGGGCGATGGCGATCTTCTGGGCCTCGCCGCCGGAGACCTCCACGCCCGCCTCGTCCAGCTCCTTATAGAGGTAGGTATCCAGCCCCTGGGGCATGGTGGCCAGCCTGGGGCCGAAGCCCGCCTGCTCCAGGCACCGGGCCGCACGGTCCCGGTCATATTCCCGCCGGGCGGCGACGTTCTGCCCCAGAGGCAGGGCAAAGAGCTGGAAGTCCTGGAATACCACGGAGAACAGGTCCATGTACTCGTCGTAGCGGTACTTCCGGATGTCGATGCCGTTGAGGAGAATCTGGCCCTCCGTGGGGTCGTACAGGCGGCACAGGAGCTTGATAAAGGTGGTCTTGCCGCTGCCGTTCTGTCCCACCACTGCCAGGCGGCGGCCCACCTGGAACTTCATGTTCACATGGCGCAGGGCGTAGCTTTCGCTGCCGGGATACCGGAAGGACACGTCCCGGAATTCCACCTCATAGCACCGGTCGGCGCGCTTCTCCGTGGTGAGGGAGCCCTGATACATCCCGTTGGGAGTGCGCAGCAGCTCCTCCACCGGCTCCAGGAACGCGCCGTTGGTCCGCAGGGACTCCAGCCCCTTGAGCAGCTCCGCAATGCCCTGGAACAGGTTGGTGCTGGCCCCGATGTACTGGGTCACGGCGCCCAGGCCGAAGGCTCCGGCCCAGGCTTTGGCGCACACGAACAGATACACCACCCCTACCAGCAGGGCGGAGATGCCCTCGGACAGGGCGGAGAACAGGCCCATGGGCCCCCGGGCCAGCTTGGCAAAGGCGGACTTCGCGCCGAAGCCCATATACTTGACCATCATGGGGTCGCACACATCCTCCTGCTGGCGGTAGATCCGCAGATCCGGGGCCCGCTTGGGGTTGGTGTTCATGTGGCCGAAGAAGCCGAACACCCGGTTGCCGAACCGGCCCAGGTCGTTGGCTCCGGTGAAGTAGGCCATGGCCTTCTTTACCAGCCGGGAGGCCAGCCAGGCCGCCCCCAGCATCAGGGCGAGGAACGCCCCGGCGAACAGGGGGCTGTTCAGAGCGGCCAGAGGGCCCGCAGGGACCCGGGCGGTGAACAGGCCCACGGTGAGGCCCACGCCGGCGAGGATCCGCACCAGGGCGGCGGGCAGACTCTCCAGCAGGAACCGCAGGTAATAAAAGCCGTAGCCCTGGAAATTCTGGGTCTGGCGGATGCGGGTATAGAGATCGAAAATTCTCTGGCTGTCCGCGTCCACAAAATCCAGGTCCATAAACTTTTTCGCAAAGACCTCCTCGCTGTAAAACCAGCTCAGATTGCCCTCCCGCTCCTTCCAGCGGTCCAGAACGGACTGGGCCAGACTCAGCAGGGCGGTGGAGCCCAGAATCAGGGCCGCGTCCAGGGCCAGAAGCCGGGGGTCCCGGGCTCCGGCCAGCTCCGCCACCAGCCGGGCGGAAAACCAGACGGCCACATAGGGGCGCAGGGCGGAGACCACGGCGGAGAGCACCGGGGCAAGGACCGACCCGGGGTCCACGGCCCACAGGAGCTTGATCGCCCGCAGATTCCGGCGGAGCGCCACGGAAAGGGACAGTTTAGACTTCTTCATGGCAAGCTTCCTCCTGATAATATTGGCTCTGCACCTCAAACAGCCGGGCATAGCCGCCGCCCAGGGCCAGCAGGGATTCGTGGGTGCCCTCCTCGGCAATGGCCCCGCCGGCCAGATAGACGATCCGGTCGCAGAACCGGGTGGAGGCCAGGCGGTGGGAGATGAACAGGGAGGTGCGCCCCTGGGTCATGGCGCTGTATTTCTGGTAAATGTCGTTTTCCGCGATGGGGTCCAGGGCGGCGGTGGGCTCGTCCAGCACCAGGACCGGGGCGTTCTTATACAGGGCCCGGGCCAGCATCAGCCGCTGGGTCTGGCCCCCGGAGAGCTCCACGCCGTCCTCAAAGACCTGGCGGCCCAGATGGGTCTCCAGCCCCTGGGGCAGGGCGGCGATCTTCTCCTTCAGCCCCGCCTGGTCCAGGCAGGCCCAGATCCGGGCCTCGTCCCAGCCCTCCATTTTCTGGGCCACGTTTTGGGCGATGGTGGCCTCCAGCAGGGAGAAGTCCTGGAATACCGCGGCGAAGAGCCGGTAGTAATCCCGGCGGTTATACCGGCGAATATCCACGCCGTCCAGGGTGACGCAGCCCTGGGTGGGGTCCAGGAAGCCGCACAGGAGCTTGACCAGGGTGGTCTTGCCCGCGCCGTTCAGACCCACAATGGCCAGCTTTTCCCCGGGGTGCACCGTCAGGGACACGTCGTGCAGGGTGTCCTTCTGGCTGCCGGGATAGCGGTAGGAGACCCGGTCCAGCCGCAGCTCATAGGCGTGGTCCGGCCGGGGAGCCAGGGGCTCGCCGCTCTCAAAGGCGAAGGGCTCCGGCCATTCCAGGAATTCCCGCACCTCGGACAGCACCAGGCTCTGCCGGTGCAGGGTGGAGAACTGAGCCAGGATTCCCGTCACCCACTGGGCAAAGCCCCCGACGGCCCCGATGTACAGCAGGAACTGAGACACCGGCAGGCCCCGGTTCAGGGCCAGCCAGATGAGGTAGGCGTAGGCCCCGCCGTTGCGCAGGAGGGTCAGGACCAGGTCCGCCACATTGGCCCAGAGATGCACCCGGTCCTGCCGGGTGAGGAAGGCCCGGTAGACCCCCAGGGCGCTGCGCTGCAAATCCTCCACCCAGGGCCGCAGGCCCAGAATGCGGATGTCCTTGGCGTATTTCCGGTCAATGGCCAGGCCGTCCAGATATTGCAGCTTTTTCTCCTGGGCCTCCTGCTCCTGCTCATGCCGGAACTCCCAGTTATTGGCCACGGCGCTGGCCCAATAGCCTCCCGCAGCGGTGACCAGCACGGCCGCCGCCATCCACACGGACAGGCCGGAGAGCATGGTGAGGTACACGGCAAAGCCGATGCAATTGGTTAAAATCTCCGTCCAGGTGGTCCAGACGGCCTCGGTGGCCTCGCTGTTGCCGTCGGTGGCCCTATTGGCCTTCTGGCGCAGAGCCAGGAACCGGGTGTCCAGGGTGTTGCAGTAGGAGGTGGTGGCGAACTTCATGGCGATCCGCCGGACCAGCCCGGAGCGCACCTCAATGCGGCCGTACAGGGCGTTTCCGTTCAGATAATCCCGCAGGGCGGACAGGACCAGCAGCCCCAGGGTAAACAGGCCGATGGTCCCGGCCAGGGCGCCGAAGGAGGCGCCGGACTCCAGCCTTTGCAGGACCGCAGGGGCCAGCAGCAGCTCCAGGACGGCCTTGCCGCTGGCGGTCAGAGCCAGGAGCACCACCAGCAGCAGCACGCTCCGGCAGCTGCCCCAGGCGCACCGGATCATAAAGCCGGTGTTTTGCCAGAGGTTGTATTTGGGTTTGGTTTTTTTCATAACATCACCTGATCTCGGGGAGGGCCGCCCCGCAGGGCCCCTCCAAACTACGCGCTTATCTTAGCATAAAAATTCGCCCTCGGCGCAGACCGGGGACGAATTGCAGAAATTGGGGGATGAACGGCGGCGCCTACGCCTGGGGCAGGAGAATCTCCGTGGTGAAGGCGCCGTCCTCGGAGTTCCGGCTCAGATAGCCCTGCTGCCGCTCCACAATGGCGTCGATGCTGGCCAGGCCGAAGCCGTGCCCCTGGCCTTTGGTGGTGCGGAAGCGCCCGGCGGATTTCTCCTGCTTCTTCCCCGGGGCAAAGTTGGTAAAGGAGATGTACAGCTGGGTCCCCTTCATGTCCATATACACCCGGATCAGCCGCTCCGCCGGGGGCAGGGCCAGGCTGGCCTCCATGGCGTTGTCAAAGAGATTGCCCAGGATGCAGCACAGGTCCAGCTCCGAGGTCCGGAGCTTCACGGGGATGTGGGCGTCCACCCGCACGGGAATGTCCCGGGACCGGGCCAGGGATATTTTGCTGTTCAGAATGGCGTCGGCCATGGGGTTGCCGGTTTTTACCGCCAGATCCAGGGCGGTCAGCCCCGTGTCCAGCTCGTCCAGATAGCTCTGAATCCCGGCCAGATCCCCGTTGGCGGCCAGGACCTTCAGCACCTGCAGGTGGTTCCGGTAGTCGTGCCGCCAGGTGCGCATCTGGCGGTACATATTCTCCACCTCCCGGTAGTGGGTCTCCACCAGGTCCTGCTGATAGGCGGCGATGCGCTTGTCGATTTGTTTGTCCAGAAATTTCACAGGGCGCCCTCCTAGGTCTGGGCGATGATCGCCCGGTTCAGGGGCTCATAGGCCCCCCGGGGCAGGGGCAGGACGATGCCCCCCGCCAGCGTGACCTCCGTCCGGGTGACCCGGCGGACCTGCCGCAGGCTGACGATCAGCCCCCGGCCCGCCCGGAAAAATCCCGGGCCCAGCTCCCGCTCAAACTCCCCCAGGGGGCGCTTGAGGGTGTAGTCCCGCCCGGCGTGGACGGTGACATAGTTCTGATGCACGTCCAGATACAGAATTTCGTACAGGGGGATCCGCACCAGCTCCCCGGAGAGCTCCAGATTCAGACAGGCTTCGTTCTGCCTGCATTTTTCCACCGCCCGGTCCAGGACGGCGAACAGCTTCTCCGGCTGGATGGGCTTCATCAGATAGTTCAGCGCCGCCACCTCGTAGCCCTCGGCGATATAGTCGGAGTAGCCGGTCAGAAAGATGATCTGCACCCGCTGGTCCTCCGCCCGGATCCGCCGGGCCAAGCTCACGCCGTCCATCCGGCCCATTTCAATGTCCAGCAGGAGAATGTCAAAGCTCTTGTCCGCTCCGAAGCGGAACAGGAACTGCTCGGCGGAGGGAAAGCTCTCCACCTCCAGGGCAAGGCCCCGGGCGGCGGCCCAGCGGTCCAGCAGGGCGCGGTTCAGGGCAATGTCCCGGGGGCTGTCGTCGCAGATGGCAATATGATAGGCCATGACGCTCCCTCCCGCTGTCCTCTTTTTCCTCTATTCTAGCACAAAACTGCCGGACAGGCAAGCAAAACGGGGCTGTTCTCTCCTGGAGAACAGCCCCGTTCTGCTTCTTTACAGCGCCTGGCCCACGGCGGTGAGCAGGCTCCGGCTGCGGTCCGGGGCGTCCTCGGCAATGTCCCAGATCATCACGCCGCCCAGACCCTCGGCCTTGGCCAGGGCCACCTTCTTTTGCAGGGTGTCCCGGCCGTTGTAGTGGACCTCCCGGCCGTCCAGGACGGCGGCGTCCTTTTCCAGGGCTCCGGCATCCGCCTCCAGCAGACGGTAGAAGGGGGCGGGAGCGGGGCGGCCGTAGAAGGGCAGACCCAGCACCAGCTTCTCCGGCTCGAAGCCCCGGGTGCGGACCCAGTAGTTCACGCAGTTCACCACAAAGGGATAGCCGGCGTGGACGGGGCCGTCGCAGTCATAGGTCATGAGATTCAGCCAGTCCAGCTTGTCAAAGGAGGGCCGGTCCTGGGCTGCGGACACGTCCAGGGGCTGGCCCTGGCTGTCCACCCCGGCGAACACCGCCGCCGTCAGAAGCTTGCCCCGGGGATGCAGCAGCTCGTGCAGCCGGGAGATCAGGGCCTCATACTGCTCCTTGGAGCCGTCCCCGGGCCGGGGGTACTCCCAGTCAATATCCACGCCGTCAAAGCCGAACTCGTCCATCCGCAGGACGATCTCCCGGGCCAGACCCTCCAGCTTTTCCGGGGTGTTGGTGGCCTCCCGGAAGGTCGCCTCCAGGGGCACGTCCAGATAGCTCCAGCCTCCCACGCTGATGCAGGCCTTGGCCCCGGCGGCGTGGGCCATAGCCACCACCTTCCGGGCGACGTCCGGGTGCTCCTGGGGGATCAGATGGCCCTGAGCGGTGGGGATGGCGAAGGCAAGGTTCACATGGGTCAGAATGTCGAAGCGGAGCTTCTCCTCAAAGCCGCCGTTCCAATGGGAAAAATAGCCGATGCACTTGAATTCACGCATAATGATTCTCCTCTTTTTGTAAGTCTCCGCATTATAGCACACCGGGCGGTGTTTCGCAAGCGGTCTGTTTTCACGAAAATCGCCCCCGGGAGGCCCCGGGGGCGGGCACTTTATTTCGCTTCCTCCAGGAACAGGGGCCGCACCTTCTGCCGGTACAGCCGGATGAAGCAGTACACAGACACCAGGGTGCTGGCGACCTCCGCAATGGGGAAGGACCACCACACCAGATCCACGTTCCCAGTGCGGCTGAGGAGGTACGCCACCGGCAGCAGCACCACGATCTGCCGGGCGAAGGAGACAATGGTGCTGTAGATCCCGTTGCCCAGGGCCTGGTAGCTGGCGCCGAATACGATGCACACCCCGGCGAACAGGAACGACAGGCTGATGATCCTTAGGGCGATGGCGCCCAGGCGCAGGAACTCCTCGCTGTGCCCAAAGGGGGACAGGAGCACGTCCGGGATCAGCTGGAAGGCGGCCAGGCCCAGGGCCATGACGCAGGTGGCGGCAATGGCGCAGTAGCGCACGGCCTTCATGATCCGCTGGGGCTTCCGCGCCCCGTAATTATAGGCGATGACGGGGATCATGGCGTTATTCATGCCGAAGATGGGCATGAAAACGAAGCTCTGAAGCTTGAAATACACGCCGAACACGTTGGTGGAGGTCTCGCTGAAGCCCTGGAGGATCTGGTTGAAGCCGAAGGTCATAATGGAGCCCACGGACATCATGATGATGGTGGGCAGGGCCACGGTGAGCACCGGGCGGACAATGGCCCACTCCAGACGGAAGCGGCGGAAGGTCAGCTTCAGATCGGGGTTCTTCCTGTGGTTAAAGAAGAAGGCCAGAATCAGCGCCACAAACTGGCCCAGGACCGTGGCCCAGGCGGCGCCCGCCGCGCCCATCTCCGGGAAGCCGAAGCGGCCGAAAATGAAGATTGGGTCGAAAATAATGTTGATGATCGCGCCCACGCCCTGGGTGGCCATGGTGTAGGCCGTCCGGCCGGAGGACTGCAGGAACCGCTCAAAGAGCACCTCCCCCAGAATGCCGCCGCTGGCCACCGTGCAGATCCGCAGATAGGAAATGCCCGCCTGGACCGTGGCCTCCACGTCGGACTGCATCCGGAAGAAGGGCTCCACCAGGAACAGGCCGAAGAGCAGGAACAGCACCATGGCCGCCCCGGCCAGGAGGACGGAGGTGGCGGCGGTGCGGTTGGCCTCCTCGTAATTCTTGGAGCCCAGGCACCGGGAGATCATGGCCGTAGCGCCCACGGCGATGCCGGTGGCGCAGCCGATGAGCAGGTTCTGGATGGGGAAGGACAGGGACAGGGCCGTCAGGGCGTTGTCGCTGTAATTGGAAATGTAAATGCTGTCTACCACGTTGTAGGCCGCCTGGACCAGCATGGACAGCACCAGGGGGATCGCCATTTGCAGCAGGAGCTTTCCCATGGGCATGGTGCCCATTTTGTTCTCTTTCAATGTCACCGGTTCACTCATTGATTCATTTGCCTCTTTCTCTGTAAAATAGTCGTATGCTACCTATTATAGGCGAAATTCATAAAGATGCAAGGCATTTCCGCAAAAAAGGCAAATGATACGATTGGCGCCCCGGTTTTCCTTGCGTTTTTGGGAGGGTATGCTATAATGAGACCAAATTTGAGAAAAAGGATGTGCCGGAATATGACAAAAGAGGAATTCTGGGGCCTTTTGGGGGCCGGGCCTCTGCTGCTGGACGGGGCGACGGGGTCCTATCTGCTGGAGCAGGGGATGCCCCGGGGGGCTGAGACCCATCTGTGGGTGCTGGAGCATCCGGAGGCGCTGGTTGCCCTTCAGCGGGCCTATGTCCGGGCGGGGAGCCGGGTTTTGTACACGCCCACCCTGCAATGCCAGGAGCTGTCCATGAAAAAGTCCGGCCGGGAGCGCCATGTGGAGGCGGTCAACGCCGCCCTGACCGCCCTGACCCGCCAGGCGGCGGAGCCGGGGGTGCTGGTGGCCGGGGATCTGTCCACCCTGGCCGGAGAGATGGACAGCTGGGACGAGGGGCACACCGACCGGATGATCGAGATCTACCGCAGGCAGATCCGGGGCCTGCTGGAGGGCGGGGCGGACCTGCTGGCGGCGGAGACCCTGCTGTATCCGGCGGAGGCCGAGGCCATTGCCGCGGCGGCGGAGCTGGAGGGAGCGGGGTGCGTGCTGTACAGCTTCACCATGCAGCCGGACGGGTCGCTGTTCTCCGGCCGGGAGGCCGGGTCGGTGCTCCGGGAGCTGGAGCTGGCCGGGGCCGCCGCCGTGGGCTTCAACTGCGTGGCCGCCGGGCCGGAGCTGCCGGGACTGGTCTCCCGCCTCCGGCGGCAGGTCCGAGGGCCGCTTCTGGCCAAGCCCAACGCGGGGCTGCCGGTCATCGGCCCGGAGGGCCGGGCGGTGTATCCCATGGGGGCGGAGGAGTTCGCGGGGATCCTGGCGGACTGCCGCGCCCTGGGGGCGCAGCTCCTGGGGGGCTGCTGCGGCACGGACCCCGGCTTTATCCAAGCCCTGAAGGCCCGGCTGGAGGCCGCAAAATAACAGCGCGCCGGGCCTTGCGGTCCGGCGCTCCCGGTTCTGACGTTCAATCCCTCAGTCAAAGATCAAAGATTTTTATACTTGTGGTGCGCTTGCTACCGGCAAGCGTCCTATTTTGATCCGCAGCGGGTTGCACCCGCCCTTTCCACAAGGGAGCCTTGGGCCTTCCGAAATTCCAAACTGTTTAGAAACAATTTTGGCGTGTACCAATCGTAATTTGAAAATCTACACATATTTCCGCACATTTCCTGCTTCACACCGCACCATCGGGTTATGCCCGGCGCACTGGGTCATGCTTGCATCATCTGGTTATGTCTGGCACCATCGGGCGGCATGATGCACATCTCCCAACGCAACTGCTGCCAAATTCTGCTCTGTGCATTTCGGGCGTGTG